>CAIYOY010000024.1 GCA_903927905.1 uncultured Verrucomicrobiales bacterium | reverse complement strand
GTGCGTCATATTCGCAAACTGTAAGCCATGTCTTGGCGCTAAGCTGTAAGCGATGTCTTGGCACTGTGCCAGTGACCCGCAGCAGCGTCGCCGGGCAGAAGGTGTGGAGTTATTCAAAGCATCTTTACCATTTCACGCTGCTGCGGGTCACAGACCCGCGCTCCGTCAAAATAGCCGACTACCAATGCCCCAGTTGCGATTCAAAGTAACAGTTAGGAGCGCCAACCTCTTTCCCTCTCAAATCAGTCTTACGATCTGGTCGTTAGGACAAGTGCCATCGTTCGGATTATTCCCGCCGTGTGAACAAAATTTCACACGATTGTTCCAATTGTGACGCGTGATCGCAACATGGGGTGTGTAGCTTCGCCTGACGCGCTCAAACAGCGATATGACATTTTAAACCGAATAATATTCCAAACATGTTTTCATTACATCTGACTCCCATCCTGGCCACCAGCGCATTGAAGTTCGCGATAGATAAAGCCACCGTCGAAGGGAAAGTGACCATGTCGGCGTTGCTGCTCCTCTCGCTGTTCAGTTGGACCATCATCATCTCCAAGGCCCGGCAGTTGGCCATTGCGCGCAAATGGGCCAAGAAATTTTTTACCGCCTACAATGCGACCCGCGATCCGTTGGATATCAAGCGCAAGGCAGAGGATTTTTCCGGCGCTCCGGCTTACGCGCTTTATTTGCGAGGGGCGGATGAAGTGGACTATCATTTGAAAAACAATCCCGTCTATGTGAAGGGGGTCAGAGCGCTCAACCCCGATCCGGCTTTGCAGGGGAACACGGATGTTTTCGCCCGCGCCACCACGACCAAGATCAGCGGCGCATCATTCGAAGCGGTCAAGGTGGTGATGGAAGAGGCGGCGGCGGCCGAGGCGATGACGCTGGAGAAGGGGATGATTGTGCTTTCCACAGCGGTGGCGGGCGGGCCGTTTATCGGATTGCTGGGGACGGTTTGGGGGGTGATGGAAACTTTTGCCGGCATCGCCAGCGCCGGTGGAGCGAGCATCACGGCCATGGCGCCGGGGGTGGCGGGGGCGTTGATTTGCACGGTGATCGGTTTGCTGGTCGCCATTCCGGCGATGTTTTCCTACAACTTCATGGTGACCAGCATCCGGGCGATCACTCAGGAACTCGACGGTTTCGCCGCCCGTTATGCCAACCAGATTGAACACCGGTATGTGGATAACCGGCCTCTGTCCGACGAACTTAACTTGTCAAATGAACTATTGGCGACCCGAATCATTGACGGGTTGAGAGGGGAGAACATCGGTCGTAGTGAGATTGCCGGGTTTGTGGAGAAAAACTAGCAACCAGACCGATGAAAAAGTGTTCTCATTCAGGCCATCACACCATGACGGAGTTGAACATCACTCCGCTGTTAGATCTGGCCTTTGTGTTGCTGGTGATATTTATCATCACCACTACGCCGGTGGTCAATGACTTGGAATTGAAATTGCCGGAGGCGTCGAAACGGCAAAAGGATCCGCCGCGCAAGGCGAATTACATCACGGTGGAAGCAGGCGGCAAGATTTGGATCAACAAGGCGGCGGTGGATCTGGCCGGATTGCAGGAAAATCTGGTGGCTTTGCGCATGGACGATCCCGATTTGAGTGTGATTGTGCGCGGTGACAGCAAAACAAAATACCGTCAAATCCGCGCAGTGATGGATGTTTGCCAGCAAGCGAATGTTTTGAAAGTGGATTTGGCCACCGAGGCGGCGGATAAAAAATAGCATTGGAAAACCGATGACGCCTCAAACCCAGGTCCGAAAACCACGCAACTCGCCGAAGGTGAATCTCTTCATTTCGCTGGGTTTTCATGGGGTGATTGTGATTGCACTGGTTTTTTTTGCCGCGCGCCAGGGATTGTTGGGCAAGAAAATCAAGAAGATTGCCGTTGAAATGGTGAAAGAAAAGCCGCCCGAGAAACCCAAAGAACCGGAGAAGCCGAAGGTGGAACCGCCCAAAGTCGAGGTGCCAAAGATGGCGGAAGCACCCAAGGTTGAAGCCCCAAAGGCAGCGACCCAAGCTCCTCCGGCTTCGGGTTTGGCCGCGCCACCGGCGGTGGCCCCGCCAGCCGTGGATGTCGGGTCGTTCACGTTCGAGGGGGGCAAGGCGGTGGAATCCAGTTCGGATCCTTCACAAGTTTATAAGGGGTTGTTGGAATATTCGCTGCGATCACATTGGGACCGTCCGACGGATATGGAGGATCACACCTTTGTGGCGGAAGTGGAAGTCGCGGTGGATCACTCCGGGCAAATTTCCGATCCGGTTTGGAAGAAGGGGTCCGGTGACAAGCGTTGGGACGATTCAGTGCGCCAGGCTTTGGCCAAGACCAAAAGCATGACCCGGACGCCGCCCCCTAATTTTCCGCCCCGGGTGGTGGTTCGTTTTGATGTGGCGCCAGGGGAAGCGGTGACCCAGTAAAAAAATGAAAAAAACCTCCAAACGCGGCCATAGCACCTTGAATGAGTTGAACATCACGCCGTTGCTTGATCTGGTGTTTGTTTTGCTGGTGATTTTTATCATCACCACCCCGCAAATGGTGAACAGCCTGGAGATGGCCCTGCCTTCTGGCAAGCCGCCACCTCAAAAACCGAATGAACCCAAACCTAAAATCAACCGGATTCTCGTGGACGAAAAAGGCCAGATTTTTCTCAATGACGAATCTGTTCCCGCTGCCAGCTTGAAAGACAAATTGCGAATTTTGAAGGTGGCGGATTCGGACCCCAAATTCGTCGTGAAAGGCGCGGACGAAGTGGATTATCAGAGCATGATCACGGTGTTGGACGCGTTGGAATCATTGGAGATCACCAAAGTCGGCCTGGCGACGCAATAGAAAATTTGAATGTGAATAAATTGTTTTCAAATTGTCACCCATTTGCAGTTTGTTCGTCATACCGGGCTGTTAGCGTCACGCGAAAAATGAAATCCAGGTTTTCTTTTGAACCGCATCTGACCCTCAATGAAGCGAAGGTTCCCATGGGCTGGGAGTGGCGGCCGCAGTTGAACGGCTGGTGTTTTCTGCGCATCCGCAGTGGCGTGACCTATTGGCAGGAAGCGAGCCAAACGCAGGAGCTGCCGCCCGGCGCCTGTCTGGCGATCGGCGCCAAATCCCGGGGGACTTTTCGGGCCAGTCAGTTGAATGATGCGATGCTGGATCATTTTTTCCTCGATCCGGCAAAACTCAGCGGTCTTTTAAGCCTGAGCGAGCAGCAGGCGCTGAAAGCGGCCGATGCCAGCCAAGTTCTGGCTCGCATTTTCCCTCCGAGCCACCCCGTTTCCGATCAGTTTAAAACAATTCTGAAAGCGGGGAAAAGGCCGCCCGCCACGATCCGATTGCAATTACTGCAACTTTTTTTGGATTTGTTTGAAACGGAAATTGAACGGCGGCCGACCGCAGGCCAGGTGGCGATGGACAGCAGGGAACGCCTAAAACAGATGCTGGATAGAATGACGGCTTCAGAGTTTCTCGAGTCGTCGCTGGCGGAGCTGGCCCCGAAAATCTCGTGCAGCCCCCGGCACTTAAGCAGATTGTTTCAACTGGAAATGGGGACTTCGTTCCGGGAGAAGCAAACGGAATTGCGGCTGGAACGAGCCTGCGAGCTGTTGGCGAATTCGGATGCAAAGGTGGTGGATGTGGCGCTGACCAGCGGTTATCCATCGAACAGCCTGTTCAGTTTGGTTTTTAAAAAGCGCTTTGGAGTCAGTCCGGGGGAATGGCGCCAGCAGCAGACAAAGAAAAAACCGGGCCGATCCAAATCATCGAGGATGCAGCCGGTATGATTTTGGGTTGGAGATTAAAACAGGGCCATATCCGACAGAACATGGCTTGGGTGCTTCGCCGCTTGGCGTCAGGCTGCCGAATAATTTTTTGGTGTATGATGTGTCTGAGTTTCATATTGGGCGGGCGTTTGCGCGCCGAGGAGAAACCGTTGCTGCAAACAACCAATGCGGCGGGCGCAGCCACGACCGCCGAGACGCGCTTTTCGGTGAAGGACTATGAGATCATCGGCAACACCTTGCTGCCGGAAAAAGCGGTGCAGGCGATTGTCACAAAACATGCCGGCACGAACATCAATTTCGACGAAGTGACGAGCGTGCTGAAAGAATTGCAAATGGAATATCACCAGCGCGGTTATGACACGGTGAGCGTGACGATTCCGCAGCAGCGGCTGACCAACGGCGTTTTCAAGATCAAGGTTTTCGAAGGGAAACTGATGGAGATCGTCATCACCGGGAACCACTATTTCAGCCAGGAAAATATTTTACGGGCGCTGCCGAGCTTGAAAACAAACATTTACCTGAACAGCAAAATATTCCAGCCGGAGTTGGACCGGGCCAACGCCAACCAGGACCGGCAGATTTATCCCGAGATCCATCCGGGGCCGGGCACGAACACCTCAGCCTTGTTTTTGACAGTGGAAGACCGGCTGCCGTTGCATGTGAAGCTGGAAGCGAACAATCAAAGCTCACCCGGAACACCGGAAATGCGCATCGCCGCCTCAGCGGTTTACAACAATCTCTGGCAATTGGATCACGCGTTGGGTGTGCAGTACACTTTTTCCGAACAGGACTATAAAACGGGCAAGGATTGGCAGGTTTATGACCGGCCATTGGTGGCGAATTACAGCGGGTTTTATCGGCTGCCACTAACCGCGCCATCATCCATTGCGGATACCGTGAACGATAGCGCGGGGAGTTTTGGTTACAACGAAGCGACGAAAAAATTCGACCTGCCTCCGGCTGAGGGGACGCCGGAATTGACCGTCTTCGCCTCTGGCTCGACGATTGATAGCGGGGTGGAAATCGGGCAGAAAATACCGGTGCGCGGCACGGCCACGGTTACCTCGAGCACGACCGAGGAAACCGACCATCAGGACTTGACGGTCAATCGTGGGCTGGGCTTTCGGATTTCCGAACCGTTGCCGGATTTTGCCAAGGTGCATGAGCGCATGCAGTTTGGGTTGGATTGTAAAACATTCAGAAGCACCAGTTTTGAAACTAATGCATTTTACTTCACCCGATTCCTGTTGGACACCTCGGGCAACCCGTACACCCAGTCGTTTGTCACGCCCAATCACTCGGCGCCTACCGAAAAATCGGTGGTTTACATTCCGTTGACCTTGCGCTGGGAGGGCGGCTGGCTGGACCACTATGGGCACACGGATTTCAGCCTTGGATATTCCGCCAACCTTTGGCACGACGGCGACAAGAAGGAATGGCGCAACCTGGCTGGCTCGACGAAAGCGTCCGGTTTTTGGAACGTTTTAAGCGGCAGCGTGGCTCGCGAGCAAACCCTCAGCGGTGAATGGAAACTGGCGATGCGGGCGGACGGCCAATGGGCCAACGTGCCGTTGATCAGCAACGAACAATACGGCGTTGGCGGCGTCAACGGTGTGCGTGGTTTTCGCGAGGGTGAAGTTTTCGGGGACATCGGCTGGCGCGTGACTTCAGAAATTAAAACGCCGACGCATCGCATCGGCTATGTGGGGGGCGGGACGAAAGACGCCATGCTGGTGCGGGCTTCGATCTTCTTTGATTATGCCGAGACTCGGTTGCTTGATCCGCAAGGCCGTGCAGGAATGATTCCCTTGTTCGGAGCGGGTTTGGGCGGGACGATGAACGTCGGGCGGAGATGGAATGCGCGGCTGCTGTTTGCCTGGCCGTTGCTGAGCAGCCCGACTTCGGAATCACATCAACTCCGCGTATCCTTTGCCTTGAGCGCACAATTTTAACGACGATGAAACAATTCACCTTCATCCTGACGATGTTGCTGATGACTGGCTTGGCTTATGCTAATCCGGCGCAGCCGACGGTCACTCAGGGTACCGCCACGTTTTCGCCCCAGGGTTCCCAATTGACCATCCATACCTCGGATAGGACGCTGATCAACTGGAGCAGTTTCAACATCGGCGTGAGCGAAACCACGCGGTTTGTCGAGCCGTCCGCAAATTCCATCGTCTGGAACCGGATCAACGATTCGAACCCATCGCAAATCCTCGGCCATTTGGAAGCCAATGGATTGATCGTGCTGCAAAATCAGTCGGGCTTTTACGTGGGCGGAGACGCGGCCATCCGGGCTCATGGGCTGGTCATGACTACGGCCCCGTGCGCGCCGCTGGACATTTCCAGCGGGAGTTCGTGGCAATTCACCGTGCCGCCGCCGACCGCCAGCATCATCAATTACGGACAAATCAACACCGGAAAAGGCGGCTCTGTTTATTTGATTGCGCACGATGTGGAAAACCACGGCAGCATCACCGCGCCGAATGGCAATATCGGCTTGAGCGCGGGGCAGGATGTTTTGATGTCGCGCAGCCCCGATGGACGCGGGCTGAGCGCGCAAGTCCGGTTGCCGGTGGGTTCGGTGGACAATACCGGACGGATTGTAGCTGATGCCGGAACGATTGCATTGAACGCGCAGGTGGTCAATCAGGGCGGCATGATTCAGGCCAATTCCGTGCGCGAACAAAACGGAGTGATTGAAGTTTATGCCAGTGATACCCTAACCCTCGGGCCGTCCTCGGTCATTCAAGCGAATGGCGACACCCATGGCGCCAGCGCCGGAGGAAATGTGACGCTCCGCTCGGGCAATACTTTTCAGGATGACGCGGCTTCGCACATCAGTGTGACCGGCGGAATCAAGGGTGGCAATGGCGGCGTGGTGGACATTTCCGCGCCGGTTTTGCCCGCGATCCATTCGGCGATTGACGGTCAGGCCGCGCGGGGTTATCGCGGCGGACGATTGGTGATTGATCCGACGGATATTAAGATCGGCAACACCGGCACCGGCAGCGCCAACGGCGGGACGGTTGGTTCGGGAGATTCGCCTGCGACGCTGAACCTCAACGTCAATACTGCCTTCACCGGTTTTTCGCAGATTGATTTGCAAGCCTCGCATGACATCACAATTTCGGACAACACGACTTGGGACCTGGTCGCCAGCACTGGAATGTCCGGTCCGGGCTGTCAGTTGACGCTCGAAGCGGGCAACAACATCAACGTTGGAACTTCTCGCGGGGCAAACATTTTCGGCGGCGCGGGCTGGTCGTTGACGCTGGAAGCCGGGCGTGATTTCAGCACGCCCAATGGAGTCACGCCGGGAACGGGAATCATCAAATTGGCCGGGAGCGGAACCTTGCAAACGCAGGATGGCTCGATCCATCTGCTGGCGGGAGACAGCATTACGGTCAACACTGGAGCGGTTCGCACGATGAACGGCGGCAGCATAGATGCGACGGCGGTCTCGGGCAGCATTGACACGGGCCGCAATGCCAACGGCTATAACTTTAGTTCCACCGGGTACACGGTTTCAGGCAACCTCGGCGGCATCAGCACTGGCGCTGGCGGTGATGTGATGTTGACCGCTGGCGGCGACATCACCAGCTTTCTGCCGACCGGCACGAGTTCCAGCCCAACCGATGCCGGTTCCGGGGCGTTTGGCCCGGAGCCGGGAGTTGTGCGTGTGACAGCGGGTGGAAATGTGTTCGGTCATTTTGTCGCGGCCAACAGCACACAGAACGGTTCGCTGGTGGCCAGCACGATCACCGCGCAAAACGGCAATGCCGGCTCTGATGGCAACTTGCTGGCCTTGAGTCTCGTGCGGGGCGGCTGGCAAGTGAGCGCGCCGAACGGCGACATTTTCTTGCAGGAAGTGCGAAATCCGAACGGCATGTTGAACGGAAAAAGCGGCAGCTTCAAACATCTCTTTGATTACGACCTTGGATCCTTTGTGGATCTGACTGCGGGCAACGGAGTTTATCTGGAAGGAGCATTGTTGCCGCGTTTCACGGGCGACGACGTGCCGGTGATTTATCCACCGTCCCTGGATGTGCACGCTGGAGCTGGCGGAATAACCCTCGGCAACAATCTTACGCTATATCCCTCGTCCGAGGGTGAATTGCATCTCACCACCACGGGTGGTGGTTCATTAGAGGGAGCCGGTTACACCCTCAGCCTGTCGGACAGCAGCGCGAATGTCTGGGACGGCGTCGGCGATTTTTCCCAGGATCACGCGACAACACCGGTGCAGTTGAACAATCCGAATCCGGTGGTGATGGATATTTCAGGCAACGTCGAGAACCTCACGCTGCGCATGGCCAAGGAAACGCAAATGACCGTGGGCGGGGACATGAATAACACCAGTTTCACCGGGCAAAACCTGCACGCTTCTGACGTGACCTCGATCAATGTGGCGGGCCGGATTTTTAATCAAAGCACCTATTCCTTTGTGACGACGCCGGGGAGTGGCTTGGCCGTGCCGCCACCGCGTTTTCCGGCCGATCATGCCAACGATTACCTGCAATATCTGAAGGATGCGGTGGTTCCCGGTACCGGGCCGACCTCGGCCAACGGTGGAGCGTTATTTCCCAGTTTAAATCTTTTTTATGTGCCGGGGACGCAGCAGCTGGGTTATAGCGGAAAAATGGATGCGGCGACGTTGCAATTGTTGAGCGGCCCTTTACAGGTCAAAACATATTTGTTGAATGGAAGACCTGCTTTGGATGCCAATGGAAATTTCGTGACGAAAACCGTGACATTTGGGGTGGATGCGGCGACGCTTCAAAATCTTTACGCGGCCAGCCAGAATGCGATTGACGTGAGAGATGCGCCGCAAGGTTTTCAGATCGGCGGCCCGGGCCAGTTCAACATCAGCGCCCATTCCCTTGATTTGGGCGTTTCCGGCGGAATCAACTCCATCGGGCCGGCGGGCAATCACGCCCTGGCGCGACTGCCGGGAACCGGCGCGGACATTAACCTGAATGTGACCGGGGACTTGGATTTGTTTTCATCCCAGATCAGTTCGCTCTTTGGCGGAGCGATTAATCTCAATGTTGGTGGCACCATTAATGCCGGCGTGCAAAATCTGCCGCTCAGTGGAGACCCTTTTGCCGCCCACGGCATTTGGACCTCGGGCCCAAACAGCGACATTCATATAGTGGCGGGAGGCGATGTCCTGGTCAACGGCTCCCGCATCGCGGTTTATGACGGTGGCAATGTGTTTATCGAATCGCTCCACGGCAATGTGGACACAGGCACGGGAAACTCATCCGAGATCAAAGTCAACGAAGTGATTGTCAATCCCGTGACCTTCGAGGTCTCCACGCCGCAGCAACCGGTTGCCGGCAGCGGCATTATCGTCGGCACATTGCCCGATGCGCCTGCGCGCATCAGCGTTGGCGGTATTACCATCCAGACCCCGGAAGGCAGCATCAGCATCGGTTTAGGCGGGATTACGATGATAGCCTTGAATGGACAGTTCTCCTCCGCTTCTGACGTCCGGCTATCCGCTGGCACACTCGGTCCCCATAATACTATTGTGCATCATGGGGACATCAATGGCTCGGGAGTGATCTTCGTTTATAATTTGCATGAGACTGCCGCCGGCAACATCCACGGCACGGCGATCGCTTTGCACAACGCGACCGTGGTGGCGGCACAAAACATCACTGGCACTTTTCTGGCTGGGCAGCAACTCTCGCTCAGCGGCGGTGAAGGTATCAGCGCGATTGCGATCGGTGGGCAGGGGGTGCAGGCGGATGCACCGTCCTTTACCGGTGTGGTGTTTTCGCAAAATGTTTCCGGCGGCGCCGGGGCCAAAAGCGCATTGGAATCCTCGGCTTCTTCCGGCACAGGCAGCCAGACGGCCGCAGCGGGTGAAGGCGGCACGGAAAAAACGCAGCAATCCTCTTTGGCTGCAAAAGCGGAAGATGAATTGAAGAAAATGACCAAACGCGCCCTGCTGGCCAAATATGTCGGACGCGTCACTGTCCTGCTGCCTGGTCAAAAATAATTTACCACTGGCGCATGCGATAGACCCGCGCGGCATTGGTCGCCGTGAAATCCTTCACGGGCAACGTTCCCTCGACCCCGGCCACCAGCGGCAAGGTTTTCCAAACCGTGTTGGTCAATGAATTGTTATATTCGATTTGATAAACCCGCCCGTTGTGGGCCGGTATGGATAAGGTGAAATAATTCGAATTCCAATGGACATTCGTGATCGCCACGTGCGCCGCTGGCGGCCCGCTCCCGGCCAGCGCCAAACTGTGCCAGCCGCCGGCGGCGATGGCGGAAACATTGGTGACATTGACCGGGACGGTGGCTTGGCCGGAAACCACGCGATTGGTGCCGGTGGTCGGATAATCATTGTCGCCCCAAGCCACCACCGAACCATCGTTTCTCAACGCGAGACAATGCCAGCCACCGGCGGCGATCGCCACCACGTTGCTGGCCGCCACCGGAATATTTGTTTGACCGTAGGTATTGTCACCCCACGCCGTCACGGTGCCGTTTGGTTTGAGTGCCAGGTTGTGGGCTGCGCCGGCAGAAATGGCGACGATATTGCTTAAGCCTGCCGGGATGCTCCCCTGGCCGACATTATTTCGCCCCCAGGCGGTGAGTGTGCCATCTGACTTAAGCACCAGACTGTGCCAGCCCCCGGCGCAAACGGCGACCACATTGCTGAGATTGGACGGCACCAATGCCTGATCATAATCCACTCCATCCTGAAGATTATTCGTGCCGGTTCCCCAGGATGTCACGGTGCCATCGGATTTCAACGCCAGATTGTGATAAAACCCGCCGCTGATCGAAACCACATTTGACAGGTTGGTTGGCACATCCGTTTGTCCGGCAGAAAAATCGCCCCAGGCCCCGACGGTGCCATTGGTCAATAAAGCCAGTCCATGATAACCGCCGCTGGCCACGGTAAATATATTGGTCACGATGTTGGTGATGCTGTTGGTGGCGCTAATGGGCACAATGCTGGTAAATCCGCCGGGAGCATTCGTTTGGCCGACGGAATTATCACCCCAACCGGCCACTTTTCCCGACCCGTTCCACGCCAGGCTGTGAAACAAGCCCGCGCCGATGGCGATCTCATTCGTGATGCTGGCAGGCGGGACGGATTGATGATAATCATTGCGTCCCCAGCCAATGACCTGATTGGCCGCCGGGGCATTTGAAAAAGACGAAATCACTGTCAAAAAAAATATTACTCTGAACAATTGCTTCACGCGGTTATTTTGCGGGTTAAAGCCGTCTTCCGACAAGTTACGACTCTGCAACAATTGTTTCAACCCGGAGTCAATTGTTTGACGACCAAACGCATTGCTTTTGCGGAGAGTCGTTTACATCGCGCGCGGTTCTGTCCGAAAAACATCCAATCATGTCCTGAACCATGATGCAGGCCGCGCACGCGAACTGATAGTGTTTGTTCATCAGCCTCTATTGGCTGACGAATGTCGTGCCGGAATGTGATTGAGCTGAGTAACAGCGTCATCCGGCGTCTTGCAGCAACAAAAACAAAATCGAAACCGAACGTAAAACAAATGAAACTTCCAAAATCCATCGTGGCGGCTGTGTTCGCCATGGCTTCCGCCAGCATCGTCAACGCCCAAACCGTGGTTCATATCACCGGTTCGACCGCTTTCCGCAACGCCACCGTCACCGGCATCACCCACATCCTTCAGCCCGGCTTTACCTATGGTTATTCCGGCACCAGCGGCTTGACCAAAGCCAGCCAAGCCATCTTCACCGGCACGACTATCTCCAATTCAATTCCCGTCATCATCAAAGTTTCCTGGTCCGGTTCGGTCAACGGAATCCAGACGGTTTCCCAACAGTTGCCGGTTTCCACCTGGTTGACCAATACGACTCCGCAAAGCACCGGCGGCACCCAAGGCGCTCCGGCGGTTTATGATGCCCCGGCGATTCCTGATGTCGCCATGTCCGACGGCGTTCAATCCACCACGCCGTTCCCGACTCCCGCTCTCACCGCGCAAAGCGTCGGTGCCGTGACCTTCAAATGGGTCCGTAACAATGGTTCACCTTCCACTTGGACGAACATCACCGCCAACTTGGCCCAGAACCTCTGGCTCAATGGCAGTCTGCCGCTGGCTTTGTTCACCGGTTCTGTCACTGATCACACCAACTTCGTCTTTGCTATCGGTCGTGATCCGGATTCTGGCACGCGCAAGACCGCTTTTGCCGAAAGCGGTGTCGGCGTGTTTACCTCGGTGCTCCAATACGCTCCGACCAATGCCGCAGGCAACATCATCTCTGGTTCCCAAGCTGGTCCCATCGTCGGTCAGAAAGCCTACCCGGCTGAAACCATCAACGGCATTTTCTTTGATGTCGGCAACGGTGGTTACGCCAGCGGTGGCGATCTTTCGGCGGCCATGCAAGCCACGGGCAGCGCGAGCGCCATCGGTGGTTATTATGTGACCTACCTCGGTCTTTCGGATGCGACCAGCGCGATCACTGGCGGCGCCACGGAATTGGCGTGGAACGGTGTGTCTTACAGCGATACGGCCATTCAAGAAGGAAAATACACCTTCTGGGCTTATGAACAGCTCGATTACCGCAACAACTACGGCACGGTGGATGCTAACGGCAAGAAAGTCGCCGATTTCCTCGCCGCACAGATCAAGAGCACGGATGCCGCGCTGGCTGGCGAACTGCTCTCCACCATGAACGTGACCCGCACCGTCGAAGGCGGCCTCGTTTCCAACAAATATTAATTGTCTCCTGACCGCGCCCAAAACAGCCGCGGCCCCAGGCTGCGGCTGTTCTTGGATGCCTACAAGACTATGAAAAATTGTTTTAAACGAATGACAGCGTTCCTGTCATCCTTGGCCGGTTCGTTTCTGCTGTTGCAGGGCGCACAGGCACAAACCTTCGACTACACCAGTCGGGATCTGTTGCTCACCTTCCGCAATCCGGGAAGCAGCAACGCCTCCCCGACTGACTTGGAAATCAATATCGGCCAAGCCTCGCTCTATTACGGCGCGACACCTGGCAGCACGATCACCATCACCCAATTCAACGCTTCCGACTTGTCTGCGGCTTTTGCCGACCTGAATGTCCTTTCCTGGTCCATTTCCGGCACAGTGCCGGCGGCGGGCGACAGCGGTGATGCGGGTGTTCCTGTTAAAACGCTCTGGGTCACCGCCCCGCGCGAAAATCCATCCAATTCCGCTCCAGCGTGGCTGCGTTTTAGCGCCACCTCGCAAGGCGGAGCGGGTGCCAAGATAAATTCGTCCCTGGCCAATGCCAAATTCTATGGCAGCACCCAGTCGTCTTCCTCGAGCAACAGCACCAGCTTGATTCAAGTTCCGGTCGGCAACGGCCATGAATCCGGCTCGTTCCTCGGCTCGTTTGGAAACTACAACGGCACCTTCCAAGGGGACATTGAAAACACCACTCCGACAAATTTTGACATTGCGGGTTTGCCCTCGCGGTCGGATTTTTACGAGTTGCGCCCGGATTCAACCGGGACTCAGCCCCAAGGCAAGTTACTTGGCTTGTTCCAGTTTAATGCGGACGGTTCCCTGACCTTTACCGCTGGGCCTACTCTGGTAACTGCGCCCACGGACGTGCTGGCTTCAACCAATGCCGGCAGCTCGGCGGTCTTTACCGTCGCTGCCACCGGTGGTGTGTTGACCTACCAATGGTCGCAAAATGGAACCACGCTTTCGGATGATGGCAGTTCCATTTTTGGCAGCCAAACTTCGTCATTGACGGTCACGAACCTGACCGACTCCAGCGCGGGGGCGTATTCGGTCGCCATCAGTGATGATGGTGGCACCCTGACGCCTTCCGCCAACTTGACGATTGTCCATCTGCCCGTCATTGGCAGTTCCCCGGTTAGTTCCACCATCAATTATGGTGACACCAGCGTTTTCTGTGTCGGCGCTTCCGGCATCGGCGTGACCTATCAATGGTATCGTAACGGCACGGCCCTGACCGACGGCGCCGAAATCATCGGCGCCACCAACTCTTGCTTGACTGTGACCAACGCGGTCAGCGGTGATGCGGGCAGTTATGTCGTCGTCTCGACGGATATTGCCGGTTCTGTGACCAACGATCCGGTGACCTTGACGGAACAGACCTTCAACTATGCCAGCCGGGATTTGTTGCTGACCTTCCGCAATCCGGCAAGCACCAACGCCGCCCCGACGGACTTGGAAATCAATATCGGCCAAGCCTCGCTCTATTACGGCGCGACCCCTGGCAGCACCATGACCGTTGCTCAACTGAATGCCGGCGAATTGGCGTCTGTTTTTGACAACCTCAACGCCCTCTCTTGGTCCGTGGCTGGAACTGTTCCAGCCGCAGGTGACAGTGGTGACGCCAGTGTTCCAAAAAAGACGCTGTGGGCCACTTCTCCCCGTGCCAATGCGACCAACGTGGTCACCGCTTGGAACAGATACAGCAGCACTTCGCAGGGCGGAGCCAGCGCAAAAATCAACTCAGCCCTGTCCAACGGCAAGTTTTATGGCAGCAGCCAGTCTCCGTCGCCCACCAACACATCCAGTGTGATTGCTGTGCCGGTTGGCAGCGGCCATGAAGCCGGGAACTTTCTCGGTTCGTTTGGTGATTTCACCAGCACCTTCCAGGGTGACGTGGAAAACACCACACCGACAAACTTTGCCAGCGCGGGTTTGCCGTCCCGTTCGGATCTTTATGAGCTCCGCCCGGACTCCAGTGGCACATTCCCTGCCGGCAAACTTCTGGGCCGGTTTGAATTGCATGCCGATGGAACCTTGACCTTCACCGCCTTGGCTGCGCCAGTGGTGACGACCCCGACCACCGATGTCTCCACGGCGGTCAGCAGCGCCAGCTTCAGTGTTGGCGTTTCCGGTGATGGCTTGAGCTATCAATGGTCGCACAACGCCGTGGCCCTGAGCGATACAGGAACCACCATCAATGGCAGTCAGACCTCGAGTCTGACGTTGACGAATCTGTCCAACGCCAGCGTTGGCACTTATTCGGTTGTGGTCACCAACGATGCCGGCTCGACCAGTTCTTCCGGTGTGCTGACCTACCAGGCTCCTGTTCTGGTATTGCCACCCTCGAGCGTTACCAACACCCTTCCGCAAGGAACCATCGTTTCCTTCAGTGTCAGTGCCACCGGCGTCCTCTTGAGCTACCAGTGGTCGCATAATGGCGCTGCGGTGGCCGGA
Organism: uncultured Verrucomicrobiales bacterium; assembly: GCA_903927905.1. GTDB lineage: Bacteria > Verrucomicrobiota > Verrucomicrobiia > Limisphaerales > Palsa-1400 > CAIYOY01. Next base: position 21,047 of record CAIYOY010000024.1, on the reverse strand, counting down.
GCCACGACCAGCTCCTTGAGCACGACCGCCCAGACCACGAATGAAGGAACTTATTCCGTCATTGTGAGCAACTTGGCCGGAATCCTCAGCAACAGCGCGGTTTTCTCATCCTCGATTATTGCTGACACCAATAAACCGACCTTGGTGGTCACTGCGCCAAATACAAACATCCTGAATCATTGGACCGCATCCACCTATTTGATTCAGGGCCGCGCCACGGACAACAAAGCCGGGAATGTCGTCTTGTACTCGCTCAATGGCGGGGGCTTGACCAATACGACCACGATTACCAGTGGAACCAATTGGAGCGCCACCGTCACTCTCGCTGTGGGCACCAACGTCATCACTATTCAAAGCAAGGATCTGGCCGGCAATGTATCGACGGCTGTGACCAGGACGATTGTTTATGTCCCGGTTTCACCCATCACATTGACCATTGTCGGTGGCGGACACCTGACGACCAATTGGACTGGCGGGACGCTGGACATTGGCAAGAGCTACACCGTGACCGCCACGCCGACCGCTGGCAACGTGTTCAGCAACTGGACCGGGACCGTTTCGGCCACGACCAATCGCCTGGTCTTCACCATGGTGACCAACGAATCGTTGACCGCGACGTTCATTCCCAATCCCTACCCGGCCATCGCTGGCCGGTATAACGGATTGTTCTATGAAACCAACATCATGACGCATTATTCCGCCGGTTTGTTCAGCGCTGTTTTGTCCAACATGACATTCAGCGGCACCCTCAAGCTCGAAGGAAAGAGCGTGACGATCATGGGCGTGTTTAAAACGGACGGCTCGTTCACCGGCTCGTTTGCCCGCACGGGTGCGAGCAACGTAACGGTCGCCTTGCAAGTGGTGATCACCAACAAGCAAATCAACGGCACGATCAGCTCGTACAAGAATGGCACCCTTTGGACAGCTCCTCTGGTTTCCGACTTGGCTACGTTCAGTGGTGTCAATCCAGCCCCGACCAATTACCGTGGCTACTCCACGTTCGTGATTCCTGGATTCACGAATCCGGCGAGCGGCCCGATTGGTTATGGCTACGGCACAGTCAATGTGACCAACAACGGCACGATCACGCTGGCTGGCGCCACCGCAGACAACGCGGCGTTGTCCCAGTCGGTACCTGTCTCCAAAGACGGTTACTGGCCGCTTTACGTGTCGCTCTACGGCGGCAACGGTGAAGTGATGGGCTGGCTGAACTTTGCCACCACCAACAACACCCCGGTCGGCACGGTCTCCTGGATCAAGACGGGCTGGACCAATGCCATCTTTGCGGGTGGCTTCACCAATCAGGCCGACATCATCGCCTCGCAATATCTGCGGCCGACCAACACGACCATTCTCGACTTCAACTATGGGTTTGGCTCATTGACCCTGTCCAATGCCAGCGGAAGTTTTGGAATGACGAATGACGTGCTTCTGGCCTACAACAATGTGGTTTACACATCCGATGCCACCACCAAAGCCGCGTTCACTCTCGGCAGCGGTTTGTTCAAGGGCAGCTTCTTCAACCCCAACACTCACCTGACCAACTCCTTCACCGGCGTCGTGTTGCAACATCAGAATGTTGCCGCCGGCGCTTTTGTGGAACCGGCTCAATCCGGGTCGGTGTATTTGGAACAAGGATTCTGATCTGTTGTGAAATTCACGAGGGGCCGGTCCAATAAAGACCGGCCCCTCTTTTTTATCTCTAAATTGACTCATTACGTTACGTCTCTGCGTCATTCACCTGAAACACGCGCGATTTTTCCGAAGTTGATATGAAACACGTTAATAATCAGTTGTTTATGCGATTTGTTTTCATGTCCTATTCATTGCCTGCGATGTCTTTAACATGGATGAGAGCAACCTCCTTATTTGTTACCTTCAGCCCGCAATAAGACGCTGATGAATGCAACCGTTAATTAATTTCGATTTTTTCCGAAAAACATGAAGCTCAATTTTTTACGAATGACCGCGTTGCTGTCGTTTGTGTTCCTGCAAAATATTCAGGCCAATACGCCGATCTTTACTTATACCAGCCGGGATTTGCTCCTGGTCTTTCGCAAGACCGGTTATTATGGCGGCAGCACCAGCCCCAATGTGCTTGAGATCAACCTCGGCCAGGTCTCGACTTATTACGGCGCCACGCCCGGCAGCACTATTTCAATCACGCAATTGCCCTCTGGCAAGCTCGGCACTACATTTGACAGTCTCAATGACGTCTCGTGGAGCGTCGGCACCTGCGTGCCCGCCGCCGGGGATAGTGGTGACTCGAGTTATCCGGTGAAAACTTTGTGGACGACGGACCCGAGGACGGACCCGCTCACCCCGGCAACTCCGTGGCAGCAAAACGCCGCCACGGTTCAAGGTTCGACTGCGGCGCGAATGGTGACCATCCTTGCGAACGCTTCTTTTTACAGCGGCACGGTCAGCAGCAACGCCAATAATAACACCAATTTGATCATCATTCCGGCCAGCAACGGAAACAATGCTGGCGCCAATCTGGGCTCGGTTAACGTGGCCAATGGAATTGGCAATTATCATGACAGCTTCGAGGGGAATGTTGAAAACACCACGCCGGACGATTTTACGACGGGCGGACAACCTTCGCGTTCTGATCTCTACCAACTGCTCCCGGACACCACCGGAACCCAGCCCAACGGAAAATATCTTGGCTATTTCGAACTGCGCACCAACGGCACGGTGGTCTTTGTCGCCGCTTCCACTGCTGTTTCCATCCCAAATCCCACCCTGGGCATCAGCCGTTCCGGAAACACTCGCACCATTTCATTCCTGACCGTCAGCGGGGCAACCTACACGCTGTATTATACCAATTCTTTCGGCCTGGCCAATCCGCTCTCCAACTGGGCCTCGATCCCGACCAACATTACCGGCGACGGCACGATCCGGTCCTTTCAACAAACAGTGACGGCAACAGACACCAATCGTTTCTATCGCGTTGGCGCGCATTAAAAGGTCATGGCTAAAAAAACATTCAAACACTTATTCCCCGGCCTTTGCGCCCTCGGCCTGTTGTTGATGCTTGCCGTCCGGGTATTGGCGGATGCCCCGCCATCAACTTCATCCGCCGATCCATTACTGGAATTGCTCATCAAGAAGGGGTTGGTCACGAAAGAGGAAGCCGAAAAAGTTCGGACGGAAGCCTTCGCCTCGCAAAGCAATAGTGTGGCTTTTGCCTCATCCAAATGGTCTTTTGGGAAGACGATCAAGAAAGGGGACATTTTTGGCGACATCCGCATGCGCTATGAAAACCGGCAGACTCACTCGCCCAATGGCAACCGGGTGGAAATGGACCGATTTCGCTATGCGTTGCGTCTGGGCATGCGCGGCGAATTGCAGGATGATTATTATTTCGGTCTTCGACTTGAGACCGGCGCCAATCCGCGCTCTCCGTGGCTGACGTTCGCCAGTTCGGCCGCCGGCACTCCCTACCAAGGCCCGTTCGGCCGGTCCACGGCCACGATTGGCCTTGGGCAGATCTATCTGGGTTGGAAGCCGCAGGATTGGGTGGAATTGACCGTGGGCAAGATGCCGAACCCGCTTTACACCACGTCCATGATCTGGGACCCGGACATCAACCCCGAAGGCGCGGCCGAACACTTTAACTACACCGTGGGTCAGGCTGATTTCTTCGCCAACTTTGGACAATTTATTTATCAGGACGTCAACCCGGTGCGGACCGCGCAATTTGTCATCCCCACCATTCCCTTTGGACAAAGCGAAGACGATCCGTTCCTCTTCGCCTGGCAAGGCGGAGTCAAGTATCACATCAATACCAACGTCTCCTTCAAGGTCGCCGCTTCGGTTTATCACTATTTGCATCACGGCGCGAATACCGCGCCGGGAAGTTTTCCCCTGACGCCGGGTTTTTCCGATTCATTCGTGGGTGAAGGCGCGGGTGTTCCGGTGGTTGGTTCCAGCGGATTTCCCACCGGCCCGAACAATGGCTTTGCCTTCAATCAGACCGGCATCAACAGCCTTTTCATTCTCGACATTCCTTTTGAACTCGATTTTAAACTCGGCAAATACAATGCGCGGATGTTTGGCGATTTTGCGGAAAATCTGGAAGGTGCCGCCCGCGCCCAGGCTGCGGTCGCCGGCGCTTTGACCAACAATCCAACCATTACTCTGGCTCTGCCCTTGCAGAAATATGACAACAAAGCGTATCAATTCGGCGCTTCCCTGGATAACTTCCAGGAGATCAGTCCCAACAACGGGTTCGTTCCCAAAAAGGGAAACTGGGAAGCCAAAGCGTATTGGCAGCATGTTGAACAATACGCCCTCGATCCCAATCTGCTTGACTCTGATTTTTTTGAAGGCCGGGGCAATCTGCAAGGGGTCTATCTTTCATTCAGTTATTCGTTTGCTGATTCCCTCATGGGCGCCATCCGCGCCGGCGAAGCGTGGCGGATCAACCACCGGCTCGGCACCGGCGGCGCCAACCAGGACATCCCCTTTGTCAACCCGATCAAACAGTATCAACTGGTCCAAATGGATTTGGTTTACAAATTCTGAGGGACGCGGCAAGCTTGGCTCGACGAGACGATTTCTCCATGAAAAAATGCGTTGCAGAAATTCTTGGGACCTTCGGCTTGGTTTTTGCCGGCACCGGCGCGATCATCATTGACCAAGCCAGTCACGGTGCGATCACGCACGTTGGCGTTGCCCTGACCTTCGGGTTGGTGGTGTTGGCCATGATCTACACTTTTGGCGACCTCTCCGGGGCGCACTTAAACCCAGCCGTGACCCTTGGCTTTTGGGCGGCGCGAAGATTGCCCGCCGCGCAAGTTTTGCCTTACATCATCAGCCAATTCATTGGCGCGATTCTGGCCAGTGCTTTGTTACGGTTGCTTTTTCCGGAAAATATCCTGCTGGGCGCAACCCTGCCAGCGGGTTCCGAAATGCAATCTTTCATTCTTGAAGCGGTGCTGACCTTCTTTCTCATGCTGACCATCCTCAACGTCTCCACCGGGGCACAAGAAAAAGGCATCACCGCCGGAATCGCCATCGGCGCGGTCATAGCCCTGGAGGCAATGTTTGCCGGGCCGATCTGTGGAGCCTCCATGAATCCGGCGCGTTCATTTGCTCCGGCCCTGATATCGGGACACTTGGAACATCTTTGGATTTATCTCACGGCTCCGCCTCTGGGTGCCTGTGCTGCCATGTTTGCCTGCCGTTGCGTCCGCGAAAAAGGTTGCTGCCAAAGCCCAGCAAAAGAAATGACCGCCTGATATGAAGCTCGCCGAACTGAAAGAGATCCTTGGCCAACACACCGGCAAAAACCTTTCCTTTCTTTTGCCCACCGGCACGAGAATGCCGATTCAGGCGCATGTGACCGACGTGGCGCGGATTGAAAAGCGGTTCATTGACTGCGGCGGGACTTTCCGCACCGAAATATTTTGCCGACTGCAAACGTGGTTTTCGGACGACACGGATCACCGGGCCGGGACCAAGATGTTGCTTAAAGTGCTGGAGAAAGCCGCGCCCTTTCTGGAAACCGAAGAGATGGAAGTGGATGTTGAATGTGAGGCGCCATTTATCTCGCAATTCCCGATCACTGATATTCAGGCCGAAGGAGACATCCTAACGGTGGTTTTGGGCATCAAACATACGGCCTGTCTTGCGCCGGACAAATGCATGCCGCCCAAAACCACGGCGATTTCTTTTTCATCGTTTCCGACCTTTCAGCCGGGCAAATGCTGCTAAACCGTGACGACTCCAAAGCCTATCATTTTAATCCTCTGCACGGGCAATTCCTGCCGCAGCCATTTGGCCGAAGGAATCCTTCGCGCCGCCTTGGGCGAAGATTTCAACGTGCAAAGCGCCGGCTCCAACCCCGCCGGTTACGTTCATCCCCTGGCTATTCAGGTCATGTCGGAGATCGGCTTGGATATTTCCAGCCACCGTTCGAAACATTTGCAGGAATTTCTCAATCAAAAAGTGGAAACGGTCATCACTGTTTGCGGTAATGCCGATCAAGCCTGCCCCATGTTTCCCGGACAGATGAACCGACACCACTGGGGCTTCGATGATCCCGCCAAAGCCAATGGCGATGACAACGAAAAATTGGCTGTCTTCCGGCGCGTGCGTGATGAAATAAAGCGAGTCTTCGAGGCCTACGCTGCCGGTCGCCTTGATGAAAAATCCGGACGGTAATGGTGCGGCTTCTTTAAAATTGTTTCCGTCGCGTCAATGGCGTGATCTATTTCGACGAAGGAAACGGACGGCAACTGCCTAGTTCGGCCAGCACGATTCTCAGTTCCAGAAAATCTGAAGGACATTCTACGCAATAAGCCCAGTCGCCGCTTAGGTGGCAGGGGGCTCGCCTTCAGTCGGCGGTGGTGGCTCAACTGCGGGAGCAGGCAACGGTGGCGCTGGCGGCAAAGATGGCACGGGAGGTGCAGGAGGTGCCGCCAATCGAGGACGATGACGGCTGACTTTAGGTTTCTGGATCGGCCTCGTGACCGGCTTCGTGACTTTGGCTTTTAATTTTGGCTTCCGCGCCAGCTTCGCAGTTTTTGCTTTTACCGTTGGTTTCCGCACCGGTTTGGCCGCTTTGGCTTTTGTCTTTCGCGCGGGCTTTTTGAAATTGGCTTTGACCTCGATGGCTGCGGCTTTGGCAGCTTTGCGCGCCCGCTTGGCGAGTTTCTTGGCTTCCTTTAAAGCTTTGCGTGCCAGTTTGAATTTTCCTTTCGCCAGACGTGCCGTTTTCCGGGCAGATTCAACGATTTTTTCCGCTTTCAGCGCTTTGGCCTGCAAAAGCTTGATGGCTGCGTTCCGGTGGGCTGTTTTGATTGGTTTCGTTTTCATGGCTTCCTTCCGACGATGTCGCCTCCACTAAGGGGTTTCATCGCTTGGGTGGTAAATGTATGTCACAGGTTTGTCATAAACCTTACGCGCATGGCAAGACTTGAATTGTGACATTTTTTAAGCGCCGATTCCTGACCCCTCTCCGTAACCTGGCCCCCATTTTCACACTATGGCCCAATTGCGATGCTTTTAAAAAATCTTCAGAATTGCCCTTTTTAACCTTCCTGATCAATCGCGGCGTGCAACAATGCGTGAAGCGAGTTCTTTCCCAAAACTTTCCTTCGACTCTCCGGCAAAACTTCCTACACTGTCCGCCCTTGAGCGCCGAACCGCAATTGACCCCGATGATGGCGCAGTATCGCCGCATAAAAAGCGAACTGCCGAAGGAGGCATTGTTGCTTTTTCGGCTGGGCGATTTTTATGAAATGTTTTTTGAGGACGCGCAAGTGGGGGCGCAGTTGCTCAATGTGGCGTTGACCAAGCGGGGCATCATTCCGATGTGCGGCATTCCGCATCACGCATTCAATGGGTATATCGCGCGGCTGTTGAAGGCGGGACGCAAGGTGGCGGTGTGCGAGCAGACGGAGGAGGCCAGGCCGGGACAGTTGGTCAAACGCGAGGTGACGCAAATCCTCAGTCCGGGGACGCATTTCGACGACCGGATCTTGTTGCCGGAAAAGAATAATTTTTTGGCCGCGCTGTATCCTATGGGCCAAACGTTCGGGCTGGCCTGCGTGGATCTGACGACGGGCGATTTCAAGACCACGGAATTGGAAGGCGACGCGGCGCTGGCCACGGAACTGGAACGGTTGCGCCCGGCGGAAATCATTTATCCGGCCTCGGCGACCAATCTGGCCAAAGTCGCGCAAAATAATTATTCCATTTTTAATCCGTACGAGGATTGGGTCTTCGCCGGAGAGACGGCGATGTTCACGGTGCGGGAACATTTCAAGGTGGCGTCGCTCGATGGGTTTGGACTGAAGGATCGCGGCGCGGCGATCGGCGCGGTCGGGGCCATCCTGCATTATCTGGTGCAACATCTGCGCCGCGATATTTCCGCGCTGACCCGGCTGAATTTTTATCAATGCGCGGATTTCATGGCGCTGGATTCGACGTCGCTGCGGAACCTGGAAATTCTTGAGCCGTTGAACCGCGATGCGCCGCGCAATTCGTGTCTGTATGGCGCGTTGAATCGCACCGCGACGCCGATGGGCGCGCGTCGTTTGCGGGATTGGCTTTCGCAGCCGCTTTCGGCGGTCGGGCCGATTGTGCGCCGGCAGGAAGCGGTGCTAACGTGGATCGAGAACACCTCGGATCTGGATGCGTTTCGCCGGGAGTTGGGCGAAGTGCGGGATCTGGAACGAACGATCGGCCGGCTCAGTATGGGTTCGGGCAATGGTCGGGACTTGAATGCGTTGCGGCAGGCGTTGGAGAAAATTCCGTCGTTGAAAAATATTTTAAGCGAGGTCGGGGCGCACCGGCGTGTCAATCAGGCGGCGCTGATCCAGGAGGATGAAATCAAGGACGCCCTGCGAATTCCTTCGCTGATGGAAGACTTGGCGGAACAGTTGGCCGAAGCGCCGGACTTGGTGGAACTGCTTGGCCGCGCGATCGTGGACGAGCCGCCGCTGGCCATTAAAGAGGGTGGTTTGATTCGCGACGGATTTGACGCGAACCTCGACGAATTGCGTAAAGCGACGACGGAAGGGAAAAATTGGATCGCGAAATTGCAGCAGGACGAGATTGATCGCACCGGCATCGCGTCGCTCAAGGTGCGATTCAATTCGGTGTTCGGTTATTACATCGAGGTGACCAAATCGAACCTTGAGAAAGTGCCGCAGACTTATATCCGCAAGCAGACCGTTGCCAATGGCGAGCGTTTCATCACGCCGGAGTTGAAGGACATGGAAGGGAAAATTCTCGGCGCGGAAGAACGCAGTGTGAAGCTGGAATATGAATTGTTCCAGCGCGTGCGCGAGGAAGTCCTGCAACAACTTCCGCGCCTGCAACAAACCGCCGCCGCCCTCGCGCAATTGGATGTGTTGGGCGCTTTCGCCGAGACGGCGCGGCTCTATAATTATTGCCGTCCGCAGATCGCGGCGGATGGGATCATAGAAATTTCCGAGGGCCGTCATCCGGTCTTGGAACAAAATCTGACCGACGAACGCTTCATCCCGAACGACGCCTTGCTCGATCACACCGCGCAACAACTCATGCTCATCACCGGCCCGAACATGGCCGGGAAAAGCACGTTCATCCGACAGGTAGCGTTGCTGACGTTGCTGGCGCACACCGGTTCATTCGTCCCGGCTAAATCCGCGCGCATCGATCTGGTGGACCGCATTTTCACCCGCATCGGCGCGAGCGATGACCTGGCGCGCGGCCAATCCACCTTCATGGTGGAGATGAGCGAGACGGCCAATATCCTGAACAACTCCAGCTCCCGCAGCCTGCTGATCCTGGATGAAATCGGCCGCGGCACGAGCACCTTCGACGGCCTGAGCCTGGCCTGGTCCATCGTGGAACATCTGCACAACGTCGTCGGAGCTAAGACCCTTTTTGCCACGCACTATCACGAATTGACCGAACTTGCCGGTCGCTTGACTCGCGTGAAAAATTTCAACGTGGCCGTACGTGAGTGGAACGATCAAATCGTTTTCCTGCGAAAAATTCTGGAAGGTGCCACCGACAAAAGCTACGGCATCCAAGTCGCCCGCCTCGCCGGCGTGCCAAAAACCGTGGTGGAACGCGCCAAAGAAATCCTGGTCAACCTGGAAGAATCCGAGCTCACCCCCGAAGGCAAAGTCCGTCATACTGGCCGCGCCCGACCCGAAGTAGATAAACTAAAAAAACTCGGCCCGCCGCCGCAGATGGATTTGTTTGGTTGATTGGAATTCTTTGACGAAGGCGTCAAAATATGATTACATTATCGGCATGACCGTTACATTTCCAGATGACATTCCAATGGGCGAGTCTGAGGTTAGGCAGGAACTGGCGCTGGCATTATATGCGTCCAACAAGGTGACCATTATCCAAGCGGTTGATCTGTGCGGGTTGGGTTTTTTTGAATTTCAAAAGCTGTTACGCGATCGAAAAATTCCTCAGCACTACGGCATTAGTGAATTGGAAGAAGACTTAAAAACGCTCAATAAGCTTGGGGGAACGTGATTGTCATCGCTGATACTTCGGTTGTTCTTAATCTATGCCAAATTGGCTCGGCCTCCTTGTTGCGTGAGCTTTATGGGGAGGTGATTATTCCGGAAATAGTGGCTCAGGAATTTAAACGACTGGCGCAAGACCGCGCCCAGTTCTCGGGTTTGGACTTGCCAGACTTTATTTCGATAAAAATGGATCCTCTCGCTCCGCAATCTGTAGCCCAAGCCTCGCTTGATCCGGGAGAAAAGGCAGCTATCGCATTGGCGCTGATCTCTCCTGGCAGTCTATTGCTGATTGATGAAGCCAAAGGACGCTCTCTTGCGGTCAAGCTGGGAGTGATCACGATCGGCACCCTTGGCATCCTATTGGAAGCAAAATCACAAGGTTTCATTTCCGCTATCGCACCGTTGCTGAATCAACTTACCAATGAAGCCGGTTTTTGGGTTGCACCTGCTCTTCGTGCGTAGGTGCTTAAGTTGGCTGGCGAGTGAGTGCCAGCAATTATTCCGTCGGCAGGCACTTCACACACATCGGCGATTTGATTTCGAGGACGTGACCGGTGGGAGCGAGCTTGCCCGATTTCTGATCAATCCGAAAAACCACGACGCTGCCTGAGTCCTGATTCGCCGCCAGCAGGAATTTTCCGGTCGGATCAATTTCAAAATGGCGCGGGGTTTTCCCGAGCGTCGGGCAAAATTCCACCGGCGTTACTTTTCCGGTCTTCTGGTCAACGGCAAAAACGGCGATGCTGTCGTGACCGCGATTCGAGCCATAGACAAATTTACCAGAAGGCGAGACGACTACTTCCGCCGGGTAATTTTTCTCAGTGGTGCCGGCCGGGATGGTAGAAAGAGTTTGCGTCACTTTCATTGCGCCGGATTTTTTATTGTAAGAGAAAACCGTCATGGTGGAATCAAGTTCATCGACCACATAAGCCCAACGCCCGGATGGATTGAGAGCGATGTGACGGGGGCCGGCGCCGGGTTTCAACGAAGCGAAAGGAGGATCGTTGGCGGTCAATTCTCCATTCTTGATTTGATAGATCAACACCTTGTCCAATCCCAGATCGCAGGCCAGGGCGTGATGTCCGCCGGGATCGGTGATGATGCAATGACCGTGCGGGCCGGCCTGGCGCTGTTGATTGACGCTCGAGCCGTGATGTTGAACGGTCGTGACCTGTCCTTTGAGAAAACCATTTTCGGCAAGAGAGCAGGAGGAAACGCTGCCTCCACCATAATTGGCCGCAAAAAGATATTTGCCCGTATCAGCAACGGAGACGTGACAGGGATCACCCTCGCCGCGAAGTTCATTCTGCATGGCCAATTGCCCATTAGCACCGATGGCGAACGCGCTGATCATGTTGGGTTCTTTCCCGCTATGGCCAACTGCGTACAGATTGTGGTGATTGGGCGAGACGGCCAGAAAAGAAGTGGGAGCGTGTGCAAACGCGAGGACGTTGGAGACGATGGTTCCGCTATCGAGGTCGAGTTGGGCAGAGTAAATGCCTTTGCCGCCCGAAGCGATAAAGATCTGTTCGGTTTTGGCGCAAGCGGTGGAAAGGAGGGCGAAAAGGCACAAGACTCCGGCGGAAAATTTTTGGAGAGAAGATAATTTATTCATGGCAACGGTTGAATTAACCGCAAAGCACACGGAGAACGCAAAGGAAATCGTCCAGCTTCGTAGCAGTCGAGGTAACGAGACGCTAACTTTTCTTCTACGCAAGAAATCGAATTAGAGTCTCGTTACCTCGACTGCTACATTATTTTACGGTCAGCACGACGTAATTCCGTTTTCCTTTGCGCAACAGCAGATATTTGCCGAACAACAAATCTTGCGCGGTCACGTGGCGTTGCGCATTGGCTTCGCGCAGATTATTGATGTTCACGCCGCCGCCTTCGATGTCTTTTCGCGCTTGGCCTTTGGAGGGGCAAAGGCCGGAGAGAACCAATGCTTCCACCAGGGGCGTGCCGGCTCCATCCAGAGCGGTCCGTGCCAATTCCTTCGTCGGCACTTCACCCACGATGTCATTGAAAGTCGTTTCCGAAATGCCTTCGAGCGCGCCGCCGAAAAGAATTTCGCTGGCGCGCATGGCTTCGGCGGTGGCGTTTTCGCCGTGGATCAAATCGGTCATCGCCTTGGCCAGAGCTTTGTGCGCGGCGCGGGCTTCGGGTTTTTCGGCGTGCTGCTGTTCGAGCGCGGCGATTTCTTCGCGGCCCAGGAACGTGAAAATTTTCAGATAACGGACCGCGTCCCGGTCATCGGTGCGGATCCAAAACTGGTAGAAGCGATACACACTGGTTTTCTTCGCGTCCACCCAGACGGCCCCGGCGGCGGTCTTGCCGAATTTGGTCCCGTCCGTGTTCATGATCAATGGCAGCGTCAGACCGTAAACCTGCGCGCTCATTTTTTTGCGGGTTAGTTCGATACCCGCCGTGATATTGCCCCATTGATCCGAACCGCCAATCTGCAGTTCGCAATTACATTCCTTGCGCAAGTGGTAAAAATCAAACGCCTGCAACAGCATGTAACTGAACTCTGTGTAACTGATGCCCGTTTCCCGGTCTTCCATTCGGGCGCGGACGCTTTCTTTGGCAATCATTTGATTGACTGAAAAATGCTTGCCGATGTCCCTCAGGAAATCCAAGAAACTGACCGGTGCGGTCCAGGTGGCATTATCCAACAGCCGGGCCGGGTTGGTTTTGGTCTCAAAATCGAGCAATTTTTTCAACTGCTCTTTGACGCTGGCAATATTCCCATCCAGCACTTCCTTGGTCAGCAATTGCCGCTCCTGGCTCTTCCCGCTGGGATCACCGATGGAACCCGTCGCTCCGCCGGCCAGCGCGATGGGATGATGGCCGCAAAGCTGAAACCGGCGCAGCGCGATCAAGGGCACGAGATTGCCGACGTGGAGGCAATCGGCCGTCGGATCAAAACCGGCATAGAGTACGGTGGGAGCGGTGAGTTTTTTTTGCAGTTCGACTTTGTCCGTGCAATCGGCGATCAAACCGCGCCATTCCAATTCTTCAAAAATACTCATCAAACAACCTTCGCCTTTCCGCTGCCGCGCACGACTTCGCCGATAAACCAGGCGGCTTGCTTTTGCGCGCGAATAAATTTCAAAATCGCATCCGCCTTATCCGCCGGGACGATCACCGTCATGCCGATGCCCATATTGAACACCTCATAAAGTTCGGCATCATCCACGCCGCCTTTGGCCTCGATCATTTGGAAAATGGGCAGCATATCCCACGTATGTTTGTGAACCATCACATCGCAATTCTTCGGCAGCACACGCGGAATGTTATCCACAAAACCACCGCCGGTGATGTGCGCCAGTCCTTTGATTTTGCCCGGAAATTTTTTCAACAACTTCTGCACCAGCATCCCGTAACTGACGTGGACCTTCAGCAATTCATCGCCAATGGTGTTCTTCAATTCCGCCACGCGACTGGTCGGCTTGAGCTTTAACTTTTCAAAGAAAATCTTTCGCGCGAGAGAATAACCATTGGTATGAAGCCCGCTCGAAGCCAAGCCGATGACTGCATCGCCCGGTCGAATGCTCTTCCCATTGAGCATCTTCGATTTTTCCACCACGCCAACAATGGTTCCGCTCACGTCGTACTCGCCATCCTGATAAAATCCGGGCATCTGCGCCGTTTCACCGCCGATCAGCGAACAGTTGTTGCCGACACATCCACGTACAAATCCTTGAATCAACTCCTTGAAAACATGGGGCTTCAATTTGCCCGTACCAATGTAATCCAAAAAGAAAAGTGGTTCCGCGCCCAGCACGGCGATGTCATTGACACAATGATTGACCAGATCTTCGCCCACCGTGTCGTGGCGATCCATGGCGAAGGCGATCTTCAATTTCGTCCCGACGCCATCGGCGCTGGAGACCAAGACCGGTTCGCGGTATTTTTTGGTGTCCAGCGCGAACAGTCCGCCGAACCCGCCGACCTTGCCGAGCACCTCGCGGCGATGAGTCGAGGCGAGCAATTGGGGCAGGGTGGCCTTGACCCGGTTGCCCAGATCAATGTCCACGCCCGCAGCAGCATAAGCTTTTTGTTTCATGCGGGGGAAAATTAACCACGAATGAACCCGAATGGACACGAAATTTTTTATTCCGGCAGTGGCTTTCCTTTGGTTTCCGGCGCAAACCAGATCAAAACCATGCCGGCGAAATAGACCAAAACAATGGTGGCTCCGGCTTTCGCATAGCTGCCTTCGTAAGCTTTTACCAGGTTTCCCTGATAAATCGCGCCTGCCGCCGCCAGGATTCGTCCGAAATTAAAACAGATGCCCTGGCCCGTAGCCCGGATGCGCGTGGGAAATAATTCCGGCAGATAAAGCGGCAGCCAACCGTAAAAGGCTGCGGTCGCCGCGCTGGCCAGGGCCGCGACCAATAAAAACCATCCAGTATCATAGGACGAGAAGCGGGTGAATAAGATTGTGCAGATCAGCCACGAGCTGGCGCACAACCCAAAATAAGTCCAGCGCCGACCAAAACGAACGCACAACAGCGAACCCATAAAACAGCCCACAATCGCGCCGATCGCCTCCACCACCTGAGTGGTTGCCGCCGGATGGGGAATAGTTGTTCCCGCAGTCATTTTATTGACCCAGGTCGGAATCCATTGCACGGAGCCCCAGGTTCCGATCAAGGCCACCGACGCAAAGGAGATGGCCAGCAAAGTGGTTTTGAGCAGGCGGGGAGAAAACACCTCTCGATACGGATGGCTCTTTTCTTTTTCCACCGCAGCCTGCCAGCGTTTTGATTCCGGCACAAAAAAATTGATGAACAAACTCAGCAGGGCCGGAGCCGCCCCCGCCAACATGATCCATCGCCAGGAATGAGTCGTGATTTTGAAAAATAATCCCAACACTGCAATCAAACCAAAACCGACATTAGAAGCCGCCCCGATGGCTCCGGCTAACAACGGCCGTTTTTGTTCGGGCCAAAACTCCATCACCAGTGCCACGCCCAGCGCCCATTCGCCGCCCATGCCCAGGGCCGCGACAAATCTCAACACCCCCAGTTGCCAGGGGGCCGATGCGAAATAACACAAGCCGGTGAAAATAGAATAAGTCAGCACGCTCCAGATCATCGTCCGCACCCGGCCGAACCGGTCGCCGAGCCAGCCAAAAACAAACCCGCCACAAGCCGCGCCGATCAGAAACAATGCCGTCACCGCGCCCATCCACTGTCCGATCAACTTGTCATCGCTGGTATGCAAAAGATCTTGCAAGGCCGGTCGCGCCGCCAGCGGAAAGATGCCCATTTCGAGACCATCGAACATCCAGCCGAGAAAAGCGGCGGACAGCACGAGCCATTTTTCATGGCTGGAAGCTAGCGTATCAGTGGGCGCGGGCATGAATGGAACGGTTGTAGGCGAAGGAGCAGATGGCGACAATACAAATTGTCAATGAACATGGGATTGCGCATGGCATCTTATTTGGCTATATTTGGGTGTCATGAGCTTTCGCGAAATTGAGGCGGAATTAGATCATCTGACGGCCGATGAGCTTCACCGGCTGGCGATGAAATCGTGGACAGCCTTTGTCTCGAAGGAAGGTGGCGCATCTGTTTTGAATGAGTGCAGCGAGGAAGACGCAATTCTGTTGAAGTCATTGGACGAAGCCATTACCAAGGCAAACAGTCAGCCGGCCAAAGGATATTCTGCCAATGAAGTTCGGGAACGGGTGAAGCAATGGACTTCAAAGTAATTTTCAAAGAGTCTTTCCTGGAAGATCTCGAAATCATCGTCAGACGAATCGCCGTTCACGACCCAACCGCGGCTGTGCGCTTCGGAGAAACCGTGATCAAAACTTCTGAGAATCTCTCTTTCTTCCCGGAAAGACATCCCAGGGTTCGGCAACGTTGGGAAATCAGGCGGTTCATCATCAAAGAACATTTCAAAGTATTTTACCGGGTGTTGCCTGAGTTGAAGACCGTGGAAATTTTGCGGCTTTGGGACGGTCATCAGGAAGGGATTCCGCGACTTTAGGGTGTATAGAGTTGCCGTTTTCATCTCTGGTTTGACTGATGGAAGGAATTTGGTTTACTGTTTAAGCATGAACAAGTCGCAATACATAGCTATTGGCCTCAGTTTGGGTCTTTGTTTCGGAGTGGCGATTAGCGCAGCCTTTCACAACATGGGTTTAATGGCCGTTGGATTACCATTTGGCGTGGCTATCGGCGTTGTGATGGGGCGCAAGAAATAGCAAAGATTGAGAATCTGGGAATTGATTCCATGATAATCAATGGTAGGCGACAAGATATGGAAGCCACAGCTAAGAAGAAAACCGATAGATGGGTGCTCTACCTCGCAGTCACAGTGCTCCTGTATGCTATGACGGAAGCCCTGTGGCCGGCTTTGGTAAGAGACACTTTTTCTTGGCAGCCTCTGGTCGTTTCGGTACCCCCGGTTATTTGGGGCTTTTCTCTGCTTTTCCTTTATCGCACGAAGCGGGAGCGATACGTCTCCTGGTTTGCTGCGGTTATAGCGATTTTATGTTTCGTTGCGAGCATCGGAGTGATTTTCGAGCGTCGGGGACCATAGGTTTGGTGTGGCTCGGCCGGTAGTCCGGTGTTTGCTCTCACAATTTTAAACTTCCTTTCGGGCAGATCAGGCCTGCAAGCTGTTCCTGACCGCGACGCGCAATTCAATCCGCGTTCCCTTTCCCGGCTGGCTGGAAATTTCAAAAGTCCCTTTGATCGCTTCCGCGCGTTTTCTCATGTTGATCAGGCCGTTGACTAAGGTGCAGGGTTCCGCAAGGGAAAACCCTTTTCCTTTGTCTTCGATGACATTGACGCCACGGGACGAACATGACACCCTTGCCGGCCAGTAAACAAATTCATTTTCCGTGGACATCAAGAAAGCAATTATTACGGCGGCCGGCAAGAATCAGCGCACTCTGCCGTTGCAAACGCTGGTGGATCGCGATGGCTCGCAAAAAACGGCGCTGACCATCATCATCGAAGAGGTCTTGAAGACCGGCATCGAGGAGATGTGTGTGGTCATCCATCCCGGTGATCAAAATGCCTATCGCGCCGCCGCCGGGCCGCACGCCAACCGCATCCAATTCGTCGAACAACCCGAGCCGCGCGGTTACGGCCACGCGGTGCAATGCGCCAAGGACTTCGCGGCCAATCAGGCTTTTCTGCTGCTGGTGGGAGATCATCTTTATGTCAGTCGTGAGGTCAAAGGGTGTGCGCAACAATTAGTGGAAATGGCCAAGGCCGAATCCTGCGCCGTTTCCGCTGTGCAGGCGACGCACGAAAGCAAACTGCCATTTTATGGCGCAGTCGGCGGACGATTGGTTCCTGGACGCCAGAAGCTATACCAGGTGGAAAGTGTTCTCGAAAAACCGACCCCCACCGAGGCGGAGCAGCGTTTGATCGTGCCCGGTTTGCGCGCCGGCCGTTATCTTTGTTTTTTCGGCATGCACGTTTTGACGCCGACCGCGATGCAACTGCTTGGAGAATTGACCGCCACCTCGAACAACGGTCTGACGCTCAGTGCCGCCTTGAGCAAGTTGAGCGCGAAAGAACGTTACCTTGCACTCGAACTGCATGGACGCCGTTATGATATCGGAGTCAAATACGGTCTGCTCACCGCGCAACTTGCTCTGGCCTTCGACGGCAAAGATCGCGACGAAGTCCTGTCCAACCTCGTGGAAATGCTGGCCGTCAAAGGCGAATAAGGTATGCCCGCCCGGCTCAGTCAAATCATCACCGCTTCGGACCCCGCGACTCGCAACCAGTCGCTCGACGCCTTTTGCCGCAACGCTTCCCTGGCCGAATTGCTCGCGGAGTGTCAGGATCTGGAAAAATTTCGGCAGACGAGTGAGAATCTTTACGAACGCGTCCGCGCGTTGTTCTTCCTTTACGCCATCCATCGTTTTCATCTGCCGCTGAAACCGGAAATGAAATCGCGCAGCCTCGTTCCCTTCAAGGGCTACGAATATCTGTTGCAACGCCGCTTCGCCGAAGCCATCGAAGTTTTTCTCGCCTTGCAACACGCGGAAGGTCCGAGCGACGGCATTTCCAGCGCACTGGCTTCGGCGTATTATCGGCTCGGGATCCAAACGCTTGCGGACCAGGTCCGGCGCAGTGTTCGTTCCGTGCGTGGTAATCAATGGATGTTCCGCATGGGGCATCCGGCCGATCAACCCTTGCGCATCCGCCCCGAACTTTTACAACGCGCCGTCGATGGCAGCTATCCGGTCTTGCGCGAACTCACGCCCGTCCGCATGGACCTCACCCACAGCGCGTGGAGCGATATTTTCTTTCTCGGCATGGATTATCCCGAAGGCGCGAAAGTGCTGAACGTTTCCATTGACCTCGCCGTGCGCGGTCGCGATACCGCGCCGAAACCGCCGATTGAGGTTTACTTGCGCGTCATCGAAGAACCGGTTCTGCGTCTGAGCAGTGTGGATCTTGGCGCGGTCGCGGACATCAGCAATCTGGCTGAAGTGTTTGACTTCGCCAAAGATTACCTCGGCCTGCTCAAAGCCGCCGTCATTGCCTCGGGCATCGTCCCCCCAGGCATCGAAGGCTCCGGCCAAAACCTGGCGGACTTGCTGGCACAGGTCGTCGGCCCGGGACGCGGTTTGGAGCTGATCAGCAACGTCAATGACATTCCCAAAGGCTCGCGCCTGGCTGTGTCAACAAATTTGCTCGCCGCTCTGATTTCCGTCTGCATGCGTGCGACCAGCCAGGCGCAATCGCTCGAAGGTGGCTTGCAGGAAAATGAGCGCCGATTGGTTTTGGCCCGCGCCATTCTGGGCGAATGGATCGGCGGTTCCGGCGGCGGTTGGCAGGATTCGGGCGGCGTTTGGCCGGGGATGAAATTGATCCAGGGCGCACTCGCCGGGGAGGGTGATCCGGAATTTGGGTTGAGTCGCGGGCGATTGATGCCCACTCATCGTGTGTTTGACTTAAACGAAGCCTCGGCCGAAGTCCGTCAAAAATTGCAGGAGAGCCTCGTTCTCGTCCATGGTGGCATGGCCCAAAACGTCGGCCCGATCCTCGAAATGGTCACCGAAAAATATCTGCTGCGTTCCGAAGCCGAATGGAAAGGCCGCCAGGAAGCGCTTGGTATCCTCGACCAGATTCTTTCGGCCATCCGCGAGAACGATGTCAAAAAAATCGGCGCGGCCACTTCGCGCAATTTCCATGGCCCATTGCAAACCATTATTCCCTGGGCCAGCAACTTTTACACCGAGACTTTGCTGCAACGCGTGCAGGCGGAGTTCGGTCAGGATTTCTGGGGTTTTTGGATGCTCGGAGGCATGTCGGGCGGCGGCATGGGATTTATTTTCAAGCCGGAACAAAAGCAGAAAGCCCAGGCGAAATTGCAGGAGATCATGAGTGGCGCCAAACGCGAATTGGAAAGCGCGCTGCCTTTCGCGATGGAGCCGGTCGTTTATGATTTCGCCATCAACGAACGCGGCACCTGGGCCGATCTGCTGCGCGGCGAGGAATCATTATTGCCGCAGCACTACTATGCGCTCGTCGTGCCGCAGTTGCTCAAACTCGATCCCGACACGCTGCCGCCCCTTCGCCGCGCCGAACTGGATAAATTTGCCACTTCCAGCCGCAATCACCCCGAATTGGGCAGCGCCATTCAGGACGTTTTGGATCGGCTCATGCCGCGGGCGAAACGTGAAGCTGCCACCGGCCAAACGATAACAACTCTGTTGGAACAAAACGGCTTTGACCGCGCCCAGCACGAGCAAATCCGTGCCGACCTGAAAGACGGACGCATCGGCCTTGCGCAAAACCGTTTGCCCACTGCGACCAAAATTGAAGACGTCCAGCCCGGGGACGTCATTGATGCCACGGGCAAATTGTCGGAGGACCTGGGCAAAAAAGCTTTGGCCAATGGCGAAGTGGCCGTCATGACTTTGGCGGCGGGCGTAGGCAGTCGCTGGACGCAGGGGGCCGGTGTGGTCAAAGCGCTGCATCCCTTCTGCAAACTCGGCGGTCGCCATCGCACTTTTCTGGAAGTTCATCTGGCCAAAGGCCGCCGCATCGGTGCATTGCATGGTATGTCGGTGCCTAATATCGTTTCCACCAGCTATTTGACACATGGGCCGATTGAATCCTTTTTGGCCCGGCAAAAAAATTACGACTACGACGGCCCGCTGCTGCTCTCGCCCGGTAAAGCGATCGGTCTGCGCATGATTCCGATGGAGCGTGACCTCCGTTTCCTCTGGGAAGAAATGCCCCAGCAACTGCTCGACCAGCAGGCTCAGAAAGTCCGCGAAAGTTTGCACACTGCGCTTATCGGCTGGGCGCAACAGGCCGGGGAGGGGAACGATTATACCGACAATGTCCCAGCCCAATGCCTCCATCCCGTCGGCCATTGGTACGAAATTTCCAACCTCCTGCGTAACGGCGTTCTGCTGCGCCTGCTGACTGAACGTCCGCAATTAAAATATCTTTTCCTGCGCAACATAGACACGCTTGGCGCCGATGTGGATCCCGGCTTGCTCGGCTTGCACATTCGCGAGGGCGCGTGTCTTTCTTTCGAGGTCATCACCCGCCGCATCGAAGATCGCGGCGGCGGCCTCGCCCGCGTCAATGGTCGCGTCCGTTTGTTGGAAGGGCTGGCCATGCCGCGCGAAGAAGATGAATTCAAGCTTTCATACTACAACACTCTGAGCACATGGATTGATATCCATAAACTGCTGGCCGTTCTTGAGCTGACCGCAGCCGACCTGCCCAACGCTGACAAGGTTGCCGCTGCTGTCCGAAAACTCGCTGCCCGCATGCCTGCCTACGTTACCCTGAAAGACGTAAAAAAACGCTGGGGTCACGGCCAGGAAGATATTTTCCCGGTCGCGCAATTCGAAAAACTCTGGGGCGACATGAGCGCCTTGCCGGAAGTGGATTGCCGTTTCTTCGTCGTCCCGCGCTTGCGCGGGCAGCAGCTCAAGGATCAGGCGCAGCTTGATGGATGGCTGAGGGATGGTTCGGCGGCCTATGTGGAGTCGTTATGCCAGTGGAAATAACTTTGATTTGATAGGTAGGGCGCGTCACTCCGTGCGCGCCGGGG
>CAIYOY010000023.1 GCA_903927905.1 uncultured Verrucomicrobiales bacterium | reverse complement strand
GAAAAGTTAGAGTCTCGTCACCTCGTCTCCTACAAAGGAAAAAACGACGCGCCCAACCTTCAAATCTTTGGCCTATTTCGCAAATCCAGCGTGAATGGGAATTCGTTGCTTCGTTCGGCGGCAGACACTTTCACCGCGCCGGGCGAGTGGCCGATTTGGAAGAAGCGGGCGAGGCGGCGGCTTTCTGCTTCGTAGGCGTTCACTGGAAGGGTGGTGTAGTTACGGCCACCGGGGTGGGCCACGTGATAGGTGCAGCCGCCGATGGAGCGTTTGTTCCAGGTGTCAATCACATCAAAGGTCAGTGGCGCGTGGACGCCGATGGTCGGATGCAAACATTCCGGCGGTTGCCAGGCGCGGAAACGGACGCCCGCGACGTATTCACCCTCGGTGCCGGTCGGATGCAGCGGCATGGCATGACCGTTGCAGGCGACAACGTGCCGCGAGCCAATCATGCCGCGCACTTTTACTTGCAGGCGTTCGAGCGAGGCATCCACATAGCGCACGGTGCCGCCCGCCGCGCCCTCTTCGCCGAGGACGTGCCATGGTTCGAGGGCCTGACGGATTTCCACATTCACGCCGCGTTGGGTGATGTGGCCGTAGAGGGGGAAACGAAATTCCAGGTGCGGCGCGAACCATTCCGGTTGCAGCGGGTAACCGCAGGTGTTCAAGTCCTCGATCACATCGCGAAAATCCTGTTCCACAAAATGCGGCAGCATGAAGCGGTCGTGCAGTTCGGTGCCCCAACGCACGAGTTTCTGTTGATACGGCTGTTTCCAGAAACGGGCGAGGAGCGAGCGCAACAGCAATTGCTGCGTCAGACTCATGCGAGCGTGCGGCGGCATTTCAAAGGCGCGCAATTCCACCAGACCCAGGCGACCACTGGCGCTGTCCGGAGAATACAGTTTATCAATGCAAAATTCCGCGCGATGCGTGTTGCCCGTCACGTCAATGAGCAGATTGCGGAAAATGCGGTCCACCAACCACGGAGGGACATTCCCTTTGTCGGGAATCTGTTTGAAGGCGAGTTCAAGTTCGTAAAGCGAATCGCTGCGCGCTTCATCCACGCGCGGATGCTGGCTGGTCGGGCCGACGAACAGGCCGCTGAATAGAAACGAGAGCGACGGATGGTTTTGCCAATAGCCGACGAGGCTGCGAAGCAGATCCGGTCGCCGCAAAATCGGGCTGTCAGACGGAGTCGCGCCGCCGATGACGATGTGATTGCCGCCGCCGGTGCCGATGTGCCGGCCGTCCATCATGAATTTCTCCGTGCCGAGGCGGGTTTGCCGCGCTTCTTCGTAAAGGGTTTCCGTGTTGTTGACTAGTTCCGTCCAGTTGGACGCGGGTTGGAGATTCACCTCGATCACGCCGGGGTCGGGCGTGACTTTGAGAACTTGCAGACGGTAATCATTGGGCGGCGTGTAGCCTTCGATGACCACGGGCGCTTGCAGTTGCGCGGCGGTGTCTTCGACGGCGGCGATGATTTCCAGATAATCTTCCAGCGTCGCGACCGGCGGCATGAAGACGTGCAGCTTGCCTTCGCGCGGTTCGACACAAAGTGCCGTGCGCACGATCCACGCGGCGGATTCGCCCGGCAACGGCAGGCGCGTCGGATCATCGCGCAACGCTTCCTTCTTCGCGTCTTCGTCGCTTTGATTACGCCGACGGTGGGTCGCGGCTTTTTTGCGCGCGGGCGTTTCAACCTGGAGATAGCGCTGGCGAAATTCCTGCGGCGACGGCAGCGCGGGGCGTTTCACTGTGGGATCAAGTTCGTTGATGTGCGGATAATCGGACGCGCTCACCCACGGCAGGGAATCAATCGGCAGCCGCAAACCCATCGGCGAATCTCCCGGCGCGAGGAAAAGATGTTCCGAACGCAAAAACCACGGGCCGCTGTTCCAGATGGGAAAGTAATTTCTCCACGCGCGTTGAATGGGCAAGACATGGCCGACGGTGCTGCCGAGTCCCTGCTCGAGAATTTTCGCGAGCCGCACACGTTCTTCTTCCTCCTTCAAATTGAGCTTGGTCGTGTCAACATTCACCGGCAGACGGCGCTCTTTCCAGACGTGATAGAACGGATCCTCGAAACCCGGCATGATCCATTTCGGATCTGCGCCCAAACGCGTGGCCAGCGCGTGGATAAATTTCTGCGAATGATCGGCGGTGAATTTTTCCTTCGTTTTTTCACCGGCGATCAATTCCTTGTTTTCCCAGATCGGCTGGCCGTCCTTGCGCCAGTAACAGGCATGGGACCAGCGCGGCAACGATTCGCCGGGATACCATTTTCCCTGGCCGTGATGCAGCAGGCCGCCGGGCGCGAATTTCTCTTTCAACCGGCGCAGGAGTTCATCGGACAACTTGCGTTTCTCCGGGCCAACGGCGGCGAAATTCCATTCCGCGCCGTCCATGTTATCAATGGAAATAAATGTCGGCTCCCCGCCCATGGTCAGGCGCATGTCCTTTTTCTCCAACTCGGTGTCAATGTCGTGTCCCAGCTTTTCGATCTCGATCCATTGTTCTTCCGAGTAAGGTTTGGTCACGCGCGGCGATTCATAAATGCGCGTCACCTTCATTTCATGGGTGAAGACCGCTTTACATTCGTCCACTGCGCCGGAAATCGGGGCGGCGCTGCTCGGTTCTGGCGAGCAAGCGAGTGGAATGTGGCCTTCACCCGCGAGCAAACCGGAAGTGGGATCAAGCCCGATCCAGCCGCCGCCCGGCAAATAAACTTCGCACCACGCATGAAGATCGGTGAAATCTTTTTCCGCGCCGCTCGGGCCGTCGAGCGATTTCACATCGGGCTTGAGTTGAATCAAATAACCGGAGACGAATCGCGCGGCCAATCCCAGATGACGGAACGCCTGCACCAGCAACCACGCGGAATCGCGACACGAACCGGAACCAAGTTTCAATGTTTCTTCCGGTGTTTGCACGCCCGGCTCCAAACGAATGCCGTAGCGAATTTCCTTCCAGATGCGTTGATTGACGCCGACGAGAAAATCAATGGTGCGACCTTCGGTGCGGCTGATGGAGGCGACGAAGTTGCGCAGGTTCATCCCGGGCGCAGCGACTTCGAGAAACGGGGCCAGTTCCTTTTTCAACCCGGCATCATAGGTGAAGGGGAATTTCTCGGCATACTCTTCCAGGAAAAAATCGAACGGATTATAGACCGCCATCTCCGCGACCAGGTCCACTTCGACCAGGAGTTCGGTGGATTTTTCCGGGAAGACCACGCGGGCCAGATAATTGCTGAATGGATCCTGCTGCCAGTTGATGAAATGTTTTTTGGGCAACACCTTCTGCGCATAACTGAGGATGGGCGTGCGGCAATGCGGCGCGGGCCGCAGGCGGATGATGTGCGGCGCATGTCCCACCGGTTTGTCGTAGGTGTAATGCGTTTTGTGATGCAGCGCGACGTGTATGGCCATGACTGGGATACGGTTTCTCGCGGGGTTGGATAGGCCGCGTTTTTAGACCGGGCTAGGCTCTCAAATCAATCGGCTTTTGACCAGCCTGAATTCACTTACCGTGGCCGCCTCCATCTCGCTCAACCCTCACTTCCTCAATACACCAACACCAGTACCGCCGCCTGTTCCGCCGATTTCACCACGTCCTCGAACTTCCGCTCCTTGCTGTTCGGCTCCGCCAGCTTGGCCGACACTTCCGGCACCGATTCCAGGAAACTGAGCAGAAAACCGCTTTTCACCGCATAATTCACATTCTCCGGCAACGCCCCGCTCGCCGCCAGCGCCGCCGCCGCATTCAACTTGGCCGAGACCACGCCGACCACATTGCCATGCTCATCCACCAAGGCGCCGCCGGAATTGCCCGGCTGCACCGGCACACTGATCTGGAAATAACGCGCATCATCCTGCGCCCCGGACAGCGCCGCGATTTCTCCCTTGGCAAACTTGGGTGCGAAACCTTGCATGCCGGTGTTGGGAAAACCAACCGTGGCCACCGTGTTGCCCAAATGCGCCGTGCGACTGGAAGTAATGGGCAATGGCGTAAATTTTCCGTCGGCTTTCAACAACGCGAGATCATTGGCCGCATCAACTTTGATAACTCTGGCGGAAATCAATCCTGCACCGATGATCAAGCGAATTTGGGTAGCATCTTCGACAACGTGCTCGTTCGTAATAAGAAACCCATCTTCCGTGATGAAGAAGCCAGAGCCACTCCCTGTCGGTTGTGTGGTTGTATCAGCTTTCTTTTCGGGCTTGAACTCACGCGTCAAAGCTTGCGCTTTGACAATTTGAGCGGATGTCATTTTTTTTGCCATCGCGTCACGTTCTGATAAGGCTGCATTTCCACCATCTGTGGCAGCAAGATTAAACCATTTGTAGGCTTCGACGTAATCTTCAGTAACACCTTCTCCGTGCGCATACATCAAACCGAGTTCATATTGTGCAGCCAACCAACCGCCTTCTGCGGCAGGAAATAAATACTGAAGCGCTTGGGCGTAATTTTTTGGAACTCCATGGCCGAGCCGATACATTCTCCCCAGACCAGTGCTTACTCCCGGGAACGGGTGATCATTTTTCTCTATGCCAAGCCTATACCATTTCAAAGCTTCAGTGTAATTTTGATCAACTCCCCTGCCGTCCTCATAACATCTAGCTAAATTGTATTCCGCGTCTTCATCCCCTTGCTCGGCAGCTTTACGCCACCACTTTGCAGCTTCAACAGGATTCTTTTCTACGCCCAATCCCTCACCATAAAGACTTGCGAGTGCGACACAACCCCTGACGTCACCCGTTTCTGCGGCTTTTTTTGCCCATTTGGCCGATTCTTGAAAATCCCTTTTTACTTTGTCACCAATGAGGTAAAAATTAGACAGATCCACAGCAGCATCAGCATCTCCTTTTTCAGACTTGGTGCGCAAATCCGCCAACTCTTTATTATCCGCCTTATCCTGCTGGGCTGGCAGTTGAAAGGTATCCATGCAATAAAGCAGGAGTATAACAATCCGTATCAACTGGTTGGCTTTCATGCGCACATGATTAGCTGGTTTCAAACGGCTGGCAAGGTTTCGAGCATAATTGAGTGATAAAATGGTCAATCTCCTCAAGTAAATTACGTGCCTGAACTCGCGATATAAAAATCTCATCATTTTCCTGAAACCACTTTATAACCTTGGCCCTTCCAACCTCTTTCGTGGCTTTCCCATTATTATGCACAATCGCATGACGCAGCTTGGCTACATCACTGAAAAGCTCCGATTTAAGTTCGTTTTTATCCGAATGCCCCAAAGCAAATGCGGCCTCTTGCCGATACTTGTCTTCCCAAGCTCCATATAAAAGGGCAACCATCATTTGACCGAGGAAGCGTGCATCCGCTCCACCGAAAGCAGTGCGATGTTTGAATGCCCCCTGAGTGGAACGGTGCAAAATCTCCTCCGGCTCATTTTGGTTAGCTCCAAACCGATGATCAAGCACCTGCTGATCCATGAACTCAACCGTCGCGTCATGAGGTTTTATCAGTCGCAACTTTTCAATCTTCTCATTTTGTTCGCGAATGACTTCCTTTCGGACGGCTTCAAGTCCTGCCAAAGCATCAAGATAAGCCCCGAGCAAATCGTAACTGAACCGCATGAACGCATCGCATACGGCAAATGCTTTTGGGTTTAAATCTGACTTTTTAGGTGTTTTCATTCCCTAAATCTTCCAAAATAATTCGCCCGGTGCAAGTGTTGGCAGCACGGTTTTGACTGTCAAAACCACGTTAAGAAACTTGGTCGGAATCCTTTTCTTCTCTATCGAAAAGGCGGTATGTCCACCGGCAGGCCAACGCGCATGAAGAAGTGATCCTCCTACGGCAAAGCGCTACGGAGGACAGGGAAACGGACTTTTAAGGCAGAGACGCCGAGAAGCGCGGAGGCGCGCAGAGAGGAAATGAATGGGATAATTCTTGGCTTTTATTGCCAAAGAAAAATGTCAAACTTCGCCATGCCAGAATTAAGCCGGTTTTACGGGATAATCATTCGCATGTATATCGAGGTGGGTGAGCAGCATCATCTTCCTCATTTTCATGCTTATTATCAAGGTGAGGTGGCGGTTTTTGGCATTGATCCGATAGAAATTATTTCCGGCACTCTTTCCCGACGGCAGCAGCGGATGGTCGAGGCGTGGGCGGAAGTTCACCAAGACGAATTGCTGGCCGATTGGGAGCGTTTGCAAACTGGACAAACGTCTCTGCCTATTGCACCTTTAACTTAACCGAGCGCTTATGAATCATCCTATTTACCGAGTCACCGCTTTCGAGCATGTTGGCCCTTATGCCTTGCGGGTTTCGTTTAATGACGGCACGGCGCAGACGATTAATTTTAAATCGGTTTTGGCGGGGGCGGTTTATCGTCCTTTGCGGGATTTGAAAGTGTTTGGGCAGGTGCAGATTGATCCCGAGGTCCACACCTTGGTTTGGCCCAACGGCGCGGATTTTGATCCAGCGACCTTGCATGATTGGCCGGAACACGCCCAAGCCTGGGCCGAGCGCGCCAAACAATGGGAATTGGTTCCGGCGTGAGAATCGAGAGATTTTAAACCGCGAACCACGCGAACAAGATGCGCCCCGGCACCAAGCTTCCAACATGGTAATGTCCTAATTTGAAAAAGTTAGCGCTTCGCGGAGAGAGTTCGACCTCACCCCAACCCTCTCCTCCAGGAGAGGGGGAATTTTATCCCGCCTCGGTTAGCAATCCACCCTCCAAGTCAAATTAGGACACTGCCTCCAGCATCGCTTCCTTGCTGATGACCACGTTTTCGCGTAACCTATCTTTTTAGCCAAAGAATAATTTTACTGTGAATTTTCGGACTTTAATCTCTATCGGTTTTGCCGCGCTGCTGGCGGTGTGCGCGCTGCCCTCTATTGCGGCGGAAACCGTTCTGCTGGAGGCGGAACAATTTTCCCAGACCGGCGGTTGGATGGTAGATCAACAATTCATGGACCAGATGGGGTCGCCGTATCTGCTGGCGCATGGGCTGGGTGATCCGGTGTCGAATGCGGTGACCTCGGTGGCATTTTCTAAGACCGGCAAATATCATGTCTGGGTGCGGACACGCGATTGGGTGGCGCCGTGGAAAGCGCCGGGCGCACCGGGGAAATTTCAGGTGATGATCAATGGCAAACCGCTGGCAACTATTTTTGGGACAGAAGGCGCGGCGTGGCATTGGCAGGATGGCGGGACGGTGCGAGTCAAGCATGAAACGAAGGTTGAGCTGCATGATCTGACCGGTTTTGAAGGACGGTGTGATGCCGTTTTGTTTTGTTCGGATCTGAATTTTCAGCCGCCGAATGAACCGGCGGCCCTGGCTAAATTTCGCCGGACCGCGCTCGGTCTGCCGGAACAACCGGAGGACGGCGGGCATTATGATCTGGTGGTGGTGGGTGGCGGGATTGCCGGGACTTCGGCTGCGGTGGCGGCGGCGCGACTCGGTCTTAAAGTGGCCCTGGTGCAGGATCGTCCGGTGCTCGGCGGCAATGGGAGTTCGGAAGTGCGCGTGTGGCCGGAAGGCAAAATCAATCAAGAACCGTATCCGCGCATCGGCGATATCGTCGCGGAACTGGTGCCGGATAAAACCAAAGCGGACGGGAATGCCAAGGATGCGCCGAACTATGCCGACGATCGTAAGCTGACAGTGGTGCGGGCGGAGCCGAATATTTTCCTCCTGACGGAACAACGGGTCAATGAAGTGGAAAGCACCGGTGAGGTGATCCGTTCGGTGGTGGCGCAAAACACGCGCACCGGTCGGCGCGTGCGATTGACAGCGAAGTGGTTCGCGGATTGCACGGGCGATGGCGCGGTTGGTTTTCTGGCGGGCGCGGATCATGAGATCAGCAAGGAAGATCATTTGGGGGCGAGCAATTTGTGGAATGTCCGCGATGCCAAGGAATTGCTGAAATGCGAATGCAAGGACACCAATGCCCTGAGCACAATCGTAGCGATGGGACCGGTGGCGGCGCCGTTTCCGCGCTGTCCGTGGGCGATTGATCTGGCGGGAAAACCTTTTCCGGGCCATGAAAAGACGAAAGACGGCAAAGACAAGATTTCATTGGATCGCCTGGGCGGTTGGTATTGGGAAAGCGGCTTCAATCAGGATCCGATCGCGGATGTCGAATGGATGCGCGATCTGAATTTCCGCGCGATGTACGGCGCATGGGATACGCTCAAAAACGTGGATCATCTTTATCCAAACATGAAACTGGGCTGGGCGGCTTTCATAGCAGGCAAGCGCGAATCACGACGGTTGCTGGGTGACGTCGTGCTGGCAGCGGACGATTTTCGTAATGATCGCAAATGGACGGACGGCGCGTTTCCCTGTTCGTGGTCCATTGATTTGCACACACCGAATCCGACGTTTCAAAAAGGGCATGAAGGCCAGGAATTCATCGCCCGTTCGACGGTGTCTTCCAAGGAATACAAATACGAGGGACCTTATTGGGCACCGTATCGCTGCCTTTACAGCCGCAACGTTAAAAACCTTTTCATGGCGGGCCGTGATATCAGCGTGACGCACGATGGACTTGGGCCGGTGCGGGTGATGCGCACTTGCGGCATGATGGGGGAAGTGGTGGGGATGGCGGCTTCGTTGTGTAAAGAGCACGATACTTTGCCGCGTGAGATTTATGAGCATCATCTCGATGAATTGAAAAAGCTGATGCAGCGCGGCGCGGGCAAGAAGGCCTTCGCCGCCGCCCATGACAACTGATGGTGCGGTTCAACAGTGGGGCAACCGAAAAGCGGCAGAGGACTGGCCGCACTCCAAAAGCTTCGCCATTTTTACGCCCTCAACAACGCTTGCGTCTTGGACTGCGGCCAGTCCTCTGCCGCTTTTTTCCTGTGCCAAAGGTTAAGGAACCATTCCCTTACTCACCTTTAATCACACCGTTCGTATCCGACAACTGATTGACATTTGTGCGACTTGCGATAGCTTGGGAACCAGTTGATACAGAATAAAACTCAATCGAATATGTGGAAGACGCGCGGCACCGTGGCCGCTCGTCTGACGAACTGGTCGTACCAGGTCGTCGTCATTCGACGCCATGACGGCGGTTGGGTTTCGCAATTCTCGTAGATCACACCAATAGAATTTGAAAGACCCGCCCGCTGAAAAGTCGGCGGGTTTTTTATTTTCCAACCTGACCATGAATGACCAACATCCCAGCCTGAGAGACAGTCTCCGCCAATTGCCGCGCGGGGCGTGGATCCTTTTCTTTGGCACGTTCTTGAACAAGTTCGGCACATTCGTGCTGCCGTTCCTGGTCATCTACATGACCAGCCTGGGATATAGTCTGGCGCAAGCCGGACTGGCCATGGCGGGCTATGGTGTCGGCACATTATTCGCCGCGCTGATCGGCGGCTATATGGCCGACCGATTGGGCCGGCGCAAAACCATTGTCGTGTCCATGGTTTCCGGCGCGGTGGCGATGCTTTGTTTGTCGCAAGCGCGGGGCTTGCCTGCAATTGTCGCGTTGGCGAGCCTGGCGGGATTCACCTGTGAATTATATCGGCCAGCCTCCAGCGCATTGTTGACAGACCTGGTTCCGCCCCATCTGCGTGTGACCGCTTTTGCCGCGTTCCGCATGGCGTTCAATGCCGGTTGGGCTTTTGGTCCGGCGACGGCGGGATTTTTGGCGAAACATTCGTTCAAATGGCTGTTCATCGGCGATGCCGCCACCTCGCTTCTATTTGGTTTGGTGGCCTGGTTTGCGCTGCCGGTGGGTTTGCGTGGAACTAAAGCGGGGAATGCGTTGGGGAAAACGGTGCGAGTGATCCGCGACAATCCGCGATTTCGCAGGTTGCTGGTGGCGATGTTTTTGATGTTGCTGGCTTTCATGCAATTATTTTCCACCCTCGGTCTGGTGGTAACCGATGCGGGATTTTCACCTTTGACCTATGGCCAGTTGATTTCGCTGAACGGGGTGTTGGTGGTTTTATTTGAATTGCCGATAACCACGGTCACGCGCCGCTTTACCCGCCGACGGATGATCGCGCTGGGTTATTTTTTGATCGGCGTGGGTTTTGCGTCGAATCTGTTGCCGCGCACCATCCCGCTGCTGGCCCTGACCATCATCGTCGCAACTTTCGGCGAAATGATCGCTTTCCCGCTCGTTTCGGCGTCGGTGGCCGATTTCGCGCCGCCCCACCAGCGCGGGCTTTACATGGGCACATTTGGTTTGACCGGGGCCATCGGTTTTATATGCAGCCCCAGTCTGGGCTTGGTGCTGTACGGCGTGAGTCCGATGGCGTTATGGGTCGCTTGCGGACTGTTGGGAATAATCGCGTCCGGCATTATATTGACTGGAGAAAAGAAAGCGCCGCCGTTAAGGCGAAACGATGAGGAAGAATTGTCCGGCGTTGGTCGAGAGGCTGGCGTTGGTGTAAATCACGGGGCTGGCGAAGACGAGGCCATTGGTCAAGACAACCCAATTGGTTAATGGCCGGCTAACATCGTCGCTGGTCAGGATTCGGTAGTGCTGGCCGACGGCGGCGTTGAAGCTGATTTGCAAAGCATTCAGTGCCAGAGCGCCAGCGCCACTGAAAACGGGCGGCGGGTTAGTTAGGCCGGTGCCGGTCAGCGTGACGGTGAATGGGTTGTGGCTGAAATCGTTGTTGACGATTTGCAACGAGGCGGAACGCGCGCTGGCTGCGCCGGGGGAGAAGGCGACGCTGAACGTGGCGCTGGCATTGGTGGCGATGGTTGCGGGGAGGGTGGGACCGCTGAGGGTGAAGTCACCGGAGTTGACGCCGGCCAATGTGATGTTGGTGAGGGTTAGCGCGGCCAGGCCGGAGTTGGTCACGGTGAATATATTGGTGACAGGCGAGCCAAGATAGGCCGGGCCAAAGTTGACGGTGCTGACGCCGTTGGTGAGGTTGGTGTTGGCGGGTTGCTGGAGGGACATGGCCGGCACGGCTTTGAAGAGGTCGCTTAAATCGTTGACCGTGGCGACGTCGTTGTAGCCGGAGCCGGAGGCTTTGGTTTCGCCGGATGGGATGACGTTGGCGAGGAGACTGAGGCCGAGCATTTCTTCGACAGTTTTGATATCCGACGAGTGGCTCATTTCGAGGCTGCTGGCGTAGGCGTTGCCTTTGGCCAGAGGCGAAATCACGATTTCAGGGATGGTGTAAGTCGTATTGTCAGCGCCTTCGGTTTCGTCCCAGCGGATGATAATGACGCCGTTGTTCTTGTAGGCCGGCGAAGCCATAATTAGCGGAACCACGATGGAAAGGAAATTATCGCCCTGGGCGATGCAAGCCTGGTCGCTGGTATAAGCGGTGCCGTGGTAGGTATAGCCGCCGCTCAAAGCGGTATGCTGGTCGTTATACAGGTTTGGGGTGATCCAGTTGTAACGGCCGACGGTATTATTGGCCAGATCATTGGTGAAACTGGTGAGGGGATAAACGTTTTGATTGGTGGTGTCGGTGAAGAAGGCCATTGGATTATGTTTGACAGCGTAACTGTATTGGGTGGTGTGGTAATAGGGATTGGACGGGCCGCCGGTTCCTGTTTTGCTGACCGTTGGCCCGGGGCTCAATTGCACATCTTCCTGATAATTCTTCCACGAAATCCCCGCCGTATTCAGCTGCGCGGTCAGATGGGGCGCGGTATAAAAATTATTCAAGGAGGCGCTGGGGTCGCTGTCAATATGGATGCCAAAATCGGTGCCGGCCTCGGCCCAGACGTAGTTGGGTTCGGAGGGATGAACGCCCACCCCGGAGTTGTAGTACTTGGTGGCATAGGAGACATAGGCGGCGTTGGTGTTGCCTGCGGTCATCAGGCTGTTGATGTAAGGGGCGGCGGAATTGGTGAAGAGTTGTTGGGGGCTGGAAGTGGGGCTGGGTTGGATCAAGTTGTGGTTCTCCATGGCGATGACGAACACCTTCCCCATCTGCTGGACGATTTGGGTGCCGGTGGGAGCGGCTTGAAGGGGAACCCAGCCCAGCAAGCTGATGGCCAGTAAAATATATTGTGAAGGTCTCATCGTGCGGCGATCGGGCAACGAGCGGATGGGGCAATTGGGGGTTGCATCAATCCACGCTACCATGCCCCGCTCATTATTCGCCATGCCGAATTGCGGTAGAAAAATGAAAAAATGTAATGCAGCCGACGAAGAATAAGCAGGGAAAGCTGGTCAGGTCTGATCGGTTGGCTTTTCTTCCAGGTTTTTTTCCATGATCAAAAGCGCCCAGGCATTCCGGCTGGCGTTGAGCACCAACATGGCGATGATCGGAACCAGCAGGAAGGTCACCAGGATTTGGGCGCGATATATTTGATAGCAGGTCACGAACAGGGCCAGGGTGGAGAGAACCGGCAAAATCTGTTCGCGAAGTTTTCCCGAGCCGGATGAGCGGCAGATGGAACGGGCCAGCCAAAAGCCGCGCATGGCGGCCACACAAAACAGCGGGATGGCCAGCGATCTGGGTTCGTGGCAGGGAATCAGAAACATCAGGGCGATAAACATGGCAAAAAGAAAATCCGCAAAGCTGCGCTGGGCCAGGCGCAAAAGGACGCGATCTTCCTGCGCGGTGATTTTTTCGCGGTTGATGGACAGTGAAACAAACAGCAGTCCGATCAAAGTGGCGGTAGCGCCGGCCACTGCGGTAAAAAACGGCTGCCACTTGGTCAATGATTCATTAAACGTTTCCATGATCTTGGTTTTTGAATTTTCGAACGTAATACTGCCGCCAGACGGCGATGCCAACCAAGCCCAGGGCCGTCGGCCAGAGCCACCGCCAAAAATAGGGAAGGAATCGAAAGTTGACCACTGAAAATGCAGTCACCGTGGCGATGTAAGCCCCGAGAAACCGGGCCAGGTGAGAATACATCCAGGCGTGTTTGTTCTGGCTCGGATGGAAGAGCCGGTAAATATCCATTAGACCAAGACGCAGGGTCAGGATTCCAAAAATTATTCTCACCCATTTGCTTTCTTGGTCGCCGGTGAGACCAAGGATGATAAAGCCAGCGCCTGCGAGCGCCAGGACCGCCGCGAGGCCAACATCGAATGCAGGCGGTTTGTCTCCCGGTTTTTTTCGGCCCAACACACGATAACCGGTGAGAGCCAAATAAAAGCTGAGGATGGCGATGAGGAACAAAAACATCCCGCTGCGCAACCAGCAGAGGGCGACGGCGGTCAGTGCAATTTCGGCCATCGCCCAAAAGAATATTTTACCCCAGCGCCGATGCCAGCGTCCGCCTTTCACTGTCACCATCGCCAGCGGCGCGATCAGCAAGGCCACGGTGCCGCCCAGAATATGAAGCGCGAGAATAAAATGAAACAGGTCGGTTTTTATATGGAGCTGACAATATCCAAAGAGGATTTATCCGCCCACTACAATTTACCGCCTGATTTGGAATGGGGTTCAGGCCACTTCCAACGGTCGCGCAAAGATGACCCCGGTCAATTTGTTGGACCAATTGAGGCACTTGGCGATGTCGGTTTCGTAAGTGACTTTCATATTCCGACGGGAGGAAGAGGCATCCATGAAATGCACAATCCCCTGTTCGTCCTTGATGCAAAGGCCGGTGTGCGCGATGTCAATGCCAGCTTCTGTGGTGGCGACGCCGACGATGTCGCCCGTTTGCAGCAAGTGTTCGGCGGCGGCCAATTTATCCATCGGCAGATACATGAATTTGCGGGCGTTGATTTTATCCTCCAACATTTTAATGGTGGGCACCATTTCCGGATGAGCGGCGAGCTGGCGGTAGTTCTGCGGGCGTTGGGACATGATGCCTACTTTTTGGGTGAACGGCTCGGCGCCGGGCAATTCCGGCGTGAGGATTTTCACCACGCCCTTTTGTTCATTGTCAACAAACCAATCAGTGGTGTAATGCAGGCGGGTGGTGAAATCGCCCATCTTGCCGCCGCGATAACGCGTGGTCTGGATTTCGGCGATCAGATCTTCCGGGGAACTTTTTCCGCGCTTGATCATGCGGGCCAGGCACAGGGAGTCTTCAAAAAAAGTGACGCAGTCCAGGCCCTTCAAGTTGACCACGCAACTTTCAGTGTCTTTGGAAAGTTCCAGGGTGAAGCCGACGTAAGGCGTGCCTTTAAATTCCATGGCGATCTTGCCGATCAATTCGCCAATGGGCAGCTTCCGCCAATTCTCGGCGGCAGATTTGGTGACAATGCGATTGAAAATGTCTTCACCGTCGAAATGCGTGCGGCCTTTGGGCAGTGCGGCGATTTCGCCCATGGCTGGCAACCACATCAACCCGAGGGTGCCGAGGGAGGCATAGCGCAAAAGTTCACGTCTGGTCATCGCGGAGAAGAATTTATTTGGCGGCATATCTTTCCATAAGTAACAAACTGTCAACCGGTTATCAATCATGAGTTGGTTCGGCGTTCAAGCAGGGGAGCAAATCGGTAGTCGGCTATTTTGACGGAGCGCGGGTCTGTGACCCGCAGCAGCGTGAAATGGTAAAGAGGCTTTGAATAACTCCACACCTTCTGCCCGGCGACG
>CAIYOY010000022.1 GCA_903927905.1 uncultured Verrucomicrobiales bacterium | reverse complement strand
TGCATGTGATGGGGAATCGGGCCCATGTTGTCGAAGAATTTGGAATAGACCGGCCATTTTTTATATTTCTTCCAGATCTTTTCGCCGATGAGTTCCGCGCCGCATTCAGCCACCGCTTGTTGCAACGTAAAACGTTGTTTGCCAGCCACAACATAGCTCAACCCTTCATCCGGCGTGCGGTTTTCGTTGGCGGCAGGAGTAGTGGAAGCGAACCAGCGTTCATCAATGCCCCCGCGATTCAGGCCGAACGCATAAAGATCGTCGGGGTGCAGTTTGAGCCGTTTGCCGGGCTGAAGAAACGAGCGCGGCACCCAACAGGGCGCGAGGCGAAGCAGACCGTCCGTGGCGGCGAGCTCGGCTTCAACTAAAGTTGCGACACTGGACTTCACCGTCCGTAAAGATGTAACCGTATTCATGGGTAATGATTGGATAAATGGATTAACTGTTTTTTAACCAGGTGTAAAGTATTTGTGCGGTGTTCTATTTCTTATAAGGGCCGAACTTCTTCTTCCCGGCCGATTGCAGATAAGTAATCAAATCCAAAACTTCCTCCTTGGATAGATTGTTCACCAATCCGTCCGGCATCGGTGAGAGCTTGGAGGCTTTGCGGCTGGCCACATTGGCTTTCTTTACTTCGGTTTTGGTTTGCTTGAGCGGATCGGTCAGGACGACAACTTTCTGGTCGTCTTCTTCCAGGATCCGCCCGGTGATATCATCGCCGTCCTTTAGGTTAAGTGTGGTGTTTTGATATTGCTCCGACACAACTTTCGACGGTTCGAGGATGGATTCAAGAATATCGCGCGGAGCCAGGCGACTGGCCACGGCGGTCAGTTCGGGGCCGACCGCGCCACCGGCATTGCCGAAGCGATGGCATTGCACGCATTGGGCGATGCGGAACGCGGCCTCGCCACTTTTGAAGGAGCGTCCGCGCTTGAGCTGTTCCAGCGAAGGCAGTAGGTCTTCCATTTTCCAATCTTTGACAAATTTATGCGGCGCATCCACCACGGCGGTTACGTTGGTTTTATCGGCGATCAAGTCGGCCAATTCCACGCGCTCCTTGTCGGACAACGTGGCGATGGAATCCTTGCGGAAACTCTCAAGGAATTTGGGGAAGCTGGAGCCATCGGCATAATCGCGCTCGGCGTCTTTGAACCATTGCAACGTTTCCGCCGGATGAGTGACGGTGTTGGTCGGCTGGTCTTTAAACCAGGTGAAATATTGTTTGCGCTGGTCGAGCGTCCAGCCATTGGTGATGGTGCGCAGGCGAAGGACATAATAAATCTGTTCTTCCTGAGTCGGGGCCTTTTTGAGGAGATCGAGCGTCTTGGTGATGGCGTTCGGCGCTTCAAGATAAAGGAGGATCTGACTCAGTTCGCGGTTCACTTCAAAAGTTTTAGCCGGGTAAAGAGGATCAAGCTTCGAGATGCCGAGTTGCGCCAGATCGGCATCAGGCCGCCCTTGGCGAATGAAGCTGAGTTCAATGACCCGCAGCTTGAGCAACGTCTGTTCTTCCGTCAGGGTATTCAATGGGAATTTTTTCAACGCCATCAGCAAGTCGCGTTGTATGTCCTTTCCGCCGAGGCGGGCGAGGGCGAGCAGGCCGGTCAATCCGGCGTTGGGGTTGGTTTCCGCGAGGGCGCGATCTTTCCAGGTGGCCACGGGCTGGCTTTCAATGGCGATGCGGGCGGCGTAGCGGATCCAGCGATCATCGCTGGCCAAATGTGGCCAAGCAAAAGCCACCGCTTTGGAACTCTTCTTGCCGTGGAACGCTTCGAGTTTGTGGCGCAATTCACGCGCCTGCTGGCCGGCTTTTTCCGCGTCGTTATCTTTGGCCGGTTCATCAGGCGTCGGCCCGACATAGGTCACCCGGTAAAGCCCGGTTTGCGTGTTACGACCGCCGGTGATGAAATACATCGCGCCATCTTTGCCGAATTCAAAATCGGTGACATTGAGTGGCTTGCCGCGCAGGAGCGTCTCGGTGGCCGCTTCATAAGTCGCGCCCTTTGGTGTCAAATGGACGGCAAAAATGCGGCCATAAGACCAATCCATCATGAAAAAGGCCTGGCGATATTTTTCTGGAAAATTGCTGGCCGTACCGAATTTCACGCCGGTCGGCGAACCGATGCCGATGCGCAAGGTGCAGGGCAATGTGTCCTCGTAATATTCGGGGAATTTCCCACTGCCTTCGCGGAAGCCATAATCACCACCGGATACCCAGTGCGTGATGCGGATCGGACGGTACCACGGCATGCCCCAATCCCATTCCATGTCGCTGTCGAAACCGAACAGTTCACCCTGCGGATTGAAAGCGATGTCGTAGGTGTTGCGCGTGCCGGCGGCGAAGAGTTCGCAATTTTTCCCATCTAAATCCATGCGCATGACCGAACCGCCCGGCGGCAGAACGCCGACACCGAAACCATTGCCGTCATTGGCGCGCGGCAGGAGTTGGTCGTCCGCGTAATGCTGATGCGGCGAGGTCGGCAGAATATCCGAGGGGATTTTGGTGAAATTTCCGCTGACCACATAAAGTTTTTTGTCCGGCCCAATGGCCAACCCATGCGAACCATGTTCGCCGTTGGCCTTTTCGATGGCGTGAACCAAAACGGGCGGGCCATACTTGTCACCCTTTTCACGCAGCCGATAAATGCCCAGATCCTTCGGCCCTCGGCCATTGACATAAAGATAACCGTTCGCGTAGAGCAGTCCCATGGCTTGGCCGATGGGCTGGTCAATGGTTTCGATTTTGGTCATCTGGCCATCGGTGATGGTGATGCGCTGGAGTTTGCCGTCGTTTTGCGGCGAGACGATCAAGCGACCCTTGCTGTCCACCGCCATTGAAATCCACGACCCTTCCGAGCGCAGGGCGGAATGGAGCAGTTCCACTTTAAACCCGGGCAACATGGTGATATCCGCAGCAGCGGTTGCGGAAGGCGGCGTGAAAACATCACCCCACGGTTTGGCGCCTAATTTTCCCCGACTGACGGCATGTTTCCAATTCTTGTCGTTAAAATTGACTTTGTTCCAACCGTCCGTTTCGTTCGTGGAAACCAACCACGAAGCATCGGTCGCGATTTCCGTGATCCAACGCAGACCGGCATGTTGCTTGGGATCGAACTTTTGGGAGTTTGAGCCGAGGGTCGGCTGGGTCATTTCCAAACGGATGATCAGGCCGGCTTCGCCCTTGGTGTTCTCCGCCTTGGCCGCGATCACATTTTCACCTTCGATGATCAGATTCGCCACATCCACTTCGGTCGGCTTGCCCCAGTCTTCGTTGCTGGCAACTTTTTTGCCGTTGATATAAATCTCACAATTATCGTCCGCGCTGACCGTCAGGGCGCCTTTGACCAGGGCGTGCTTGTTATCAAACGTTTTGCGAAAGTAGAGGACTTGCTTCTGATCTTCTTTCAACGGGGCTTTGGTGTCCCAAATCCATTCCGGCGTTCCGCCGAAGCTGGCCGAAGCCAATAAAAAGACCGACATTCCACCAACCAACCCGCGCAACAATTTAATACAATTCATAATGAAAACGGAACCAAAGCATGACGAAATGCCGGGAAACCGAATTCAAAGTAGTAACGGGCAGGCGGGCGGGGCAAGTGTTTTGTTCTGAGCAATTGGGGCTAGGTAATAAGTTCCACTTGCAAATGGGACGCTTAATGACGCGAGGCTGTGATGGTGACCGTTGAATGGGATTCAAAACGGAGTGACTTTCGTATCAAACAAGCTAATTTAGCCCTCTAACGTGATGAATCGAGACGAGGGATTAAAACTGTGTCGCGCTGAAATTCTAAGAGATCTTGGAAAGCTGGACGATATTTCATACGAGTTGGCAAACACGATAGCTAACATTTATTATCGGTTTTTAACACGAGTGCCGACATTAACTCCCGGCAATTTAGCCACAGACATGGCCGAAGAAGCCAGGATTCTGACAAATTATCAAGCCGCGCCAAACTTGATAGCAAGGGTGAGAACAATGAGATCTGGGAAAAATCCGGCTTATGCAGATGATGTAGAGGAGCTTTTTATCTCTCTTCTAAAATACAACGTAAAATATGATGATAAGAAGTCGCTCTTTCAAATGAAGGCCGAACGATTGCTTAATCAGCATCAAGTTCATGAGATTGAGGGACTTGTTGACATGCTAAATCTACGGTGATTCACCCCCTCATGCCGACATCATTTGGCCGCTACTTCATGTTCGCGGTGATAAAGACGGTCGGCGTAGCGGCGTTGCATTTTCTGGTAATAGGCGGCCGCTTTGCGAGGATTGTGATCGAATTTCGCCGCCATTTTGCGACGGATTTCCCGCAGCCATTCCAGCCCGTCATCATGTTTCGTTTTCATCGTCTTTCTCCAGTAATTGCAGCGGGGTCACGAGCGCGGGTGTCCGCAAGCCCAGCAACGCATTGACCCGGTGAATATGCCCGAACTTGTTGGCATTGGCAAGATGCTTGCAATTCCACGTCACCAGCATGTCGCAGTTGTGGAATGAAGCCAACGCCAGGTGGTCAGCATCGCCTTGCGCCTCAATCGGCATCAATTTGTGGGCAAAATAGACTTCAACAATCTCAGCAATCTCTAGGGAATAGGGTAACACGCGGAGTTGGGCGATCAGCGCCAGGGTTTTTTCGCGCTTGGGCGAAGGCGTTTCTTCCAATTCGGAAATCACGGGCAAACCAATAACCAATTCTTGATCAAACTTGGACAATTCCCACCATTGACGAGTCCAATCGCGCCGCGATTGCAGATCGCGTTCCGGGCGCGTTTCGTGATAAAAACTTGGGATGCTGGTTTCAATATAAATGAGTGCGCTCATATCGAAGCTGGCTTTTTACGTTTTCATCGGCCACCCAGCCGCAACCATCGCTTTGTAACCACCATCAAGGGAAAGGACATTTTTATAACCCATCCGCTGCGCCACCTCCGCCGTCAACGCCGAACGATAACCGCCACCGCAATACATGATGATCTCCGCGTCTGGATTAGGGTAAAGCGTTTCAATATCGCGTTCGAGGATGCCTTTGCCCAAGTGAACCGCTTCCGCCGCGTGACCTTTTTGCCATTCAGAATCTTCGCGCACATCCATGAGAATGGCTTTGGGGTTTTGGGCCAATCGCGCCTTGGCTTCGGCGACCGTGATTTCTTTTATTTTTGGCCGCACTTCATTGACCACTTTTAAAAAACCGGGTGAATGTTGCATGGATTTAAGTTTAAAATTCAAAGTTCTAAAAAGCAATTGAAACCACAGATGGACACAGATAAACACAGATGGGGAAGCGATGGTAGGGCGCGTCACTCCCAACACCTGTGGTGTTCGTCTCTCGGTCGTACTGACTTGCGCGCCGGGTTTTGTTGCAATATCAGCCCCGCGCGCACGGAGTGACGCGCCCTACCTTACACTACTTGGAAAAATCTGTGTTCATCTGTGTCCATCTGTGGTTTTTGTTCTTTTGATAAATGCAGAACAAGCAAAGTAACAGCGCCATCTCCGCGAGCCTGCTCCTGGTCATATTGATCTGGGGCGCGAACAACGCCGGCACGAAATATATGGTGAAGTTTTGGCCGCCGATTTTTGTCGGCGGAACGCGTTGTCTTGGGGCGGCGCTGACTTTGTTTGCGCTGATGCGTTGGACGAATTTCTTTGGCCGCCCTCGGACGCTTTCCCGGGAATTGAATCGCAAACTCTGGTGGCAATCCGGCGCCACGCTGGCGGTGTATGTTTTAACTTTCAACTGGGCGCTCCAGTTCATTCCCGTTTCCCACCTCGCGCTCTACATGGGCGCAGCCCCGGTTTGGGCTTTGCTGTGGGAAGGCTGGCCCAAGCGGGATAAAAAATCACTCCAACGTTACGGTGCCACGGCGCTGGCCTTCAGCGGCGTGGTGGCGTTGTTATGGCCGAGCCTGTCGGGACGCACCGGCAGTTTTTGGGGCGAGGTCTTGGGCCTGATTTCCGGTGTGCTTTGGGCCAATTACGGACGCCAATGCCGCGCCGTCAGCTCAGAATTGACCGGCGTGGAAATCACCGCCCATTCGTTTTGGCGAGCTGGATTGCTAATCTCGCCGTTTCTCGTGGCGGATGTAATCGCAAAGCCAGTCGTGTTTCGTTGGGATCTGATTTCGCTCATGCTTTTTTCGATCTTATGCAGCGGCGTGATCGGGTTCGCGCTCTGGAACAACGCGTTGCGCCAATGGACGACCAGCCGGGTTTATCTCTTTAGCAATTTGATTCCCGTCAGCACCATGATTTGCGCCCATATCTGGTTGGGCGAACCGTTCACCAAAACCTTCTGGCTGGCCATGGTCTTGATCGCTTCCGGCGTGATGCTCGGCCAAATGAATCGGCAGAAAACTTTTGACACTTCTGCGATTCCAGCAGAATAAGTAGCGGCCATTTTGTATGGATATAAAAAATCTTGATGAAGTTCCGGCGTTTACGACCAAAGATGGGTCGGAAATCCGCGAGCTATTAGCCCATCGGAATTCTGTTATCCGCCTGCAAAGCTTGGCCGAAGCGCGCATCCCGGTCGGTGGCAGCACGCTGGAA
Organism: uncultured Verrucomicrobiales bacterium; assembly: GCA_903927905.1. Taxonomy (GTDB): domain Bacteria; phylum Verrucomicrobiota; class Verrucomicrobiia; order Limisphaerales; family Palsa-1400; genus CAIYOY01. Next base: position 4,484 of record CAIYOY010000022.1, on the reverse strand, counting down.
CATTATCATGTGCGCACCGAGGAGATTTATTATATCACGCATGGTCGGGCGAAGATGCGGATCGAAGGGGAAACGCGCGAAGTGAAGGAAGGCGATGCCATCGCCATTCCGCCGGGTCAGAAGCATAAGATTTGGAACACAGGGTCGGAAACGCTGCGGCTGCTGTGCTGCTGCTCGCCACCGTACGAAGACGGTGATACAGTTATCGTGGAGAAATGATTTAGTGAAATAATGAAAGCAACGAACATACGATTATTTATCAAACCCGGCTGCCCCTGGTGCGAAGACGCCGAAGGCTGGCTGCAAGAGCACGATATTCCCTACGCCGTCCTGGATGTCCGGGCCGACCGTGATGCCCGCGATGAAATGGAGGAGATCAGCGAACAGACCAAAGCCCCGGTCATTGACGTGGATGGTGAGATTCTGGCTGACTTTGATACCGATCAACTGGCACAATTCTGGAAACGGTTTGATTAAGTATCAAAACCACAGATGGACACAGATAAACACAGATGGGGAAAAGGCCGATGAACGATTTAAAGGAACTTCCTGTTCCGGTTCGTCCGCGTCTGCCGGAATGGTTGCGCACCAAATTGCCGACGTCCCAAAGTTTCGGCCATACCCGCGCTTTGCTGGATGAGTTGAAGCTGCACACCGTCTGCGAAAGCGCCAAGTGCCCCAACCATTGGGAATGTTGGAGCAAAGGCACCGCCACCTTCATGATTGCGGGCGATCACTGCACTCGCGCCTGCGGTTTTTGCGCGGTCAAAACCGCCAAGCCACTCGCCTTGGAAACCGACGAACCCGCCCGCGTGGCCGAAGCCACCCGTCGGATGAAACTCAAACACGTCGTCATCACCGCCGTGGCGCGCGATGATCTCGCTGATGGCGGCGCGGAACATTTCCGGCAGACCATCGAAAAAGTGCGCGAACTGAATCCCGGCATTGTCATCGAAGTTTTGGTTCCTGATTTTCTTGATCGCGACGGCTCCATTGAATCCGTCCTCGCGGCCAATCCGCATATCTATAATCACAATTTGGAAACGGTCCGCCGCCTGACCCCCAGCGTGCGGCATCGGGCCACCTACGAACGTTCCTTGAGTGTGCTGGCGAAGGTGAAGGCGAAACGGGGCGATTCCATCCATACCAAGTCCGGCATCATGCTCGGCCTTGGCGAAACGGAAGATGAATTATTGACAGCGATGGGGGATCTGCGTGAAGCAAAGTGCGATATATTGACCCTGGGGCAATATCTGCAACCAACACTGAAGCATTTGCCGGTGGTGGAATTTGTCACGCCCGAAAGATTTGCCCGTTACAAAACGGTGGCCGAAGAAATGGGTTTCGTCCATGTCGCCAGCGGCCCGATGGTACGGAGTTCGTACCATGCGGATGAGTTCACCCTGCCGATTCATAGTTGAAATTTTAAAAACGCCGGGGTTGCGCTTCGCTTCCATCTCAGCCAATATCCCGCGCATGTTAGCACGGGTTTTATCTGCTGCTGTCAATGGTATTGAGGCCTTTCCGGTCGAGGTTGAAGTCAATTCCGGTTGGGGCGATACCTTGGTTGTCATTGTTGGGTTGCCGGATGTCGCGGTGAAGGAATCGCGCGATCGCGTCGGCACCGCCCTGGTCAATTCCGGTTTCAAATTTCCCATGGGCCGCACCACGATCAATCTCGCACCAGCCGATGTGAAGAAGGAAGGCCCCAGTTTCGATCTCCCCATCGCCATCGGCATGTTGGCCGCCAATGACCAATTACTGGCCGATCAATTGGATAACTTTGTCGTGGTCGGGGAACTCGCGCTGACCGGCGCCGTTCGTCCGGTGAAGGGCGTCCTGCCGATCGCGTGGCGCGCGCGGGCCGAAGGCAAATCCGGCTTGTTGGTCGCGCCGGAAAACGCACCCGAAGCCGCCGTGGTGGATGGTCTTCAGGTCATTCCCGTAGCCAACCTCCGCGAAGCTGTCAGCTTTTTGGAAGGCGAAATAAAAATCGCCCCGACCAAAGTGGATCTGACCACGATCTTCGAACATTCTTACGATGAAGAAATGGATTTTGCCGAAGTCAAAGGCCAGGAATCCGTCAAACGCGCTTTGGAGATCGCCGCCGCCGGTGGTCATAATGTTTTACTGATTGGGCCACCCGGCACCGGAAAATCCATGCTGGCCAAGCGGCTCACCACCATTCTGCCGCCGCTCACTTTGGAAGAATCGCTGGCCGTCACGAAAATTCACAGCATTGTCGGACTGCTAAAACCCGGCCAGGCCCTGGTCACGCGCCGTCCGTTCCGCGCACCACATCACACCGCGAGCGACGCGGGCTTGCTCGGTGGCAATGCCAATCCCACGCCCGGCGAAATCTCGCTCGCGCATCATGGAGTTTTATTTCTCGATGAATTGCCGGAGTTCAAACGCAGCGTTCTGGAAACCATGCGCCAACCGCTGGAAGAAGGCCGCGTCACCATTTCCCGCGCGGCTGGCACGATTACTTTCCCCAGCGAATTTATGCTGATCGCGGCGATGAATCCGACGCCGGACGGAAAAATGCCCGCAGAGTCCCGCAGCTCTCCCCGCGAAATCCAGAATTACCTCGGCCGCATCTCTGGTCCATTGCTTGACAGGATAGACCTGCACATCGAAGTCCCCCAGGTCAAATTCCGCGACATCAGCAGCGAAAAAACCGGCGAGACTTCCCAGGCCATCCGCGACCGCGTCATCACCGCGCGGAGGATTCAGCACGCCCGCTTCGCCGCCAAACCAAGCATCACCTGCAACGCCCGCATGGGTCCGAAAGAATTAAAAGCCTACTGCGCCCTTGACGAGTCCACCAAAGAACTCCTCAAATTCGCCATGACCGATCTGAATCTGACCGCCCGCGCCTACGATCGCATCCTAAAAGTGGCCCGCACCATCGCCGACCTCGTCGGCTCCGACCGCATCCTCAGCGACCATATTTCCGAAGCCATCCAGTTCCGTTCACTGGATCGTCAATTGTGGACGTGACGTTCCAAAAGTTTGGTAAAATTTTTTGAAGGGGAAACCTTGTTTTACCTTGTTCTGGCTTGATTTACCTTGATTTGCCTTTACGCGCCTTAATTTTTTCAGCCGTTTCAGGGCTGATGTTTAACTTGTTGAAGATATCAAAGAACAAGCCTATGAGAGGCCAACGGGGGCATCGTGACAGAAATAGAGAAAGTTGTCGTGGACATGGTGGACACTATTCCCATATTTCCCACTATTCTCTTAAGAGTGGATCCTCCTTCGCCAAAGCTTCGGAGGACGGGCACTATTCCCATATTTCGCGCCGTTCTCTTAAAATTTAAATGACACAAAGGCTCAATTTAGAGAGAGAGCATTGATTGAACATGGTCAGCACAATTGCCAGTCAGACAGCCATCAGTGACTAAGAAATACTTGCTGGTTTCAAAGTATTTCAAAAAAAGCCTTGCCACACTTAATAATATCATTAAAGTAATAAAAACCAGTAACGGCTTATAACTATTATGGACGGGCAGGAAAAAAATCATGGACGGGCAGGAAAAAAATCATGGACGGGCAGGAAAAAAATCATGGACGGGCAGGAAAAAAAGCAGAATGGCGACAAGATAAACATGAGCCTTTGGCGACCTGTCGGCTATCTCCACTTAGAAAAGCTAAAAATGAGGAAAGTTTTCCACAAAGGTGTTCCCCAAGGCCGCTAATAAATTGGAAAAAATGGGGTGAATTGGGAAATGTATTTTTTTTATTCTTTTTTATAGCTCTCGCATCATCTGCTCAAGGATCGGGTTTTCAAGTGTCGGGAAAGATGTCGTTGTGGAAATATATTGGCACGAATCTTTTGGAGACAACAAACAACTGGACTTTTGAAGTCAATGTTTTGACAAATAATTATTCTTATAAAATATTTTGGCAAAACGGACAGCAAACAATTTTTGGCAGCGACGGGGTAGATACGTATTCATTGTTACAAGATGAAGTCGCAAAAAAACAATTTCACATGAAGGGGTATGTGGGTTACGCATACAAAGGTCAATATCCTGAGTGGAGTTATAGCAGTGCGATTGCGCTTCCCTGGCTGGCTTATTGTTCACAAAGCGATATGGCTGCCCGAGTGAAGGCTGGCTACATTAATCTTCCAGCTCCGTGGCTGTCATCGTGGGCTATGCTTTATGCTCATATGTACAAGGTTCGTTATGAGGCATTAAATGAAAATAATCAGCTACCTAAAAGGCTGGAGTATTTCTATGATGGAAATAAAATACCGGCTTTGAAAACGGGATTTTATGAAACATTGGTAAAGCCTCCAGATCAGGAGCGGGATAAAGTTATTTTAATCCTGTCAAATTTAAAAAATACAACAAGGCCAGAGGCTATATATCAAGTTGCCGCAACGACAAACTTTGAAGGTTTTTCCCTCCCTTTGTCTTTTTCCTTTGAACGGTTTGCGGTCATTTCAACCAAAATAAAAGGGGTCACCTACAAGC
>CAIYOY010000021.1 GCA_903927905.1 uncultured Verrucomicrobiales bacterium | reverse complement strand
GGCACAGTGCCAAGACATCGCTTACAGCTTAGCGCCAAGACATGGCTTACAGTTTGCGAATATGACGCACTGGACGCAAACTGCGGGAGCGGTCGCGTTGATGGAGGGTGCCCAAAAGATCACGGCCGAGGAAGACTTCCCAAACGCCGGTCTGGAGTGGGCGCAGGGCGATTATTTCCTGGCCGAAAGCCCGGCCAATGAAGCGCAAGGCCAGCGCCTTATCGGGTTTCGAGACTGGGCGGTTTTTTGTATTTTGATCTTTGAGATTTAAAATCAAAAAGCCGTCGAACGGTGAGGTTCGACGGCTTTAAATGATTTCCTGTGCCCCTAACGGACTCCGGGCATTGGATTATGCCGAGGCTCGTTGTGGGTGGAAATGCTGTTTAATAATAGGCATCTAATATTCCACATTGCAGCCTCGGCGTCAACATTGGAGTTCGGGAAACAACGCAGCAATGCAACTACAAGTACAAACAGCGACTCAAATTGTCGCAGACATCAACGGCCACATTGTAAAAAGTGGGGCTAAACATTACAACGAATGGTATGTCGGAATCACATCCGACATCGAACAGCGATTGTTTGGAGATCACAACGTGCCGCGAGCAAACCATTGGTTTATCTATCGCAGAGGTGGCAGCGATGAGGTGTCCCGAGAAGCAGAAGCGACCATGCTTGAAAAAGGATGCCAAGGTGGAGGTGGAGGTGGAGACGAAAGCTCAGTTTTCGTTTACGCCTACAAAATCACTGTTGGCACTAAGGAGTAGCGGATTCGCCAGACACAAGACAGTGTGAATTAATCCACACTGTCTTTTTTTTGCACTGAATTACAGCTTCATCGCCAACCATTTTTGCTTGGATGTCAGGGGAAAAAACCTTGTTCAAAATGGCAACAATTTTAGCCAAATCGCCACTATTAGCATTGAAAGATTTTGTGGAATTTGATTCTTGGTCAAAAAACCTTTTAATCCTGTTTGTCATAACCAGACCATATCATTTGGCATTCCGATTTCAAATGGGGTTTTTACCCCATGCCGTCAAACTGATACACTACCAGAAATTTGCTTGTATGTCGCGGTGTTTAATTAAGGCGTCTGAAATAAAAAAGACGCCTATTACTCCTGCTATTACCCCTGATGAATTTAGAGCCAAATACGACAAATTTTTTCCTGCCAATCATTATGGAGGACTCATTCTCTCTGATTTTCTTTTTATAGCGAAAGATTTTAAATTGGGCGACAAAGCGGATTTTTGTTTTGAATATGGCAAAGCTGCAGATGCTTTTAACAGAGATAAGGTTTTTATTTTCATCTTCTCTGGCATTGACCTAAACAAAGGCTGCTCGGGTGACTTGAATCATTGCAGCATATTGACTTCAATTGATAGGACGGCTGGTTTTTCTATCTGGACGCCATCAAGTGATGGAACAGACCATACATTACCTTTTCCGATGCAAGAATGGCACGATAAAAAATTCTGCGCGTTAACTGTATGGCGTAGCTGTTGATTGATCGCCTCTTCCAAACTTAAACCAACCCAAACTCTTTCTTATTCTGCTCGAATGAAACGAGGATGGGGCGGTCGGGGACTTTGGCTTTGAGCAGGGCTTGTTCGTCGGCGCCGCTGGTCAAGGGCAACGCCACTTGGCCGCCTTCGGTGGCGGAACGTTGCAGGGCCAGCATGATCTCCGCACCCAGGCAGGCGTGCTCGATGTTGCATTGATGGACCTTCTTGTCGTCGTCCAGCCAGTCGGCCATTTCCTGGATGTAGGGCGGCATGTCGTTGTCGTAACTCATCGCGCCATCGCCGCTTTGGTAGCCGCCGCTTTTGGTGATGGCGCGCCAGCCGCCGTTGGTCAGGACTTCGGCGAAACCTTCGGTGCCTTGCGCGCCCATGCGGCATTTGCCCCACCACTTGGCGACTTCGGGTTGATCGGGAGCGCCCGCGCCGCATTCGTAGATGCCGCGCACGCCGTTGGCGTATTGGACAAAGCCGGCGATGTAATCGGGCGAGGGATGGTTGTCGGTCAGTTTGGCGCGACCGGCGGCCTGGGCCATGGCCCAAACGCCGGGAGTGTAATTGTTGTACCAGCAGGTGTAGTCAATCAAATGCGAGAGCATGTGGGTCATCCAACCGGTGGCTTCGCCATAGACGGTGTGGACGCGGCCGAGCGCGCCGCTGGCGATGATCTCTTTGATCTTCTGATAATGTTTGCCGTAGCGATGTTGATGGCTGACGACGGCTTTGACTCCGGCCTTGCGGATCATGTCGCGGATGCTCAGCATTTCCGCGCTGGTGAGGGCGACGGGTTTTTCAAACGCGATCAATTTCGCGCCGCCTTCGATGGCGGCTTTGATCATCGGGGTGCGGAGATTCGGCATGGTGCAGAAACAAAACACATCCGGCTTGAGTTTCTTGGCGAGGGCCGCTGCGTCGGTGCTTTTCTCGGGATCGCCGAGCTTGGGCGCGGCGTCATCGAGGCGCTTCATGTCAATGTCGCAGATGCCGACGACTTTGAATTTGGGATTGGCGTTGAAGCTGGTGGCGTGGTGCATGCCACGCTTGCCCATGCCGACGACTTGAACTGTATATTGCTTCATAAATTAAAAGTGAGCGTGAGGG
>CAIYOY010000020.1 GCA_903927905.1 uncultured Verrucomicrobiales bacterium | reverse complement strand
GCGCAGTCCAAAAGCTGGCGCCAAAATAATGCGCCCCATAAAACGCGAAGCGTCTTGGACTGCGCCCAGTCCTCTGGCGCTTTCTCTTGTGCGAGATCAATGCTGAAATTTAACTTCAATCACCCCCTACTGCCTGCCTGTTATTGCGGTTCAATCTTGAAGTTGGTGGTGTTCGTGCCGCCGGTGAAACCCGCAGCTTCGCGGGTCTGTTGCAGAAGGACGGCCTTGATCGCGGTACTGACGTGGGTCGTCGGATTCAGGAAGGTGCCGGTGATCGCGCCATTAGTGGTGTTGATGGCGAGCGCGAGGCGATTGGTACCGCCGGTGACAGTAATCGTGTTGTTGGTCTTCAGCGTGATGGTGTTGGTGATGAGAGCACCGACACCGAAGATGGCGTTGCCGTTGGTCACGTCCAGAGCGCGAAAACCAGTCAGCGGCTTCACATAACTGGAACCAGTCAAAATAATCGCGTTGGTGAATCTATTCGTGCGCATCCAGACCGCCGCGCCCTCAAGACTCGAAGCCGGACGATTGGTGAAGTTCACCCAACTGATGAGCGAGCCCGCGCCACTGTATAGCGGCAGGTAAAAGGGCCATTCGCCATTCTTGGAGATGGTGGTGGACTGGCTGTAAGCCGTGCCATCGCTCAAGGTGCCGCTGGCGGTCACCGTCCCGCTTGTGGCAATCGTGGCCAAGCCATAACCAACCCCGTTAGTGGCCGCCGCGCCGGTCACCGGCAAAACAAAAGTATAATGACCCGCTTTCGGAGCCGGATTGGTCGTGGCATTAAAAACCAGGCGATCCGCGATCAGTGAGGCAGACCAATTAGTGGTCGCCAAAGTCCCGGTGATCTGGTCGTTGCCATCACACGTCATGGCCATGGTGATAGTCGGCTTGCCGGTGCGAACGAGATTAGTCTGGAAGTAACCCGTGACATCGAATTTGCCGGCGATGACGTTGGAGCGGCCATCGCAAAGCACTTTTCCGCTGTAAGTGCCCGGACCGGTGACGGTGGCCGAAAAGTAACCGGAACTGGCTTCGCCGATATTGGTTTCATTATAGAAAAGCCCATTGTAAGTGCCGCTGCGGGAACGCATCGGATTGGGCGTGATGGTGACGGTAAAAGTCTGGATGGGCGAACGATTGGTGCCGCCAAACAAGGTGCCGCCGTTGTCCTGGGCATAGACGTTGATCGTGGCCACGCCGATCGCGGCGTTCGCAACCTTAAAGGCGAGCGTGCCGGTTTTGCCGATGACCGGCTGGTTGGTGAACTGGGTCTTGTTGGTGGTCGTGACCACAAAGGTCACGGTCTGAGTGGCTTCGTTGATCGGACCGGCCACAATGTTGGTGACAAAGAAAGTGATGTTGGTGGCCACGGAGTCCTGGATGACCGTGATATTGGTCGCGGCGAGGGAGAACGTGGGCGCCTGATTGATGCCCAGGACAGTCAACGTCACAGTGCCCGGGGCCGAAACGGCCGAGCCGTTGCTGGTTGAAAAGTGGAAGACGTCGTTGCCGAGGTAATTGAGATTCGGCGTGTAGGTCAACACCGGCGGGGTGCCGCTCAAGGTGCCATGGGCCGGTTGGTCCACCACGGCGTAAGAAAGGGTGCCCGACCCTTGCAGCGTGCCGACCAGGGTGACGCGGGCCGGAACATTTTCCGGCACGGTGACGGCCACGGCGTAAGCGAGCGGCACGGCATTCAACAACACAGAAACGATATTATCATTGTAACAGGTCACAGCGAGGTCGGTGGCTTGATCATTGTTGAAATTACTGCCGACCACCGTGACCGGCTTGGAACCGACGGAGAAGGAGCCGAGATTGGTGAAGCTGCCATTACGAAGATTGCGCAGATAAGATAGAGTGTTGTCGCCGGAATTGGCCGTCACCATATCCACATAACCGTCTTGATCCATGTCGCGCACCAACAGGCTCGAGGGTTGCATGCCCACGGGGTAATTGGTGGAAAGAACGAAGGTGTGATTGGTTTGGCACAGGAGAATGCTGATGGAGTTGGAATTGTAATTGGCCACGGCGATGTCTGGACGTTTGTCGTTGTTGAAATCGCCAACCAAAGCATAAACCGGCTGCGGATTGCCCGGCAGCGTAATGGTGATGGCCGTGCCGAAGACGCCGTTGCCGCGACCAGGCAGGATGCTCAACGTGTTGTCGTTTTTATTGGCGGTGAGAATGTCGGGGATGCCATCGCCGTTCAGATCAGCGACCACGATGGAACTTGGGCCGGAACCAACTGGATAATTGACTGGCGCGCCGAAAACGCCGCCGGTGTTGAGCAGGACGCTGACGGTGTTTTCGTTTTGATTGGCCACGACGAGATCGGGCGTGCTGCTGCGGAGATAAGCGCCGATGAGGGCAACCGGACCGGGATTGGGCGTGCTACCGACGCGGAAGCTGCGCGGATTCCAGAAGGTGCCGTGGCCAAGATTGAGGAGCAGCGTGATGGTATTGGTGCCGGAGTTGGCCACGACGATGTCTTCGCAGGTGGTGTGATAGAAATTACCGCTCCAGACGCCCATCGGGTTCGGGCCGACGGCATAAGTTGCAGCAGAGGCAAAGGTGCCGTCGTCGTTGCAAAGGCGAACAGTAATGGTGCCGTCGAGATAGTTGGCCACGGCCATGTCGCGCCAGGTGCTCTTGCCGCGAAGATTGCCGAGATACATGCCGGTCGGACCGCGGCCAACGGAGTAATCTGTGTGCGGTTGCAGGATGGAGAGACTGGTGTTGACAGTGAAGGATGAACTGGCCGCGCCGGTCAAACCGGAAGCGCTGGCCCCGAGTTGTTTGGCGCCGCCGAGATTGATGGTCAGGTTGGTGAAGGTGGCCAGACCTTTGCCCGCGCCGGTGCCGATATCCACATTGGTGGTCCCGGACAACACGCCGGTGCCGACAACGAACAGGCTGACATTAATACTGGAAGGCAGGCCGGAAGTGGAAACGTTGCCGTAAGCGTCCAACGTTTGCACACTGGGATGAGATTGGAAAAGGACTCCGGCAGTTTCGGTGCCGGGTTGTTGGACAAAAACCAAGCGAACAGCCGGAGCCGCAGAAACCACAAACGAACTGCTCAAAACTGAACCGAGCGAGGAGTTGGTGGCGAGCAATTGTTTGGTGCCGACAACTTTGAGGGTGACGTTGGTAAAGGTGGCCAGACCGCTGGCATCGGTCAACTGGGTGAGTGTTCCGCCCAAAGGCCCAGCGCCTGACTGTAACGATAAAGTTATGGAAACACCGGCACTTGTTACGCTATTTCCATACAAATCGCGCACTTGGACAGAAATGGGGTTAGTCGCGCCCGCCGTGGTGTTGACGGGTTGTTGAGCAAAACCGATCTGATAAGCGCTCCCAGCCATGATATTAATGGCCGAAGAAACAGCCGGTGTCAGCGAAGCGCTATGGAAAGAAAGGGTGATGGTCTGAGCAATATTATAGGAAAGATTGCTGAACGTCGCCACCCCGTTGCTGACAGAAACAGTGGTCGTGCCTTGCAACGAACTGGAGCCAGTTTGGATGCCCGCAGTGACGGAGGAACTGTTATCCGCCCGGCCATTGGCGGTGTTGAGGACGTTGCCGAACTGGTCTTGAATCGTGACCACCGGTTGTTGCGCAAAGGGTACGGCCGCAGTCGCCGTGCCGGAAGGTTGGGTCGAAATGCCGACCTGCGCCGCTATGCCGGATATTTCTTTGAGCGAACCGAAGTTGCTGACGCCATTGGTGATTTTATAAATCGCCGCCGTGCCGGAACTGGTGATGTTGCCGGAGGCGAGCGGAGTGCCGACGGTGGGGCGCACGCGGACATTTTGCCAGGTGAGCGAGCAAACCACGCCGCTGGCGCTAGGTTGGGTGATGGTCAATTGAAGTTGGGATGACGAAACGGAACTAAGCGTCAAGGCAGTGCCATCAGCCGCTCCATTAATATTAAGGCTGGAGGCACCGGAACCAGCGGTGCGATGCATGATCACCGTAGGCACGGGCGAGGTCGTGTCAAACGCAAATCCAGTAGGCGCATTGAGGGTGATCGCGCCTGCGCCAACATTGCCACTGCCGCCTTCCTGATAGACCGGGCCGGAAAGGGGGGTCCAAGTCACACCAGCCGTATCGGCGGAGATCGCCGTGCCACCGGCCGCCACCGACAAGGAAGCCTGGCCCACCACGATCGTGAAGGTTTGCGCCGCGCTGGCATTGGTGCCGCCGTTGGCCGTGCCGCCGTTGTCCTGGGCGTAAACCGTGACAGTGGCGGTGCCGGTCTGGGTGGCATTGGGGGTGAAGGCCAGGGTGCCGTTGCTGGCGACAGCGGGTTGAATGGTAAAGAGACCGGCATTGTTATTAGTGACAATAAAACTAACCGTCTGACTCGATTCATTGGCCGGGCCGGGGCTGATGGCGGTGGCCCACCCGGTTTGGCTGTAGGAACCGGACTTCTGATCCACGGCGACATTGGAACCTTTGGTGAAGCTGGGCGCGTGATTCACCAGGCCGACGGTGATGGTGAAGCTGTTGGTGACGCTGAGAATGTTGTTGGTCAGGGCGGCGGCGTTGTAATCGGTCAAAGACACGACCACAGTGTTGGTGCTGGGCGCCTGACTCAAGGACGGCGTCCAGGTGATGACGCCGCTGGCCGAATCCAGGGTCAGACCCGAAGGCCCGGAGATCAGGGCGAAGGTCAGGGTGTTGGTCGGGAGATCGCTGTCAATCGCAAGATTGGTGACGGTCATGGTGACCGCCTCGGAGACCGTTTGATTGGCCGGAACAATCAACCGGGGAGCGGCGTTCACTTCATTGACGATGTTGGTATAGCTGTTGGTCACGCTCAAGGAAGGCGTGAAATCATTATCGGTGACCACGACGTTAAAGATGTTGGTGCTTGGGCCCTGGGCTTCAGAGGGCGTCCAAGTGATGATACCCGAAGTGGGATCAATGCTCATGCCCACCGGGGCAGAAAGGAGGGCAAAGGTCAAATTGGCGCCCGGACCATCGGCGTCGGTCGCATTGATGGTCATGGAAAGTGTGCTGAGTTCGTTGATGGTCAGATCATTGGTAAAGGAGCGCAGGCGGAAGGCGGTGCCGAGGCCCAGGTCGCCGCCGCTTTCGGTCACGCCGTAATAATTGCCATCGCTCGCCTGGGTCAGTTGCACGAAAGGAAATTCGCCGTCGTTCGCGCCCGCGCCGAAGCTGTAAAGCAAACTGTAAACGCCGTTGGCGGAGGATCGGAAAATGGTGCCGAACCCGAAAGCGCCGCCGTAATAAGTCGTGCCGTAGATCAGGCCATCCGTGCCGAAAGTCAGATCGGCGTAAGGTTGCGCGCCATCACCGGACGAGAGACTGAAGTTGTGCAGGGTGGTGTAGCTGGAGCCGTCTTTATTGATCTTGAACAAAGTCCCCGCGCCATCGGTGCCGCCGAAGGTGCCCGCGCCGTAGAGGGAGCCGTCCAGTCCTTCGATCAGGCCGGCGAAGGGTTGCTGGCCATCGGTCGGGCCGTTGCCAAAACTGTAAAGCACTTGATAGCTGCTGCCATTGGTCGCGATGGTAAAGACCGTCCCTTCGCTATTGGCCCCGCCAAAAAGAGTGGTGCCGTAAATCAGGCCGTCGCCGGCCAGCAGAAGGCGGCCATCGGAATTCGCGCCATCACCGGCACCGCCGAAACTGTGCAGAATGATGTAACCGGTGCCGTCGGGATTAATGGCGTAAAGCGTGCCTGAACCGTTGACCCCGCCGGAATCCGTGACGCCAAATAATTTGCCGGAGGCGGACTGGATGGGCGTGGAGTAAAGAGTCACGCCATCGCCCGAAGCGCCGAAGTCATGCAACTTCACATAGGAACTGCCGTTGGTGCTGATCTTAAACAGCAACCCGGAATCGTTGGTGCCCCCGCGGTCCGTCGTCCCATAGAGCAGTCCATCCAAACCAAATTTCAGAGCGTAATAAGGATTGCGACCGTCACCGGTGGAGGGTTTGAAATCGTGCAGGACGGTATATGCAGCGCCGTCTTTGCTCATCTTGTAAAGCACGCCGGCATTTTCGCTGCCGCCGTAAAAGGTGCTGCCATACAAGGTGCCGTCCGGGCCTTCAACCAACGCGCCGTCCGGCGATTGGGACTGGGTGGAGTCGCTGGACTGTAAACTGAGAAGGGCATGATAAGACAGACTCGGATCAATGGTGAAAATCGTGCCAAGACCGGAACTGCCGCCATACAAGGTGGTGCCAAAGAGCGTGCCATCGGCCGCGCGGGCGAGCGAGGCGTTGGGATTCTGGCCATCGCCGCTGGTGCCGGTGAAGCTGTAAAGTTGACTGAAGCTGCCGTTGGTGGTGACGCGGAAGACCAGACCGTGCGCGTTATCGCCGCCATAATAGGTGGTGCCGTAAAGTGCGCCATCCTGGCCAAAGACCAGACCGGCCGCCGGATTATTTTCTCCGCTGACCGGCACAAAATTATAGACGACCGATTCGACCCCATTGGTGGTCAGGCTGAAGACCGCGCCCACGTCACTGCTGCCGCCAAAGTAGGTGGTGCCATAGAGCAAGCCATTGGTCCCCTGGATCAGAGGCGCGTCCGGGAACTTGCCGCTCGCGCCGGTGAAATGATGGAGGACAGTATAACCGCTGCCGCTGGGGCTCATTTTGAAAACCGCGCCCAGATTGTTATTGCCGCCGCGTTCGGTGGTGCCATAGAGCAAGCCGTCAGCGGCCTGGAACAACGCAGCCTTGGGATAACGGCCTTCACCATGCGTGGCGTTGAAAGTGTGCAGCACGGCGTAGTGGCTGCCATCGGTATTGATCTTAAAGAGCGTGCCCATGTCGCTGATGCCGCCGAGCGACGTGGTGCCATAGAGAACTCCATCCGCGCCCTGGATGAGCGCGGCCTGCGGATTACCGCCGTCCGAACCGTCGCCAAAGCTGTAAAGCACGGCGAACCCGGAGCCATCTTTGTTCATTTTGAAAATGGTGCCGGAATCGTTGGCGCCGCCGTTGTAGGTCGTGCCATAGAGAACGCCATCGTTGCCTTCGCAGACCGCGCCGTAAGGATTCTCGCCATCGCTCTCCACAAAAGAATGGAGCACTTGGAAACCGGTGCCATCCGGTTGGAAAGAGAAGAGGGTGCCATCCCCATTGATCCCGCCCAGTTGGGCCGCGCCGTACAACCGTCCGTCGCTGCCGACGATCAAGTTGGCAAACGGCAAATTTCCTTGCAAGGCCGGCGCGCCGAATGAGCGGATGCGTTCGACGTCCAGGGCGCTCCAACCGGCAAACACCGGGGCGCGATTGGTGGCGACGATGGTGAACACCGTGGAGGTCGCGCCGGTCAGACCCGAAGCGCTGACCGCGAGGCTTTCGGTGGCATCGGTCACGTTGGTGTTGGTGATTTTCAAACCGGTGAAAGAAACAACGCCGGAACCGGCGGTGGAACCGATGTCGAGCGTGGTGGTGCCGGAAAGAGTTCCCGAACCGCTGGCCAACGAAATGGTGACCGGAACGGAACTGGCGACGTTGGTGGTGAGATTGCCAAAGGCATCCAACGTTTTAACCACCGGTTGAGTCGTGAAGACCGCGCCATTGGTTTCCAAGGCGGGTTGCTGCATAAAGACGAGACGGCTGGCCGCGCCGGGCGAAACCGCGATGCTGGTCGAAGTGGTGGTGGTGAGCGAAGTGGCGGTGAAATCAATTTGGATCGTTTCGGGTAATTGATAGTTCAGGTCGGTGAAGGTGGCGATGCCGTTGACCACGGTGATGTTGGTGGTGCCTTGCAAATTGGTCGTGCCGCTGGCGGTGTTGCGCGAGACCGTCACCACGGTGGTGGTATTGGTGGTGGTGACGTTGCCAAATGAATCCACCACGGCAATCACCGGTTGCTGGGCAAAAGCGACGCCCGCCGCTGCGGTGGCCGACGGTTGCGTTTGGATGACGAGAGCGACGCCCGCCGCCGCATAGGTGGTGATATTACTGGAGAGTGCAGACACGAGACCGGCGCTGTCGGCGCTCAACTGGCAGGTGCCGTTGGTGCTGAAGAAAAGGCCCTGGCCGGTGAAATCAACCACCCCGGCAACGGCGGTGGCATTGGTGTCGCCTTGCAACGCTGAGTTGGCGGCAAATGGGAAGCGAGAAAGTGTGACAAAGTTGGTGTTGGCATTGGTCACGGTATTGCCAAATTGATCTTGCACCAAAACAACCGGTTGCTGGTCAAAAGCGATGCCAGCAGTGGCCGTGGCCGAAGGCTGCGTTTGGAAAGCGAGCTGATAAGGCGCACCCGGCACCGTGGAGAGATCGCCAAAATCAGTCCCGGTCGGCCCGGAGGCGATCAGATTCGTGCTGGAAGTGCCGGTGAAATAAATGTAGCCGGAGACCAGGTTGGTGGTGGTCGGACGGATGCGGAAATTTTGGGCGACAATGGAATCCAGCGCGCCATTGATGCTGGCCGAGGTGATGGTGAAGGTGGCGCTGGTGGACGTCATGCTGAGCGGAAATGCCTGGCCGTTGGTCGCGCCATTAATGTTAGTCGAATTGACCGTTGGCGACACGGTGTCGGTGATCACGACTTGGGCGGGGCTGTTCGTGCCGTTGTAAATGGTGTTGGTGTCGAATTCAAATCCAGGCGGGGGAATGAGGACGATGGTGCCGGCGGAGATGATGCCGGAGGAACCTTCATAATAAGTCGGCCCGCTCAAAAACGTCCAGTGGCCGGTGGCAAAGTCATCCACCGAAATCGCTTCGCCGCCGGTGGCCGGAGTAAAGCCGGTGGAGCCGACGCCGAGGTTGAACGTCTGCGCCGCGCTGGTATCCACGCCGCCGTTGCTGGTGCCGCCATCGTCGTGGATCCGGACGCTGATGTTCGCCAGGCCGGCATTGCCGGTGGGGGTGAAGGTCAGATTTCCGCCGGCATCAATGGCCGGAAGGGTGGAGAACAGATAACTGCTGGCGTGGGGCGTGAAATCGTTGTCAACCACATAATTAATGGAAACGAGGAAATTCACCATCTGGCCGGATTCATTAGCCGGAAGGCCGGGGCTGATGTTGGTGGCCCAATTCGGGAAAGTCTGGGCGACGTTGGTCACCGCGCTGAACACATTGCCGCCGCCGGTGAAGCTGGGCACATGATTCACGGCATTGACGGTGACGGTGAACGTGTTGGTGACCGCGTTCACTCCGCCGTTGGCCGTGCCGCCATTATCGCTGACCACCACGGTGATGACACTGCTGCCGATGGTGTAAATCGTCGGGGTGAAGGTCAGCGCGCCCGTGGTGTTGGGACTGATGTAAGAAACACCCGGGGTCGGGATCAAAGCGGGATTGCTCGAGGAAGCTGTGATGGTGAGGTTCTGAACTTCATTGGTCGGACCGGCGGTGATGCCGGTGAGGCTGATAGTTTGCAAGCCGGCATCTTCGTTGATGGAAACGTTGCTGATGGCGTCCAGTGTCGGCGGATCGTTGACCGGGGTCACCGTGATGGTGAAGGTTTGCGACGCGCTGGTATTGGTCCCGCCATAATTTGTTCCGCCGTTGTCCTGCGCATAAACGGTGACCGTCGCGGTGCCGTTGGCATTGGTCGCAGAGGTATAAGTCAGGGTGCCAGTCGGGGAAATGGCGGGCTGAGTGGAAAATAAATTCGTATTGTTATTCGTCACCAGGAAGCTGACGGTCTGCCAGGATTCGCTGGCCGGGCCGGAACTGATGTTGGTGGCCCAATTCAAAACCGTTTGCGCGCCGGCATCTTCCAGGTTGGTCAAGGCCGCGCCGCCCAGATTAAAGCCGGGGGCTTGATTGACCAGTTGGATGATCACGTTGAAATTATTGGTGGCGCCGAGGGCCGGGCTGCCGTTGTCCGTCACCTGCCAGAGCACGGTGTTGGTGGTGCCATCTTGCGCATGGGTCGGGGTCCAGGTAATCAGGCCGGAGGAAGAATTCATGGACAGTCCGCCGGGGCCGGAAATCAAGGCGTAAGTCAACGTGTTGGTCGGAATATCCGCGTCGGAGGCCGGGGCGGTGACGCTCAGAGTGGAAACTGAATTCAACACCTGATCATCCAAATCCACGAAACGGAACAATGCTCCATCGCCCGCGCTGCCCCCGATTTCCGAAGTGCCATAGAATGCGCCCGAACTGTCGCGCACGAACGTGGCGTTGAGCAATTGCGGATCGTTGCCCGTGGTGTGGAAACTGTAAAGCAAACGGTAACCGGTGCCGTCGGTGTTGATCTTGAACAGGGTGCCGCCGCTGACCAGATCGCCGTAGGCTCCAGCGACGTACGCCCCGCCATAGAGGACGCCGTTGTCGCCTTTGACCAAACCGGCGTTGATCAATTGTCCTTCGCCGGGGCCGCCGAAATCATGGAGCTTGGCGTAACCGGTGCCGTCGCGATTGATCTTGAAAACGGTGCCGCCGCTGTTGGCGTCCCCGTTGACGCCGCCGCCGTAAGTCGTGCTGTAAAGCACGCCATCATTCCCGAGGGTCAAGGTCACATCGGCAAACTGGCCGTCGCCACCGGTGGTGCTGAAACTGTAGAGAATCTGGTAAGACGAGCCAGTGGCGTTGAGCTTGAACACGGTGCCGACTCCATTGGTGCCGCCGGAATCGGTCACGCCATAGAAAAATCCGGCCGGACCCTGGACGAGACCGGCATAGGTCAACGAACCGTCATTGGCCACGCTGCCGAAATCATGCAGCCGGGTATAGCCGCTGCCATCGGTGTTGAGTTTAAACACCACACCGGAAGCAAACGGACCGCCGTACAATGTGGTGCCATAGAGGGCGCCATCTTGGCCGATGTACAGTTCGGCGTAGGCATTCGCGCCATCGGAGCCGAGGCCGAAATCGTGGAGCTTGGTGTAGCCGGTGCCGTCGGGCTTGATTTTGAAAACCGTTCCCTTGTTCGCGCTGCCGCCAAAATAAGTCGTCCCGTAAAGCGTGCCATCACCACCCTGCACCAACGCGCAATAAGGCGACAAACCGTCCGAACCAGTAGCGCCAAAGTTATAGATGATCGTGTAACCGGTGCCATTGGTGTTGATCTTGAAAATCGTGCCGCCGCCGTAAATGCCACCTTCAAAAGTGGTCGCATACAATAATCCATCCGCGCCCACCATCGGGGTGCCTTCCGCCGTCTGGCCATCGGTGCCGGTGGTGCCGAAGGATTTGAGGAGCTGCAGATTGATCGGTGCAGGGGCCCAATTCACTTCGCGGACGACGATGGTGAAACTATTGGTCACACTCAAAGCCGGCGTGCCGGAATCGGTCACTGCGACCGTGACGGTGTTGGTGCTGGGCCCTTGCGTTTCGTCCGGGGTCCAGGAAATCAGCCCGCTCGACGGATCAATGGTCATGCCGGTGGGCGCGGCGAGGAGGACAAAGGTAAATGTTTGACTCGGGTCAAGATCGGTGGCGACGGCGTTGACGCTGAGCGTGGTCAACTCGTCCATGATCTGGTTGGTCGGGAGAGTCAGGAATGGAGCCACGTTCGTGATCGTCAAAGTGCCGAGATTGGTGGTCACGGTGTAATCGCCCAGCTTGCTGCCCGGATCATTGAACACCGGCGTGATGTTGTAATTGCCGTTCGGACTGTTTGTGGTGGCGGTGGTGGTGTAGGCCGCGGTGATGTTGTCGTTGTTCTGCAGGCCGGTGATGGTGCCGCTGAAAACTGGATTGGTCGCGCCATAGCCCCGGCTGGCGCTGTTCACGGTCACGGTCAAAGACACATTAGTAATGGTCAAGGCGCCGAGGTTGGTGGTCACGGTGTAATTCCCAAGCTTGCTGCCCGGATCACTCAACACCGGGGCGATGTTGTAGGTTCCAACTGCGCTGTTTGTTGTCGCCGTCGTGGTGTAAGTGGCGGTGATGGTGTCATTGTTTTGCAACCCGGTGATGGTGCCGGTAAACACCGGGTTGGTCGCGCCGTAGCCCCGGCTGGCGCTGTTCACCGTTACGGTCAAAGACACATTGGTGATGGTCAAGGTGCCCAGGTTGGTGGTCACGATGTAATTGGACAGTTGGCTGCCCGGATCGCTTAACACCGGTGTGATGCTGTAACTGCCGACGGCGCTGTTCGTGGTCGCAGCCGTGGTGTAGGCGGCGGTGATGTTATCGTTGTTTTGCAACCCAATGATGGTGCCGCTGAAAATTGGATTGGTTGCGCCGTAGCCCCGGCTCGAATTATTGACCGTCACGGTCAGGGTTGCGCCGGTCACCGTCAGCGTCCCGGCCACATAATTGATCGTATAATTAGGAGCGCTTTGACCGGAAACCGTGATGGGATAAGTCCCCAGCACGCTGTTGGTCGCGGCGGTGGTGGAACCGGTCAAAGTTCCGGTGACGATCGCGCTGGTTTCGCCGTTGACAAACCCGGTGTAAGTCGCGGTGAAGACCGGGTTGGTCGCGCCATAGCTGCGCGATTTATTATCGGCGGTGCCGGTCAGGATCGCATTTGTGATGGTCAAGGTGCCGAGATTGGTGATCACGGTGTAATTGCCCAACTTGCTGCCCGGATCACTCAACACCGGCGCGATGCTATAACCGCCCACCGCACTATTCGTCGTCGCTGTGGTGGTGTAGGTCGCCGTGATGCTGTCGTTGTTCTGCAACCCGGTGATGGTGCCGCTGAAAGTTGGATTGGCTGCGCCGTAACCCCGGCTGCTGTTGTTGACTGTGACCGTCAGCGCCACGTTGGTGATGGTCAGGTTTCCGGAAACATAGTTGATGGTGTAATTGGGCGCGCTTTGGCCGGAGACGGTGACGGGGTAGTTCCCGACCGAGCTATTGGTCGTGGCGGTGGATGAGCCATTTAAGGTTCCGGTGATGATCGCGCTGGTTTCGCCGTTGACGAAGCCGGTGTAGGTCGCGGTGAAGACCGGGTTGGTCGCGCCGTAAGCCCGCGATTTATTGTCGGCGGTTCCGGTCAGGATCGCGTTCGTGATGGTCAACGTCCCAAGGTTGGTCGTGACCGTGTAATTGGCCAGTTTGCTGCCGGGATCACTCAACCCCGGCGTGATGTTGTAACCCCCGACCGCGCTGTTCGTGGTCGCGGCGGTGGCATATGTGGCAGTGATATTGTCGTTGTTTTGCAACCCGGTGATGGTGCCGGTGAACACTGGATTGGTTGCGCCGTAACCACGACTGCTATTGTTGACTGTGACCGTCAGCGCCACATTCGTGATGGTCAAGGTGCCGAGGTTGGTCGTCACCGTATAATTACCCAGCTTGCTGCCCGGATCATTCAAGGCCACCGTGATGCCGTAGCCGCCCGCCGCGCTGTTGGTCGCCGCCGTGGTGGCGTAGGTGGCGGTGATGTTGTCGTTGTTCTGCAACCCGGTGATCGTTCCGGTGAAAGTTGGATTGGCCGCACCATAGCCGCGATTGGTGTTGTTGACTGTGACGGTCAGCGCGACGTTGGTGATGGTCAGCGTGCCGAGGTTGGTGGTCACGGTGTAATTGCCCAGCTTGCTGCCCGGATCGCTCAAAGTCACCGTGATGCCGTAGCCGCCGACCGCGCTGTTGGTTGTCGCCGTGGTGGCGTAGGTGGCGGTGATGTTGTCGTTGTTCTGCAACCCGGTGATCGTTCCGGTGAACACCGGGTTGGTCGCGCCGTAGCCGCGAATGGTGTTATTGACAGTGACGGTCAAGGGCGCATTCGTGATGGTCAACGTGCCGAGGTTGGTCGTCACCGTGTAATTGCCCAGCTTGCTGCCCGGGTCACTGAACACCGGTGAGATATTGTAACTGCCCGTCGCGCTGTTGGTCGTCGCCGTGGTCGTATAGGTGGCGGTGATATTGTCGTTGTTCACCAAACCAGTGATCGTCCCGCTGAACGCCGGATTGGTCGCGCCGTAACCGCGGCTGGCGCCATTGGCCGTCACCGTCAGCGCGCTGCTGGTCACGGTCAGGGTTCCGGCCACATAGTTCATGGTATAATTGGGCGCGGTCTGGCCAAAAACGGTGACGGCATAATTCCCCACCGGACTGTTGGTGGTCGCAGCCGTCGAACTGCTCAAGGTCCCGGTCACGATCGTGCTGTTCTCGCCGTTGACGAATCCGCTGTAAGTCACCGTGAAAACCGGGTTGGTCTGGCCGTAAGCCCGTGATTTGTTGTCGGTCGTTCCGGTCAGGATTACTTTGGTGATGGTCAAAGTCCCAAGATTTGTCGTCACCGCGTAATTACCCAACTTGCTGCCCGGATCACTCCACACCGGCGTGATGCTGTAACCACCCACCGCACTATTGGTCGTCGCCGTCGTGGTGTAGGTCGCGGTGATGTTGTCGTTGTTCAGCAAACCAGTGATCGTCCCGCTGAACCCCGGATTGGTCGCGCCGTAGCCACGGTTGGTGCTATTGATGGTCACGGTCAAAGCGGCGGGCGTGATGGTCAGAGTGCCGAGGTTGGTCGTCACGGCGTAATTGCCCAACTTGTTGCCCGGGTCACTGAACACCGGGGTGATATTGTAACCACCCACCGTGCTGTTCGTCGTCGCCGTGGTGGTGTAGGTCGCGGTGATGTTGTCTCCGCTCTGCAATCCGCTGAAGCTCCCGCTAAACGCCGGATTGGCCGCCCCGTAAATCCGGTTCGTATTGTTCACCGTCACCGTCAGCGTGGTGATGATGTTTTGGCCCAATTGAAAATCGCCCAGGCTGGCCATCGCCACGGCCGCCGTGTTGGTGGTGGTGCGGTTGCCGAGCACCGGATAATTCCAGGCGGAGGAGACAAAATTACCCACCTTGAACACCGCCGGATTGCCGCCGGCATCGAGATCACCCGGATTGTTGAAATTGAAAACGGCGTTGAACGAGTTGAAGGCCAGCGGCGCGTCCTGGCTCAACGTCCAATAGACATTCGCCGAGTTGGTCGGATTGATCGTGGCCGAACCGATCGAAGGATGATCGCCGAAAGTGGCCGCGGCCGTCAGATTGCCCGCCACGGTCACGTTGCTGAAGGTCACGCTGACGGGATTGTAGCCGTTGGTCGTGCCCACTTCAAAAGTCCGGGCCACGCCCGCGCCCGATGCGACGGCCTTCTGCAAATTGCCGATGACATAACCGTTGGTCCGGCTGACCGAGCCAGCGGTCGGGATGATGACTTTGTTGGTGGTGGTCGTGATGGTTCCGGTGGTCAGGGTCAGCGTACCGTTGACAGTCAGATTGGTCAGGCTCAAGGCCGCTCCGTTGGCATCGTTTAATTCCAGATTATTGTAAGTTCCGCTGCCCGAGAGCGTGTGGCTGGCGGAACCGCCGGTCAGAGAAATTTTACCCGCGCCGGAATAAGTGGCGGCATTCGACACGTTGCCGTTGACCGCAGCCACGAAACCGCCATCGGCTAAAGTGCCGGAAGCGATCGAGAGAGCGCCACCCACGGTGACGTTGCCGGCCAGGGTGGCGGTGCCGCTGTCGTTGGCGGTCAGATTATTATAGGTAAAGATGGGGATGGATTGGGTCGTGCCGTTGAAACTTACCGTGCTGCCCGTGACGGTGTAGCTGTTCGCGCCGGGCGTGAAGACGCTGGCCACGCCAATCGTCCCGCTCGAAGCCAGGGTGCGCGCCCCGCTCGAGCTGCTGGTCAAATTGTTGTAATTGAAAGCCGGAATGGTTTGCGATCCGGCACCGTTGAAATTCACCGTGCTGCCGGTGATCGTGTAACTGTTCGCGCCGGGCGTGAACGTTCCGGCCACGCCGACCGTTCCACTTGATGGCAACACCCGCGCCCCGGTCGAACTGCTGGTCAGATTGCCGTAACTTTGCGCGGCGATGGCCTGGCTGCTGCTGCCGGAATATTCCACCGTCCCCGCCGGATCGAAGCTGTAAGTGGTGTAGGTGGGCAGGGTGTTGCCGCCGCCAATTTTCAGCGTGGCGCCCGCATCCACGATGAGGGCGCATGTTCCGGTGGTGGTGATGGTGAAGTTGGTGCAATCCACCGTTCCGCCGGAAATATGCAGGTCACCGGTGTTGGAAAGATTGAGGCCCAAAGTAACAATGGCCGCGCTTTTGGCGACGAGCACGTCATCGAAACTCGTCGGCGTGGTGCTGCCCGTGATGACCGAGGACGAACTGCCGTTGAAGGTGATGGCGATGTTAAAAGTGTTGAACGTGCCGTTGTTGGTGAAGTTTCCGGAAATATTGAAATTGACGGTATTGGTGACCGCCCCGCCGCTGGCGATGGTCAAATGGTTGAACGTGGTGGTGGCGCTGCCACCGATGGCGGTCGCGCTGTTGAAGGAAATGGTGGAAGTGCCGGCATTAAAGGTGCCGTTGTTCACCCAGTCTCCGCCGACGGTATGAGTCAATCCGGTGCCGGCATTAAAGATGGCGCCAGCCGCGATGGTCAGATCATCGGTGGTCGTCCAGTTGGCCGAAGGCGTGATCCCGGCCGCGTTGTTGTTCGTGATGGTCACCAGGGCAAACGTCGGCCCGCCACCGGAAAGGGTGATCGCTCCGCTGCCGCCGAAGATCACCAGGCCGGTGCTGGTGAAGGCGGTGCCCTGCAAGGCGCAGGTCACGGCGGCGGCGGGATTGAAAGTGACCGTCCCGGCGCTGGTGAAAGTTCCGTTATTGGTGAAGGAACCGTTAAACGCATAACTATTCACGCCCCCGGTGAACGTCACTCCGCTGGCCACGACAAAAGTTCCGCCAATGGTCCAACCCGTGTTCGGCGCGAGACCACCGGTATTGTTGACATTGACGTTTTGCAGGACCGGCGCGGTCGTGCCGTTAAAATTCACCGCGCCGGTGCTGGTGAAGCCGGAACTGAACGTCAGATTTTGCGCCGCAGTCCCGCTGAAGATCACCGTGCCGCTGCTGGTCAGGGTGCCGGAATTGGAAAAATCTCCGGCGAACGTATTGGTGGCCGCGCCCGCGCTCCAGGTGCCAGAATTATTCATCGTCCCATTCACTGTGATGTTAGTGGTGGCGGTATAACTGCCGGTGACGCTCAGGTTGTTAAAGGTGTTGATGCCGCCGACTGTTTTCGACGATCCCGCCAGGGTGACCGAGCTGGTAGTTGGGGTGAAAGTCC
Organism: uncultured Verrucomicrobiales bacterium; assembly: GCA_903927905.1. Taxonomy (GTDB): domain Bacteria; phylum Verrucomicrobiota; class Verrucomicrobiia; order Limisphaerales; family Palsa-1400; genus CAIYOY01. The sequence goes on along the minus strand of CAIYOY010000020.1, from coordinate 24,093 downwards.
CGTTATTGGTCCAGTTGCCTTGAGCGGTCAGGGCAAAGGTGCTGGCGTCGAACGTCGCCCCGCTGTTGATCAGAAAATCGCCGGCGATGCTGGCTGTTCCCGCCAGCGTCTTGGCGCTGGCCCCGCCGTTGGCCAGGGACAAATTGCCGTAAGCTTCCGCCGAAACGGTTTGCGCCGCCGCCCCATTATAAAACACAAGGCTGTTCGCCGCCAGGCTGTGCGTCGAATAATTGGCCGGGAATGAGGCGGCCACATTCAGGGTCGTGTTCGCGCCCAGCGTCAAGGTGCCGCCCGCCGCGCCGCGATTCGCGGTGAAGCTGCCCAGATCCAGTGTCCCGGCGCTGATGTTCAGATCACCATTCATCGTGGCATTGCCCGCCAGCGTCGCCGTGCCTGAGGTTTTGTTGATGGTCAGGTTATTAAAGGTGACCCCCGGAACGGATTGCGCCCCGGTGCCATTCAAAACCGCCGTGCTGGTTCCGGCGGTGAACGTTCCGCTGTTCGTCCAGTTGCCGCCGACCGACAGGGTCACGCTGCCGCAGTTCAAGGTTGTTCCCGTCCCCACCACCACGTTGCTCGCCACCGTCAGTGCGCCATTCAGCAGCAGGCTGCCGCCCGTCGCCATGTTCAAATTGCCATTAACCGTGGCCGTGCTCCCCAGCGTCGCCGCGCCCGACGCTTTGTTGAGGGAAAGATTATTGTAGGTGATGCCTCCGGCCACAATCTGCGAGCCGCTCCCATTATAGGTCACCGTGCTGCTGCCCGGGGTGAACGTCCCGCTGCCATAGACAAAATCACCGGCCACATTCAAGGCGCCCGCGCCGGTGAAAGCCAGGTTGGCTCCGCCCGATTCTGTCACCGAACCGGTGACGGTGACTGTTCCTGAACTGGCGTTCAAGTTGATCGCGTCGCCCGTGGTCCCATCGCTCAAAGCCAGATTGCCCCCCACCGTCAGGGTGGTGGCTCCGATATTGATGGCATGCGTCACGGTGTTCGTCCAGACGCCGCTGATGTTGCCGGCGGTGGTCAAGGAACCGGAATTGACCGTCAGCGTCGCCGCCTGTGCGCTGCCAAACTGGATGCTCTTGACCGAGGCGGCGGAATTGATCGTCGGTTGATTGACAAAATTCGAGGTGCCGATTTGCACCGCCTCGGCCGAAGTGGGCGGACGGCTCGGCACCCCTTGGATGGCCGTCCAGTTGGTGGCATTTTCCCAGGCGGAACTGACGGAGCCGTTCCATTGCACGACATTGGCATCGTCCGACATCGTCCAGCGCCCGGTGAGGTCGGTCAAATTGGTTTGTTCGATCCAGTTGTCGGTGCTATTGGTGCTGGTTTTGCCGGATTGAGCCCAGGAGCTGCTGTTGCGCCAGAATTGCATGTTGGTTTCCACATTCCCGTTCAACTCCGAATCATTGTAGTGCAGCCGCAGCGTCGCCACATAAGCGCCGCTGGCCGTCAGGCTGTTGGTGTATTGCCGGTTGATCGCCCCGCCAAACGGAAAGTCCGCCACCGTCCCCACGCCCACCGCCATGGTCACCGAGGAAACCGAACCGCTGATCGTGGTGAAAGTGACGGTGCTGTTCGTCCCCTCAAAGGCATAAGCCGTCGCCGTAGAAAAGGCATGAGCCCGCGTGATGGTTCCCAGGATGGTTCCGCCACCCGTCCTGGTGGAGGTGATGGTCAGCGTATTCGGGCCGGTCTGCATCTGGCCGAGCGTCATGTTCAACGTCCCCACGCTTACGTTGTTGTTCAGCGTGACGACGTTGTTGGCGGTGGCTTTGTTTTCGGTCAGGATATTGAAGGTGGTCGCGCCGGTGATGGCCACATCCGCGCTGCCGAGCAACTGCACCGTGCCTGTCCCGGCGCTGTAACTCCCGTTATTGATCCAGTTGCCGCTCAATTGATTGGTGAACGAACTGGCATTATAGGTGGTGCCCGTCCCGATCGTGAAATCCCCGTTGTTCGTCACCGCCCCGCCTGCCGTCTTGGTTCCGCCGTTGGACACGGTCAAATGATAATAAGCGCCCGCCAGCACCGTTTGTGCGCCGGTCGAATTATAATTGACTGTATTCGGCGTGGCCGTGGCCGTGTCCAGCGTGCCTGCGGTCAAGGTCTCCGTTCCCGCTATGCCCAGCGTGGAATTCGCGCTCATCAGCAACTTGGTGCCATTGATGGTCACATTGAACAGATTCGCCGTGCCGGAATTGGTCGAAGTTCCCGTAAAGGTGGCCGTGCCCGCCGTGGCCGTGAGAGCGCCGCTGATGTTGAGAGCTGCTCCGGCGATGGTAAAGCTGTTGGTGGCCGTGACCGTTCCGCTGACGGTCAAATTCTTGAAAGATGTCACGCCACCGCCGGTGAACGTTGCGCCGGTCCCGCTCAAGATGATCGTTCCGGCGCTCGCGGTCAACGAACCGGACACGGTCAAATTCCCGGCCACCGTCCAGCCATTGGCCGTGGTGATCGTGCCGGGGAGATTCAGATTATTAAAAACCATGCCCGTGCCCGTGATGGCCTTGGCTGTGCCGCTCATCGTCACCGTCCCCGTCCCGCCCGCCGTATGGGTAAAAGTTCCGGTCGTCGTCGTCGTCAATGTTCCCGACAGCGTCAAGCTTGTGTTAGTGGCCACGGTGACATTGGCCCCCGTCGCAATCGTCAGGTTGACAAAATTATTGGTTCCAGTGCCGGTGATCGTCGCACTCGCGCCTTTGAGTGAAACCGTGCTGGCATTGCCCGTGAACGTCCCGTTATTCGTCCAATTGCCGGTGACTGAATGCGCAAATGAACCGCCGTCAAAGGTCGTCCCGGCCCCGATGGACACACTCCCCGTCACGGTGATGGCCGCCCCCGCCACAAACGACACCCCCGTCCCCACGCCCACCTGGCTGGTGAAATTGCCCGCGACCGTTATCGCCGCAGCGGGCATGGTCTTGACCGACACCGTGCTGCTGCTGAAAATCAGATTGCCATAAGTGGCGTTGGAAACCGACTGATTGTCCCCGTAATATTCCACTGTGCTGGCCGCATTGTAGGTGTAGGTTTTAAAATTAGTCGGCTCGCTGTTGGTCCCGCCGATCCGCAGCGTCGCCCCGGCCAACACCGACACCGTCCCGCCCGCCGTCCCGCCAGTGGGCCGCGTGGCCGTGAAAGTCTGCAGATCCAGCACACCATTACACGGTGATATTGCCAGCACCAGAGGCGTTGGTGAAAATCAGGTTGCCTTGCAGCGTCTTGGTCGTGCCCCCGCTGGCGATCAACGTGCCATACACCAGGTTGGACGTGATCGTCTGGCTCACCGTCGTCGCTGCGTAGTTGACGGTGTATTTGGTGTTGAGCGCGTTGGTGCCGGTCAAGGCGTAATTGCCCGCAAACGTGCTCGCTTTGACCAGCAAGACCGTCGTCGCGGCCATGACCAGATTGCCTGCGCCGGTGACTTGATAAGTCGGCGATTCATTCGGATTCAGTGTGCCGGTGCAAGTAAAGGTCGTGGACACGCTGATGTTCGTGTTCAAGGTCAAAGTGCACGTGCTGTTGACCGTCAAATTCTTGAAAGCTGCCGTGCCGGAAACAGCTTGGGCCGTGCCGGAAAAAATCACCGCGCCCGTGCCGCTGTTGGTGTAGGTGCCCGAGTTGCTCCAATTGCCCGTGGTGCTGATCGTCAAAGAAGTGGTGCCGCTGTGCAGAATCGTGCCGTTCGTTCCAATCGTGACATTCCCGGAAACCGTCAATCCCTTGGACATGGACAACACACAATTCGTTGTCCCAGTTCCAATCGTCAATGATTTGGCCACCGCCGTGGCCGTGATGGACGGCTGGTTGGTGCCGGTAAAATTGGCGTCCCCAATGATCACATCCAGCGTCGCCGTCGGAATCCCCGCCGTCCAATTGGTGGTGTTGGCCCAAGCGGTGCTAACGGTGCCTTTCCAGGAAGTTTGCGCATCTACCTTCGCAGCCATGAGAAACAGGCAACAAAAAGCGAGTTTTGACACTATTTTTAAATATTTATGAATTTTGGGCATTTGGTATGGGTGAAAATGAGTGCGCCCAAGCAACAAAGCGAAGGCTGCTTTAATAATATAAATATATCATAATGAACAACTTATATATACAACCAAGTAACTCTTGGGTGTTAAATTGTTCTTTTAAAACATTTTCTTATTTTTTTGCAGTAAAGTTACTGTCTCTTATAGCACCAACCATACCATAGGTGTTAGATAAAAATTGCCATTTTATGGGCATAAATTGATAAAATGCTCCAAATCCATGCTTTTGCGGCTCCCCACAAGTGGAAATGGTTGGCGAGACGCTTTTTCTTGGCATAATCAATGGGAATGTGCGGACGATATTCATTGACCAAGAAGGAGATGCGGCTGGCCTTGCAAGAGGTCGCCGAAATGATCCTGACTCTTCTGACCTTTGAACGTTACAACATCGCGCCCACTCAGTTGGCTCCGGTTATTTTGCAGGAAAGCGGCAATATCTCGGTCCGGCAAATGCGGTGGGGGCTGCAACCGTCCTGGAGCAAGGCGCCGTTGATCAATCTGCAATCGGAAACGGTGGCGGACAAACCGGCGTTTAAAGAATCGGTCCGGCAGCGGCGCTGCTTGATTCCGGCGGATGGATTTTATGAATGGACCAGCGGGCGGCAGGCCATGCGGTTTGTCCGCGAGGATCGCGCCCCCTTTTGTCTGGCCGGCATTTGGGAAAATTCACTTGATTACAATGGCCGGGCCGTCCCGTGTTACACCATTCTGACGACCGCCGCCGCCCCCGCCGTGGCGCGCGTTCATAAACGGATGCCGGTGCTGGTGCAGGAGAAATATATGGAGCAGTGGCTGAATCCGGCGGCGGAGAATTTTGACGAGGCATGGCGCGATCCATTTGTGGAATGGGAGGCTTATGCGGTCGGTGATTTTGTCAATAAAACAGGAAATGAAGGCCCGGAATGTCTCGAACCACCCCGGCAGCCGGATATGTTTTTAACGGGGGCGATGGCTGGGCGTTAAGGCGGCCCGGTCACTTGTTGGGCGACAGATCGAATTTCAGCGTGGTCTGGGATTTTTTGAGCGGGGAAGTGATCTTCATTTTTTCCAGCTTATACTCTCCATTGACCTTCACGAAGCTGCTGCCACTCAGGGAAAATTCTTTGACCAGATTGGTGCCTTGATACCCCTCGGCCCGAAGCAATCCGCCGCTTCCCTGGTCAAAACTTTCTTTGTCTATCCAGGAAACGACCCGATCCATCTCCACCCGGTTGGTATTGCTGCTTTCCAAAAGGTAACACTCTTGGCCCATGGCCTTGCCGTCTTTTAATTTGCGCTGCCCGGGCCAGTGCAGAAATTCCAACGCGAGATCCGACAGCCAAAAATCCGAACCGGCCAGCGGGTGCGCCGCCTGCGCGGCGGAAATGGGCTTCGGCTCCGGCAACGGGGCGTTCGGCGCGGGGGCCTGGGCGTAAAGATATTGGTTGGGCTGATTGAGCTGATGGATGATGACCAGCCGTTCCGCCGGTGTTTCATTGATCGAACCGGTTTCGTAAATCGTTTCCCAATTTGTTTGACTTACCTTGACCTGGCAGATCGCCGGGATGTCCGTCTTGATCTTGCCGGCGCGGATTTGCAGCGTTCCATAGACGATTGACTCTTTGCTGGGCTGTCCGGCGCGCATTTGTTCGGCCATGGTCTGCCCGACCTCGGACGAGTCGTCGGCCCGAAGTGAAAAGGTGGCGATCAGCAGCAGCAGCGAAAAGCGAATGATCATTTGGTGTGCAAGGCAACTTTGATGGCGCCAGCTATGTCTTTGACAAAATGCGCCGTCAGTTTTTTGCGGACTTCTTCCGGCACTTCGGTCCAGTCGTTGCGACATTGGTCGGGCAGGATCACGTGTTTTAACCCAGCCCGGGCGGCGGCCATCACTTTTTCTTTGATGCCGCCAACGCGCAGCACCCGCCCGCGCAAACTAATCTCGCCAGTCATGGCGATGTCGGAACGAACCATCCGGCGCATAAAGAGCGAGGCCAGCGCCACGACGATAGTCACACCCGCGCTCGGGCCGTCTTTGGGCGTCGCGCCGGCGGGAACGTGGATGTGGATGTCGCGCTTCTCGTAATTGCTCAGATCAATGTCCAAATCCTGCGCCTTGTTGCGCAAATAACTCAGCGCCGTTTGCGCGCTTTCTTTCATTACTTCGCCCAGTGAACCGGTGAGGATGAGGTTGCCGCGACCCGGCATGCGGGTGGCTTCGATAAAAAGAATTTCTCCGCCAACGGGCGTCCAAGCTAATCCGATGGCGATGCCGCGATCGGTGATCCGCTCGGCCACTTCCGAAACATAATCCGCCGGCCCCAACATTTCCTTGAGCATGGTCGGCTTGATCGTGATCGGTTCCTTCGATTCCTTGCGCGCGACAATTTTCCGAGCGGCTTTGCGTGTCAGCGCCGCAATTTCGCGCTCCAACTGACGCACGCCGGCTTCGCGGGTGTAATCCTGGATCACCTGCCGCAACGTCGAGTCAGGAAATTTCACCAGCTTCTTGTTGATGCCGTGTTCTTCGATCTGGCGCGGGACCAGATGGCGGCGGGCGATCTGTAATTTTTCCGTCGAAGTGTAGCTGGGCAATTCGATGACTTCCAACCGGTCGCGCAACGCCGGATGGATCGGATCCAGCCAGTTGGCCGTCGTGATGAACAGCACGCGCGACAAATCGTAGGGCAAATCCAGATAATGATCGGTGAACGTGGTGTTCTGCGCCGGGTCAAGCACTTCGAGCAGCGCGGAAGACGGATCGCCCCGGAAATCCGACCCAACCTTGTCAAGTTCATCGAGCAGAATGACCGGGTTGCTGGACTCAACGCGGCGCAGGCTCTGGATGAAACGACCGGGCAAAGCGCCGACGTAAGTCCGCCGATGTCCTCGTATCTCCGCTTCGTCTCTCATTCCTCCCAGTGAAATGCGGATGAATTTTCGGCCCATCGCTTCGGCCACGCTTTTGCCCAGCGAAGTTTTGCCCACGCCGGGCGGACCGACGAGACAAAGGATGGGGCCTTTGATCTGATGTTTAAGTTTGATGACCGAGAGAAATTCCAACAGCCGGTCTTTGACCTTGTGCAGGCCAAAATGCTGTTCGTCCAGCAAACGTCCCGCCGCCGCGAGATCCAGCTTGTCTTCGGTATATTTTGACCACGGCAGATTGATCAGCCAATCGAGATAATTCCGCGTGATGGTATATTCGGCGACAGCGTTGGGAATCTGTTCGAGACGCTCCAATTCCTTCAGCGCCACTTTTTTCGGCTCCTCGGGCAAATTATTTTTTTCGATCTGTTCGCGCAATTCCTTGGCATCGGCCATGCCTGAATCGGCTTCGCCCAATTCCCGCTGAATGGCGCGAATCTGTTCGCGCAGGAAAAACTCGCGCTGATTTTTGGACATCGAGGTGACGACCTCGTTCTGGATTTTCGAGCCAAGCTTCAACACTTCCAATTCACGGCTGAGCAGGGGCAGCAGCCGGGTCAGCCGGTCCTTGACCGAGGGCATTTCCAAAAGATGCTGGCGTTCCTCCAAACTTAAATTGAGATTGACCGCGATCAAGTCCGAGAGCTTCGACGAGTCTTCCGTGTTCAGCGAGGCCACTTTGATCTGCTCGGACAACGTGGGCGAAAGCTTGATGATCTCCTGAAATTCCCGGTCGGCATTGCGTACCAGCGCGGCCAATTCCAGCGAGTCATCCACCACGTCTTTCAGCTTATCAACCTTGGCGATCAGGTAGGGCGTTTCCGTGGTGAACTGTTTGATGTGGAACCGGCGCAACCCTTCCACCAGCACGCGAACCGTGCCATCGGGAAATTTCAACATCTTCAGCACGCGCCCGGCGCAACCGTGCAGCCACAAATCCGCCGGGACCGGATTATCCTTTTCCGGTGATTTTTGCAGCACCAGGCCGAGAAAACGATCGCCCGCCACCACATCGTCAATCAAACGGATGCTTTGCGGCGTTTCCACCAGCAGCGGCGTCACCGTTCCGGGAAAAATCACGATGTCGGAGAGGCCGAGAATGGGCAGGGATTCAGGCAAAGATTTGGACCAAACCTTCGTGCCCGAGGAATCCGGGGTGTTCCCGGCGCCAAGAATGCTGATAAATTCAGTTTCCGGTGAAGTCATGCCATTATCCACTTTACCTTAAGAATCGGTCACGGCAATGGAAACCGCTTTGCTTTCACATTCCTTGCACGGCACATCAATCCGCAGAAAACCGTTTTGATAAGCCGCCTTGGCCTGGCTCAAATCGCAACCGGCCGGAAGATCAATGATCGTCTCGAAAGCGCCGTAATTGATTTCCATGATGAGAAATTTGCATTTCGCGCCGCGACAACCATCCGGGCGCTGCCCGCTGATCTTCAACCGATTCCCGTCAATGGTTAGCTCCAGATCCTCGCGTTTCAATCCGGCCAGTTCGACCTTGATGACGATGCCTGATTCGCAGTCATAGACATCGGTGTTGGGTGCCCAATGGGTTCCGGCCTCCTTTGTGGCGCTGACTGGCCGTTTGGAGAAATGAAGGGACGAGCTGATCTTATGCATGGCTATGAAGGAGAAGCTATCTCACGTTCTGGAGTTGTGCAAGTGGCAGTAATTTTTCATTTCATTTTGACCACAATTTCCGGCCGCTGCCCCTTCCGCGCCTTGAACACGATGGAACTCTTCGAACCGGATTGCGCGGGAGAACTGCACCCACAATGCGTATCGTGCTCAAAACTGAACTTGCGCCGACGCAGCTTTGACCGCAGGAAAAATCCCGCCGTCACCGCCACAATCCCCAGCGCCGTAATTTGCTGCCAATCCATGCCTGCAACATACTCACTAATGAACAAAGTTCAAGAGCGGGTGTTTTTAGCCATTGATCAAGTGAAACATTTCATCCCAGGCAATCGCTTGCTTTTGCCTGAAATTCAGGTTATCCAGCAAGCTTGAGCGCGACCGGAAAAAATCATTTATGGCTCGACTGGCAAACTCACGTCCTCATCGGCCTAAGTGCTACGACCTTAATCATGACCGCTACCAAGGCTGATCCAAAACCATGAGTATTGCCCTCGTAACGCCAAAGCATTATTTCGTGGATGAAGCTGGTGATCCTGTTTTATTTGACTCCAAAGGCCGCGTTCTGATTGGCTCTGAGGGATGCAGTTGTTATTTCGCGGTGGGGTTGCTGGATGTGCCTGATCCGGTTGGATTGGCGGACGATCTCAAAAAGCTCCGGGCTGATGTCTTGGCTGATCCCTATTTCAAAAAAGTGCCGTCCATGCAACCGGAAGCAAGAAAGACTGCACTTTTCTTTCACGCCAAAGACGACCTTCCCGAGGTGCGCCGCGAAGTCTTCAAACTTTTGCAACGGCAACCCATCCGTTTTTCTGCCATCGTGCGCCATAAACAATCTGTGCTGGATTATGTGCGTTCACGCAATCAGCGCGACACCGCCTACCGTTACAAGCCAGATGAACTTTACGACCATGCGGTCCGTCGTCTGTTCAAAGAACGCCTGCATAAACATGATGCCTACAACATCACCTTTGCCATTCGAGGCAACAGCCATCGGACTGCCGCTTTTCACCTGGCGCTGGAACAGTCGCGCGAACGTTTCGCTCTCGAACATTCGAGGGCGGCGGTCGGCCAGCTTGCCGTGCAGGCAGCCTACCCGACTTCCGAACCGGCGCTGCAAGCCGTGGATTATTTTCTCTGGGCCTTGCAGCGCACTATTGAAAAGCGGGAGGATCGTTTTCTGGAATTGCTCTGGCCGCAATGCAGCTTGGTGGTGGATGTGGATGACACCCGACAGGCTGAATATGGGACTTATTATACAAGAAAAAAGCCGCTGACAGCAGCAGCTTTAAAAAGTGGTTGAGGGATATAGGACCGACACGCCTCAGCACATCGTTCACACGGCACAGGGCCGACATTTGTCCCTCGAACCAATAAAAACTTACGAGTTGCCACGAATAATGTCAATGGCGTTGGTTTAAAAATCTCCGTTAAAAATTATGGCGAAGTCGCCCGCGCTTGCAACGTGCAGAAACCTAGCGGCAGAACCGTGGTCGCTCGCCAAGTCGCTTGATTATTTCTCCACAGGGTTTTTGGGCTCAATAACTTTTGAATCCGAATCACTCAACGAATCCACTTTCTCTTTTAATAGGCGGATCTCCTTAATCAGCTCTGCAAGTTCGTTTTCATTTTTCTTATAGGTAGATTCCAGAAAAAAGCTTGAAACAAAAGCCGTAAAGGTCGCAAATAAACCAACCCCCGCAAATCCTGTTAATCCTCAAGTTTTCCGTAAAGGCAAATCAAGCCTTCACCATAGGAAAATATTTCATCCAACGTTTGCGGATTGTGCTGCGCCTGTGAAATTTGTTATTGGTTAATCATGAAATTCATTTCTTGTATCTTCGGCCTGTTGTTCGTGTTGCATGTCAGCGCGGCGGAGCCGGCCACAACCACCAACGCCCCGGCCAAACCCAAAGCCAACGATCTCATGGCCATGTTTCGCGCACATTGGGACAATCGGGTGCGTGATTTCAAAGAACAGGACCGCCACTGGAAAAATGTCGTCATGCTCGGCGACAGCATCACCGAAGGGTTTGATGTCAATAAATTTTTCCCGGGACATCGCGTCATCAATCGGGGCATCGGTGCGGATATTATCGGCGTGGCCCTGCCGCCGGATGATCATCGCGGCATTTTGCGACGGATGGACAACTCTGTGTTTGACTGCGACGCCTCGGATGTTTTTCTCCTGATCGGCATCAATGACTTGGGCGCAGGCCATAAGATTTCCGACATGGAAAAAGGTTATCGTGAAATTCTAAAAAAAATCCACAGCGGCGCGCCGAAAATCCGGGTCCATGTCCAATCGCTCTTTCCGACCCGCGACAGGTATGCCAAACACAACGCTGCGGTGCTTGAGTTCAACGAAATCATCGCCAAGCTCGCGGCAAAATACGGTTATGATTACATTGATCTGCACAAATTGCTCGTGGATGACAAGGGCGAGTTGAAAGCGGAATTCACCAAGGATGGCCTGCACATCAACGCGGCGGCCTATGCCCTCTGGCAGGCCGAGGTCAACAAGATCATGGGATGGTGATGCCGAAAATCCGCAACATCGCCGCGTACCAATTTGCGCCCTTGCCCGAGCTAAAATCGCTTCGCGCGCAATTATTGGGGCTGTGTCGCGGATGGGAATTAAAAGGCTCCATTCTGATCAGTCCGGAAGGCATCAATCTTTTCGTAGCCGGCGCGCCGGAAAAAACCGATTGCTTGCTGGAGCATTTGCGCGCGATGGTCGGTCTGGAAAAGTTGGCCGCCAAAGCCAGTGAAACGGACCATCAGCCGTTCAATCGCATGTTGGTGCGGATCAAAAAAGAAATCATCGCCTTCGGTGTCGAGGGGATTGATCCCGCGCGAAATCCTTCGCCCAAGCTTTCCGCCGTCACGTTAAAGCAATGGCTTGACGAAGGGCGGCCGGTGACATTGCTTGACACACGCAATGATTACGAAGTGAAGCTCGGCACGTTCAAAAACGCCTTACCCATCGGCATAGATCATTTTCGGGAATTCCCTCAGGCGGTGGAACGCTTGCCAACAGAGATGAAAGGTCAGCCGATCGTGATGTTTTGCACTGGCGGCATCCGTTGCGAAAAGGCCGGGCCGTTCATGGAGCGCGCGGGATTCAAAAATATTTTCCAACTCGACGGCGGCATCCTGAAATATTTTGAGGAATGTGGCGGCTCGCATTACGACGGCGAATGTTTTGTTTTTGATCACCGCGTTGGCCTCGACCCAAGCCTGCACGAAACAGATTCCGCCAATTGTTTCAAGTGTCAGACTCCGCTGACCAAAGCGGAGCAGCAGGATCCGCGCTACGTCCCGAACCGGTCTTGCCCGCATTGTTTCAAAACCGCCGCCGAGCAAATGGCCCTCTCCATCGCCGCGCGTCATGCCGCCATTCGTGCGTTGGTTGATCCCATGCCCGGCAGCGTCGCCTATGACCGGCTGCGTCCCTTCACCGTGCCGCTCGATTGCGATGGCCGGACTCTCTTGGACACGCTCTGTCGCGTGGTGGCGCATCTGCCGCGTGATTATTGGCAACGCGAATGTGAGGGTGGATTGATTTTGAATCGCGCGGAACAACCGGTGACTGCTGAACACATCGCTCGCGTGGGCGAGCGTTACTTGCACAAATTTCCCGGCACCATCGAACCTCCGGTGAATGGCGGCATTGAAATCCTGCATGAAGACGAAGCTCTGGTGGTACTGAATAAACCCGCGCCACTCCCCATGCACGCCGGAGGCCGGTTCAACTTGAACACGCTGCAACACATTCTCAATCAGGTTTATCACCCCGAAAAACCGCGCCCCGCGCATCGGCTCGACGCCAACACCACCGGCTTGGTCCTCATCACTCGCACGCGCCGATTCGCCGCGCGGTTGCAACCGCAATTCGCCGTCGGCAAGGTGAAAAAAACGTATCTGGTGCGGGTGCAAGGCCACCCCAAGGAAGATGATTTTAGCTGCGATGCGCCCATCAGTGCCGAATCCGGAGTGCTCGGCTCTCGCCTGGTGGAAATGGAAACGGGGTTGTCGGCTCGCACTGAATTCCGGGTCCTCGCGCGTCATGCGGACGGCACGACTCTTTTGGAAGCACGCCCTCTCACCGGGCGAACCAATCAAATCCGCATCCATCTTTGGCACCTGAACATGCCGGTTTGCGGTGATGCCGTTTATTTGGCGGGACACAAAATTGGGGAAACGCAGACGTTGCATCCCGATGATCCGCCTTTATGCCTGCACGCTTGGAAGATTTCGTTCGTCCATCCGCTGTATAATAAACAGATGGAATTTACCGCGCCCGCGCCGGCTTGGGCTGTTTTTCAACCCGGAGGGTTGCCAGAAGGTAGCCGGAGGTCGAAGGCTTGGCGAAGACCTCCGGTATAATGAGTAAAAAGAGACTCCACCCCGGAGGGGTGGCAGATTTCCAGAGCAAGTGATTGGTTCGCGCAGAGTTGGAGTTGTTTCTGTCGAAAGAATTCTGGCACCCCTCCGGGGTGCAAAACCAATTCCAACCCGTTCCGGGGGTATCGTCGCGCGGCGCTCCTCAACCCCCGGCTACCTTCTGGCAACCCTCCGGGTTGAGAAACTGGAAAATGCGCACTCCGCCGTCTATTCGCGCCTCACATGCCGGCCAGGCATTGCAGCAAATGCGGCAGCAATTGTTTTTTGCGGGAGACGACGCCGTTTAGCTCCCAGACATGGGGAGCCAGGGAAGGAAAATTGATGCGCGGCAAAAACTCCGGCGCGCCGCAGGCCAGCAGCACGGAGTTTTGCGTGTTGATGTCGGTGACCAGAAGCGCGGCGAGATACAGGTCTTTGTTGCGCACCTGCCGGTCGAGCGCTTCGATGAGAGCAGCTTGTTTTTCCGCCAGATGCGAAAAAGTTAATTCCTCGATCTGCGAAACCGTGAAGCGTTTGCCTCCTTCTTCGTATTCCTTGCAATCCGCCGTGACGGCTTGCTTGGGCGTCATGGTCAGCAGCGGCGAACCGACCGCAAAAATTTCTTCCGCCAGTTTGGCAGGATTGGTTTTGGCGATTTTGGAAAGTTGTTCGAGCACCTGTTTGTCCACCGGCGTGGCGGTGGGTGAAGTGAGGTTCAATGTGTCAGAAATAAGCCCGGCCATGAGCAGCCCGGCAATGTCGGGCGGAATGGGCACGCCCATTTGTTGATAACAAAGCGCCACGATCGTGCTGGTCGAGCCAACTGGGTTGTTCCAAAAATGGATCGGCGCATCACTGGCGAATCCGCCGAGACGGTGATGGTCCAGGATTTCCACGATCGGCACTTTGTCCGCGCCCGGCACGGCTTGGGAAAGCTCGTTGTGATCCACCAAAATCAAACGGCGCGGCACCGGCTTGATAAAATCGCTCTTGGACAAAACTCCGACCAATACGCCATCGGCATCCAGGATCGGGAAAAGCGATGCGGTCAACGTTGCGGCTTGGGCGCGGGCCACTTCCAGCAAGGTGTCCGGTTTGAAACTGACATATTCAGCCCCCACCATGTGATCGGCCCGAACCGCGCCGCGCGCCAGCATGACGGTGGTGGCGCTGTCGTGCGGTGAGCTGACGATCGCGACCTTTGCTTCTTTAGCCGACCTCTTGACACTGCTCAGGACAGGCAGCCCGCCGGTGACGATGATCGCGCGGACGCCCGAATCAATGGCGCGCATCTGGATCTCATCGCGGTCGCCGACGATGACGAGAACTTTTTCCGGTTTGTGCCGTTCCAATCGTTTGGAGAATGTATCCGCGCTCATGGCGCCGACCATGAGGATTTGCTCGGTCGTTTCTTCCGAAAGTTCACCGACCACGGCCGTGCCGCCGAAAGTTTTCACGATATTGGCCAGTGAAGTGACGATGACCCGGGCATTGGCCGCTTCTTCGCGCGGCGGGAAAAGGTGATGGCTGATCTTGGAAGCCGAAAGCATCCCGAGACAATGATTCTGCTCGTCAATCACCGGCAGTCCGCGCAATTGTTTCTGTTCAATCAATAATACGGCATCGTAGATCGCGGAATCGGCCCGGACCGAAAGCACATTGCGCTGCATGACATCGCTGACCCGCGGGGCCACGTCGCTCAGAAAAAGCGGGGCTTCGACGCCGAATTTCTGGAGGACGAAATCAATCCGGGCGTTGGTATTGCCCGCCCGGGCGGCGATGACCTCGGGCATGCCCAAAAGCTGCTTCAGCCGCGCGTAACCGAGCGCGGCACAAATGGAATCCATATCCGGATTGCGATGACCGATGACAATTGTCTGCATGACCCTTCATCTATGGCTGCAAAAGAGCGGGCAATCAAGTCCAGGCCGATGATTTTTGTCTCAGTCGCTGTAATATTTGAGGTTTAAAACTTTCCGGATTGGGTTAAGTTGTCGAAACAAGAGCATGTTGACCCACTTACATTTGGCCGTTCGTCCAAGTACGCAAAAGTCTCCGCTACGCTGGCTGGCGGGTATGGTCTTTTTATTGCAGGCATCTGTTCTGTGGGCGGCGGATAAAACCGGTGGCGAAGGTAATCCCGTTTCGGGACAGCCATCGGCGTGGGTGGCACCGGTGAATTTTTCCCGGCTGACCATACTTAATCAGGCCCGGCCCGGAGAGGATTCGCGCCTGTTGCTGTTCGACCGGCAAGTCAATGCGGCCACCAATGAAATTTTTTATCATTTTGTGCGCCAGGTTTTTACCAGTGCCGGGGTGAAAAACCGATCTACTATTTCGGTGGACTTTGATCCGGCGGGAGAAACGCTGGCTTTTCATTGGATTAAAATCTGGCGCGGGCCCAACGCGCTGAACCGGCTGGACCTGGCCAAAATAAAAATCATCCAGCCAGAACGCGAGCTGGATGAAAATCTTTACAACGGCACAAAGGAAGCCGTGCTTTTTCTCGATGATGTCCGGCCGGGTGACATTATTGATTACGCCTTCAGTTCCCAGGGAACCAACGCGGTCACCGCCGGCAAATTTACTGACACGATGTCCGGTGCTTTTGGTGAAGCGGTGGAGCGATTGTCATATCGGCTGTTATGGCCCGCGCAGCGACGGCTATACATGAAGGAGCACGGGGCCTTTCCCAAGTCGGTGCCGGTGAGGCGCGGAAATTTGTGGGAATATAAATGGGAGGCAAAAGGAGTCGCCGCCCTGCCGGCGGAGGACGCGGTGCCGGGCTGGTATGAAGCCGCCCCCTCGCTGCAATGCAGCGAGTTTAAAACCTGGGCGGAGGTCAACCTCCGGGCTATGGAATTATTTAAATATACCAACGCCCTTTCCCGGGAATTACTTCAGCGTGTGGCCGAGTGGAAAAAAATCCCCGGCAAGACAGATCAGGTGTTGGCCGCCCTGCAATTTGTCCAGGAAGATGTGCGGTATCTGGGCCTCGAAACTGTCGGCAGCGAATATCGCCCGGCTGATCCTTCCGAGATTTATGCCCGGCGGTTCGGGGATTGCAAAGACAAAGCCCTGTTGCTGGTGACCATCCTGCGGGCGATGAAAATTGAAGCGTGGCCGGTTTTGGTCAACACCAAAGTCCGGCGCTCACTGGATGATTGGCAACCCACGATGTATGCGTTCAACCACGCCATTGCCCAAGTGGTGATTGACGGTCGAACCTTTTGGCTCGATGGCACGGCCACTTTCCAGCGCGGGCCATTGGCCTTGCGGTCCATGCGCGATTACGAACGCGGCCTAGTCGTCCGCCCGGGCACCGTGGGTTTGACCGCGATCCCGTTTGACGACGAATTCTCCAAAACCGTGGTCACGGAATATATCAACGCGGGGGCGTTGGGCCGACCGGTGGAATTAAAGGTGGTCACAGAGGCGGAAGGCCGGGATGCGGACCGCCTGCGTCATTTGTTCGCCAGCCGACCGCACGAAGAAATTGAAAAAGATTACCTGAATGCTTACTCGCATCTTTATACCCAAATCAAATCATCCAGCCCGATGATTTTTAAGGATGATGAACAGGAAGATCGTTTTGAAATAACCGAGTTCTATACCATTGATAATTTCTGGGAGCGGCGCCAAGCCGGGGACTCGTATTATTGTGATTTATACGCGGAAAGCCTCAGTCCTCTGATCGCCCGGCCGGAAGTTACTTTTCGCACCATGCCATTGCGGATCGGTTTTCCACGGCATGAAATTTGCCGGATCAAAGCCAATTTTATGTTCACCGGCCAGAATTTTACCGAGGATAAAAAAGTGGAGGACCCGGCCTTCACCTTCAGCCGCCACCTGCGGGTGCAGGAAACCCGGCTGGATTTGGAATGTGAATACCGGGCGCAGAATGACTTTGTTCCGGTGGACAATTTGCGCGATTACTTTCAACATGTGGAGGAAGTCCGCCAGTTGATTAGTCACCGTCTCTTGCCGATTTTAAATCCTTGAGCCTTCATGCGTGCGAACCTCGTTGCGACTGGGGACAATCGCACCCCGTTCGTTCCACAACATTGCCAATAGTTGGTGTCCGGTGTAATTTTTCAGGGTAAACATGGATCATCTTTCCGTTGCTGCTCCGGCTTCTGTGATCGTGCTTGGCCTCATTGTCTGGCTGGGCGCGGTTTGGTTGTGCTGGCAAAACTGGCGGCGCAGCGGAAATCCACGCGCCGCCGGACGGTTGGAATTGGTGCGCTTTTTCCTCATCACGGCCCTGGTCTTTACTCTGTTTCGGCCGGAATACGTGCAGCGCATTGAACGGACGGCCGCGCCGGAAATCGCCGTGCTGACGGACGCATCGGACAGCATGAAGACGCGGGATCTGGTTTTGGCCAATAAAGTCGTCAGCCGCGCTGATTGGCTCGCCGCGCAACGACAACAACAATTCTGGCGGCCACTCGAGAGCCACGCCAAAGTCGCCGTCGAAGATTTTGCCGCGCCGACCACAAATCAAAACGCCATCGTCGGCACCGATCTGAATGGCGCGTTGGAATCAGCCCTGAATCGTCACAAGAATCTCAAAGCCGTTCTTCTCCTGAGCGATGGTGATTGGAACACCGGCAAATCACCGCTCGGTGTGGCCACGCGTTATCGCGAGCAAAATATTCCGGTGTTCACCGTCGGGGTCGGACGCGAAACGCCGGTGCCGGATCTGGCGTTGGAAAATGTTTCCGCGCCGGCTTACGGATTGTTCGGCGAACAGATCGCCATTCCTTTCAAGGTCGTCAGTCATCTGGCGCGCGATGTGAAAACGACCATTACGCTCGTGGATCAATTTGGCGAACTTAACAAAAAGGACATCACCATCCCGGCCAAGGGCGAAGTGGAGGATGCGATTCTCTGGTCACCACGTGCCGTTGGCGAAGTGACCGCTTCCCTCAAACTACCAGTAGAGCCTGAGGAAGGCATCGTGGAAAACAATGAACGCACATTTCATTCCTCAATCCGCGTTGAGAAATTGAAAGTGCTGGTGGTGGATTCTTTGCCACGCTGGGAATATCGCTATTTACGCAATGCTCTCTCGCGCGATCCAGGCGTGGAAATGCACTGCCTGTTGTTTCATCCCGATCTCGGCCCGGGCGATGGGCCGAATTACATCCAGAGTTTTCCGAACACCAAAGAAACATTATCGCCCTATGACGTGGTGTTCATCGGTGATGTCGGCATCGGGCAAGGCGAATTGACCGAGAAAGACGCAGAGTTGCTCAAGGGGCTGGTGGAGCAACAATCGAGCGGACTGGTTTTTGTGCCGGGTCGGCGCGGGCGCGAAGCGAGTTTATTGCAAAGTCCGCTGGGTGATTTGATGCCGGTGGTTTTGGACGAACAAAAACCGGCGGGCATCGCGATGCAGAACGAATCGCTGCTCCTCCTTTCCTCCGCTGGCAAACGGCATTGGCTGACGCGCTTTGATTTGGACGAAGAGCGCAACGATGAATTGTGGAAACAATTGCCCGGCTTCTTCTGGTCGGCGGCGGTGGAAAAAAGCCGACCCGGCTCCGAAGTTCTCGCCGTCCATTCCGCCATGCGCAATGCCTATGGCCGTATGCCGCTGCTTGTCACCCGTCCCGCCGGCACCGGCAAAGTCCTGTTCCTTGGCACCGACAGCGCGTGGCGTTGGCGGCGCGGGGTGGAAGACAAATTCCATTACCGTTTCTGGGGTCAGGTCGTCCGTTGGATGGCGCATCAACGGCATCTTTCCGAAAAAGAAGGCGTCCGTTTGAGTTATAGTCCCGAAGCGCCGCAGGCCGGTGATCCGATTTTCCTGCAAGCGACAGTGCTGGACGAGGCCGGTTTCCCCATCGAACAAGGCCCGGTCGTCGGCAAGATCACGTCACCCAATGGCCGCGCCGAACGCCTCGACTTCGCGCAACTCGAAGGTGGCTGGGGCGTGTTCAAGTCCGGCTTCAACGCCCAGGAAAGCGGCAAATATAAAGTAGAAATCTCTTCCGACAAACACGGTCGCCACCTGACCACCGAAATCCAGGTCGCTCAACCGTTGATTGAAAAGCAAGGCCTGCCGATCAATTCCCAAGTCCTGCGCGAAATCTCGGCCATCACCCACGGTGCCAATTTTTCGGTGGACGACTTCAACAAAGTCATCAGCCAGATTTCCCTGTTGCCGGAACCCAAGCCGATGGAAAAGCGTCTCCGCCTCTGGAGCGATCCCTGGTGGGGTGGTGCGATACTTTTTCTGCTGACGCTGTATTGGATTGGGCGCAAGTGGTGGGGGATGGTGTAAGGTTTTCGTCCGAAAAAATCAGCCAACCAAAATTTCCATTTTATTGGTTGCATGTTTTGCCCGTTTCTCTAGCGTTTCTTTCTTATGGCCAAGTTTTTTGTTCCGCATTTGAATCGGCGCAAGTTTTTGCGCTCGGCTGGTTTGCTCGCTGCCGGCCTCGCCAGCGTGCCTGGTAAAGTTTTTTCCGGAGAAAAGGTCACCCTGCCCTTTGCCCATGGTGAGCGCGATCTCGTCAAATATCCGCAGAAACGTCCTCTCATCCGCCTGACCACTCGGCCGCCGCAATTGGAAACGCCCTTCTCGGTTTTCAATGAAGGCGTGATCACGCCGAACGATGCTTTTTTCGTCCGCTATCATCTGGCCGGCATTCCGACGGAGATTGATCCGGACACTTATCAGGTGAAAATTGGCGGCTCGGTCAACACCCCTTTGACCCTTTCGCTGGCCGATCTGAAAAAATTTGAACCCACCGAAGTCACCGCCGTTCTGCAATGCTCCGGCAACAGCCGCGGCTTTGTCACTCCACGGGTCGGCGGCGGTCAACTCGCCAATGGCGCGATGGGCAATGCCAAGTGGAAAGGCGTCCGCTTAAAAGACATTCTCGACAAGGCGGGTCTTAAAGCCACGGCCAAACAAGTTACTTTCAACGGCCTCGACAAACCCATTCTCGAAGCCACGCCCGATTTCGTAAAAGCCCTCGATGTGGAACAAGCCCGGGACGGCGAAGTCATGCTCGCCTATGAAATGAATGGCGAAGCGTTGCCCATGCTCAACGGTTTTCCTCTGCGCCTGATCGTGCCCGGTTACTTCGGCACTTATTGGGTCAAGCACGTCAGCGACATCACGGTCGTTGACGAGGCGTTGGCTAATTTCTGGATGGCCACGGCGTATCGCATCCCCGATAACGGCACCGGCTTTTGTGAGGCGGGCACCGTGCCGAAGGCCACCACGCCGATCAAGCGCTACACCATTCGCTCTTTCATCACCAGTCTCGCTGACGGTGACAAGGTCAGGACCGGACAAGCCATCGAACTGAAAGGCATCGCCTTCGACGGCGGTTATGGCATCACCAAAGTCCAGATTTCCGATGACGGCGGGAAAGAATGGCGCGATGCCACCCTCGGCCAAAACCTGGGTAAATACTCTTTCCGTCCGTGGACCGCGCAATTCACTCCCGCGAACGATGGCAATTACGAATTAAAAGTGCGCGCCACCAACACCATCGGCCAAACGCAACCGGTCGAATCCCTCTGGAACCCCTCCGGCTACATGCGCAACACCATCGAAACCACGCACGTCAAAGCGGTTTGATTTTTATGAAATTTCTTTTTCTCCCATTAAGTCTGATTCTGGCTGTAACTGCCAGCGGTAAGCCGCTCAAAATCACCTTGCCGGTCGAAACCGCCGTCTATAAAGCCGGTCCCGGCGCGGAACTGGCCAATGCGCAGTGCATGACCTGTCATTCCGCTGATTATGCCGCGATGCAACCGCCCAAGCCGCGTGATTTCTGGAAAGCGGAAGTGGAAAAGATGAAGGGCAAATATGGCGCGCCCTATTCCACCAATGATTTCGACGGATTGATCGGTTATTTCGCGAACAATTATGGCACGGACACCAACGTGGTGGTCATGCCCACGATTGCTCCGGCACCGGTCGCCAATGGCATCAACGCCAAAGAACTCGCCATCAAAAGTGGCTGCTTCAACTGCCACCAAATCAGTTCCAAATTAATCGGCCCCGCCTACAAGGACGTGGCTGCCAAATATCGTAACAAATCAGATGCCATGGCCAAAGTAGCCCATCAAATCACCCACGGCGGCTCCGGTCAGTGGGGCCCGATTCCGATGCCGCCATTCACTCAATTTTCTCCCGCCGAAGTGAAGGCATTAGGCGAGTGGATTTTGAGTTTGAAATAAGCTAATTTACAAAGCGAAAAAAACGGGTATCGTAAAAACATGAGCACTGCGGAATTGGTTTACGAGAAAACGAGGCATCTGCCCGAAAACTTGCAAAGCGAAGCATTGCATTATGTGGATTATTTGCTGGCGCACCAGCATCCGGAGGGTGAAGCCGTTGCCTGGACTAAATTTTCCTCTTCAGAATTGACCAAACAATACGTTTTGGCTGATGCCATTTACGATCAGGATTAAATTGGGGCATGATTTTTTCCAAGGGTGAAATTTTATTGGTGACCATGGTTTTTACGGATGGCAGCGGAACTAAAAAGCGGCCTGTTCTGGTCGTCTTTGACAGTGGTGACGATGACCTTTTGGTCGCTCCGGTCACAAGTCAGCCGATTCGCTCTGATCGGGATATCGCGTTAAATCAATGGCAGCAATCTGGTTTGCGTCTCCCTTCCATCATCCGGCTGGAAAAACTGGCAACGGTGCACAAATCCACGGTTCAACGACGACTGGGACGGATCAAGGCCGATGACTGGAACAACGTCAAAAACGTCCTTAAAAATTTCTTCGGAAATATTTTAGCCTAAAACTTGGGCCAATATCTTATTTCGCATCCTTGGTATCCGTTGGATCGCTGGTTTTCCCCATCGCGTTTTTCAACGCCGGGACTTGTTCCAACAGTTTTTCAAATTTAATACCGGTCAAACTTTCGATCACCGGCGGAAGCTGCGCGATGATTTGAGTCAGGTCGCCGGTCATTTTGCTGGCGCCGCCACCGGGACCGTTGCCGCTGTTGATGATGACGATCTTCTCGGTCTTGGAGAGCGGTTCACTGATCTTGCCGGCGACTTCCGGCAGGATGCGCACGATCATTTCGATGACAGCCGCTTCGTTGTATTGCTTGAAGGACTCGGCTTTGAGCTTCATCGCTTCGGCGGTGGCGGCACCCTGGGCCTCGATGACGGAGGCTTCGGCCAGACCGCGCGCTTTGTTGACATCGGCTTCAGCCAGACCGGTGGCTTTGGAAACTTCGGCGGCTGCAAAACCTTTGGCCCGGGCGGCGGAAGCGGCACCGGCGGCTTCGGTTTCGAGCTGGAATTTGGTGGCGTTGGCCAGGGTCTCGACGCGATAACGTTCGGCATCGGCGGGCTTCTGGACGTTGGCTTCGAGTTCGCGTTGTTTGCGCTGGATTTCCTGCTGTTGCAGTTCGATCTGTTTCTGTTTCTCGATGATGCTGACCTGGATTTCTTCGGCTTTGACCAACTGGCCGGTTTTGAATTTCTGCAAATCGTAAGCGAGGTCGGCTTCGGCTTTCTTGAGGTTAACGGAGGCCTGATAGCTGGCGACGTTCATTTGATAGTCGCGCTGAGCTTCGGCGATTTTTGAATCGGAGATGAATTTTGCTTCCTGCCCGGCCTGAGTGGCTTGGGCGGCGCGGATCATGGCGTCGCGATCGGCTTCGGCCTGGGCGATGGTGGCGTCGCGTTTGACCTGGGCAATACGGGGTTTGCCGAGGGCGTCGAGATAGCCCTGAGTATCGCGGATATCGCGAATGGTGAAGCTGACGATGCCGAGGCCCATGTTGGCCATATCACCGGCGGCGACCTCCTGAACCTTGGAGGCGAAAGCGTCGCGATTCTGGTAAATATCTTCCACCGTCATCGTGCCGAGGATGGCGCGGAGATGGCCTTCGAGCGTTTGCATGGCGACGTTCTTGATGTCATCAATGCTCTTGCTCAGAACCTGTTCCGCTGCGGTCGCGATGGAGATGTCGTCGCCTTTAATTTTGATTTGAGCGACGCCGTCCACTTTCACCGGGACGCCTTTGCTGGTGTAAACTTCCGGCGTCTGCACGTCAATCGTCAGTAATTCAAGAGAAAGAACATCCACCTTCTCAAAAATCGGCCAGACATAAGTGCCGCCGCCTTTAACAATGCGGAAGCCGCGGGTGGAAACGGTGCCGTCGGCTTCCACGAATTTATGTTTGTTGCCGGAGACAACCAGGACTTCATTCGGACCGACCTTGGTGTAACGGCTCAAGACCATCCAAAGGATGGCGAACGCGCCGATGGCGAGAACCACCACAGTGAGGGCAATAACGGCCGGGGAGAACGACTCGGGGAACAGGCCGGCGATGATTGGATTAATGGTCATAGGATAATGGAGGGTTGTTGGTTGCTAAATTCAAATTGGCACGACGTAAAACTGGGTGCCGATGATGCGGTTGATCTTGACCGTCTGGCCCGCCGCCAAGGCGGAGCCGGATTCAGTGCGGGCCGGGGCCGTATAACGGGAACCGCCTTGCACATAGGCGATTTCTCCCATGCCGTTTTGGGCAATGGGCGAAATCACCGTGGCGCTCATGCCGACGAGCGTGCCGATCTTTGATTCGCTGGAGCTTTGCGAATGGCGAAATAATTTACGGAGCAATGCCATCAGGCCGTAACCGCAGAGCAACCCACACACGATGGCCAGCGGCACGCTCAACCAAATGGGTTTGGTGGCGGGAATTTCATGGAAAATGATCCCGAAACCGCCAAAGGCCATGATAAACGCCGAGATGACGGTGGGACTGAAGGCGGAAACACTGTCCCCATCCGATCCGTCTGCGCCGGTAGAGGCATGGCCGCCGCTGCCGATGTGGCCGTGGCCGCCGCCGATATGGCCCGCCGCCAGGGAAATCAACACGAAGAGCAATCCGGCTCCCATGCAAATGATAAAAACTGTGAATTCCATATGGCTTTTATGACACTGCGTTTGTTTCGGCGCGTCGTGACATGAGGAATGTTTACCAGACCCAGTCAATAAGTCAGTTACAAAATGACGGACATTTTCCACCGGCCAGGAGCGCGGCATTCATGCCGCTTCACCGTGAAACACGAAAGAACTGATAAAATCACCCGGCTCATTACGCTGAAGCGGC
>CAIYOY010000019.1 GCA_903927905.1 uncultured Verrucomicrobiales bacterium | reverse complement strand
GATTTAAAGTGCCGGTCAAACGGGCCGAAGGCTTGGGTAAATGATCACGCGTCAGGTGCGCGCCACCCGCTGCGGCTGGTCCCCCACCCCCACACAGCCGCGCTCCGTCCGAAAATTGACCGGCACTTGCAATCGCACCCGCGGCAGGGTCATAAGTTGACATTATACTGGTTTAACCCTTCAATTAGCTCATGCAGATTGAAATGCTGAAAGTTTTTTGCGACCTGGCCGAGACGGAAAGTTTCACCAAGGCGGCCCAGATCAATAATGTGACGCAATCCGCCGTCAGTCAGCAGATCAGTTCGCTCGAAAAGCAGTTCAAGTCGCTCCTGATCGAACGCAGCAAAAAAAAATTCCGCCTCACCCGCGAAGGCCAGGTGCTTTACGAATACAGCAAACAGATTATCCAGACTTATGATACGCTGCATAATCGGCTTCAGGAAATTAAGGACATCATTTCCGGCACCATTCGCGTGGCGACGATTTACAGCATCGGCTTGCACGATCTGCCGCCGTATCTGAAAAAATTTCTAAAAGCGTTTCCCACGGTCAATGTTCACGTGGAATATCGCCGCGCCAACCAAGTTTACGAAGACGTGCTGGGCAACGTGGTGGATTTGGGCCTGGTCGCTTATCCGACGAAAGATCCGAAACTGGAACTGATTCCATTGCGCAAGGACACGCTGGTGTTGATCTGCCATCCCGCCCATCCGCTGGCCAAATTCAAGACCATCAAACTTTCGCAACTGGCTGGCCAGAAGTTCATCAGCTTCGAGCCGGACATCCCCACGCGCAAAGCCATTGATAAAATCCTCAAGGACGAAAACGTCGAAGTCCAAACCGTGATGGAATTCGACAACATCGAAACGGTGAAACGCGCGGTGGAAATCGAGGCCGGCATTTCCATCGTGCCGCAAGGCACCATCACCCAGGAAGTGGCCAAGCAAACCTTGTCCGAACTGCGGATCGAAGGCGTGGAACTCTACCGCCCGCTTGCCGCGATTTATAAAAAGAACAAGGTTCTTTCACCCGCGATGAAGCAGTTTCTAAATATTTTGAAAGGCTAAGCCAACCCTCTTCTCACGTTGAGGGAGGAGAGGGAGCCAGAGCCACCGTTCCAAGAGGATGCGCCGCAGGGTCTAGATGCGCCTCCAATCCATCCATCCATCAGGATATTAGTATATAAAATAGTCCGGTTGAAAAAGTATTAGTTGCACTTGACACCTGTTTCCACTATACATAACGCGCACAAGATGAATATCTGCCTGAACATATCAGCCACGAGTTGGCCAGTCGCGACGGTCCCGCAAGGGATTCGTCATGGCCGGTCGAGCCGGGCCCATGTGTTTAGCCTTAGAAGTTCCAAGGCCATTGAACCCAAAGGCCCCTTGGATCGAACGGAGGCAAGCAGGTAAAACAAGAACCAGAGATTTTCTCACCCTGCTTGTCGAATGACAGGCAGGGTTTTTTATTGCCCGAAAACAAAAATGAAAGGAACAGCACGGTGACGAAGAGTCAGTGGGCGTCTAGATGATGCCGGTGAGCGCGAAATATATTTTAGCGAGCAAGAGCGATCACGCTCAACCGGTGGGGTCTGCCCAAATGCGGCGGATGTGCGCGGCGAAAAAATTTAAGAACAATTTACATATTAAAGGCTTCGTAGGAGGTGTGCCTCTAAACACCGAAACAACCGCCGTGAAACCGCGGGTTGGTAGCGCAAGCTAGCAAGAGGTGTTTGTTCTTTGTTGAAATGGCACGGGCCGGAGGCGCGAGACGTCTCCGGCCCTTTTAGTTTCGCTGTTTTTCCAATTTGTGGGTCAACACCTTTGCAATTTGACTCCACACTTTGTTGAACAGCCACCCAATAAGGATGCCCAACAGCAATCCAAGTCCGACACCAGCGATCCAATGAATCGGAGAATGCCAATTCATTTTGGCGATCCAAGTGATGCCACCTACGGCTATTGCACCACCAATCATTCCGGCCAGGGCGCCAAGCTGGATGAATAACGCGCGAAAGCCGGAGGAAACGCTTCGACGCAAAATGCCGGTAAGAACAGAAGCGGAGATAATCCCAACTGCGAGGAAAAGAATAAGGATCGCACCGCCCACGATGGCGGCCAGTCCAATAATCAAAGCGACGCAAGCAATGAAAATCATCTCAATGGCCAGTGGCCCGACATCTGGAATCACTCCAGGGTCGTCGGGCGGCTGCGGTTCGACGGCAGCCTTGCTCCATTTTTCAAGGATGGGCTTTACCTCTGGCAGCGTGAGTTCGTGGCCCAGTAGATTTGTATCGTCGCCTGTGTAATGAATGAAAGTCTGATTGGTCGGAACTCCATCCACCGGCTCGATTTGATACTCAATGATCATGGACTCGCGCATCGCTCCATCAACAGACTGCCACCACTTGGGACCCTGATAAATCTCCTGCTCAAAAATCCAGCGATACCCAGATACGGTTTTGCGGAAGCCAATCGTTCTGGAGGTTGCTCCGTCCACATGCAACATCGCGTCATATGAGCGGTTGGAGCTTTCCAGTCTAATTTGCGAATTTGTTGTAACAGGGGTGAAGCCTAAAGCCGCCCGGTCAACTTGCTCCATGGCTTTAAGAAGAAGTTGAATCTGTGGATCGGTCAGCAAAACTTTTTCAGGAGAGAGGCCAGCTCTTGCGGTCGCCAACATTGCGATCAGAAAAAATATCGCAACGCTCAAGTGTCGTGATTTTCCCGTCATCATTTTCAATTCATTGCCAGAATGCTCCTGTTGGAACGCTCTGGCAATTGAATGTTTTTCCGCGGCTGTAATTTAACAGCAGAATTTCTGTCTGCCAGACAGAGGGTCCGGGTGCAACTCCCGGCAGCCGCACTCTTATTTACGATATTGGATTTACGATTTACGATTTTTAGGCTGCGCGTCAGCACGCGGCAGAGTTTCCAAAACTCAGCTCACTCCGGGCGGCACGGAGGCAGCCTGCCAATTTATTGCAGGGAGAATCAGATTCAGGTGAGTTTCATACGCTCGACCTCTGTGGGTGCGACTCCCACCCCTGCAACCATCCTTCGCTCGCGACGAGCTACGGATGGCGGGCCAATTTTAAAGTGAGAGTGAGAGTGGAGAGGGAAGCAAGTCGCCCTCACTTTTCACTCTCACTCTCCACTTCTTCGGAATGTAGCTCAGTCTTTAGAGCGCCCGGTTTGGGACCGGGTGGTCGCAGGTGAAAATCCTGCCATTCCGACCATTTTTTGCTCAGTGGGATAAGAGTAGTCCTCCCGCCTGTTAAGCGGGACGGTGCTGGTGCGATTCCGGCCTGAGCAGCCAATTTTATTTAGCTCGCGTAGCTCAATTACCAGAGCGCGGCGGTTCTAACGCCGTTGATGAGGGTGAGAGTCCTTCCGCGAGTGCCAATCTGGGATTTACGATTTTCGATGTACGATTTACGCGCGGAAATGTGATAGGGCTCCTAAATATTTCTAAACCACAAACAAAAGGAAATGCCATGAAACCGATCATCCGTTATCAAAGTCAGTTGCTCTTTCGCCGGAGCTATAAGCCCGTTCGCGTTCAATGTTTTCGTCCCGCGCCAAAAGTGATTTTCTCCCTGCGCCCAACCCGCCCCAAAGTTGAGGAAACCGTCGTGCGCGCGTAAATCGTACATCGCCCGTCGTAAATTGTCCGTCTCGTAGCTCAAAAGTAGAGCGCCCGGCTGATAACCGGAAGACGCAGGAGCGTTACCTGCCGGGACGATTCGCCGTCGCTCGCAGCGAGCTATGGCGCAACAAGCCATCCCCTGGGTAGCTGAGGAAGATTAGCGCCTCTCTGAAAAGGAGGAGACGTTGGCGCGATACCAACCCCGGGGACCATTTTCACGTCCGTGAATGCAAAGTAGATCGAGCGGCCCGTCTTTCCAACGGGGCCTAGCCGGTGCGAGTCCGGCCACGGATGCCATTTTTCGCTCTCAAGGTGTAACAGAATTATGCACGTCTCCCTGCGAAGGAGAAGGTTCGTGGTGCAAGTCCATGTGAGAGCGCCAATTTCAGAAGTGAGGGTGAGAGTGGAGAGTGAAGAAGCCAGACGTTCGTGTGCTTTCACTCTCCTCTCTCCCTCTCACTTTCTTCAGGATCGTGGTGTAATAGCAGCATCTCTCCCTGTGAAGGAGACGGTCCGGGTGCAACCCCCGGCTTCCTGACCAATTACGTCCCGTTAGCCAATCAGCCTAGGCGGCGGTCTGCAAAACCGCAGAGGTGGGTGCAACTCCCGCACGGGATTCCAATTTTTTAGAGGAAAGATTCAGTCGTCATCGGCAATAGAAATGACGGCCAAACCGACCGCTTTGGCCAAATCCGCCTGACGACCGTCGGTCGTGAAAAAACATTCCGCGCCCAGATCAAGGGCAAAGGCAACATGCAACAAGTCAATTGTCCGCACGCCCAAACGCTCCGCATGCTGCGCCGCCAAGGCCCGGGCATGTTCGACCGCTTCATCCCAATCGGCGGTGTTTTCCACAAAACTGCCGCGCTCCTTCATCCAATTTAAACGCGCCAAGGCGGCGTTTTTCTCCCGGTTGATGGCGGCGCGCTGCCGCGCGGGTAGTGACTGCCGCTCAAAAAATGCCCGGTGCAGGATGGCGTTCTCGACCTCGATGGCATGGAGTGGAATAAAGAATAATGGCGGATGATTCTTTCGGCGGTACTCCGCCTGGGCGGCATCGCTCCCGGCTTCACGGGAAATAAGCTTCACCATAAAGCTGCTGTCCGCATAGGCTCTCATCGGCGCGAATCCTTGATGATTTTTGAAAGGCTGATTTTGGATTGTGGTTCGCGCATGACTTCGGCAAAAACTTCTTCAATCCCACGGCGGCGTTCATCTTCGTCTTCCACCGGTTTTTCCGCCGGATGGATCACCCAAAGAGGTTCCCCATTATCGGTGACGCTGACGGCCTGACCGGCTTTGGTCCACTTCTTGACCATGGTTGGCTCGCGCATCAGTTTTCGCAGCGGGATTGTCTTCATCTGTCAGACACTACTGTCAGACATTGAAATTGTCAAGACTGCCAAGCTTTCGGTAGTCGGCTATTTTGCCGGAGCGCGACGCTTCGAACGTCGAGGATGAGGGTGAGAGTCCTTTCGGGAGTGCCAATTTATGCCGCGTTAGCCCAATTAGCAGAGGCGTCCCGCTTAGAACGGGAAGGTTGAGGGTGCGAATCCTTCACGCGGCACCATCTTATTAAGTTCAAAGTTTGAAGTTTAAAATTCAAAGTTGTTTGCTCCCGCGACTTTAAACTTTGAATCTGGAACTTTGAATTCGATCAGGAACGTCAACCGGCCAAGCGCGCCGGGCTTCGTTGCTAACGAATGCGTGCCTCTGGGCATGTGGCGCAAGCCCACGGCGTTCCTCCATTTTTTGGCTCACAAGCATTAAAGTGATGCAACGGACTTTTAATCCGTAGAACAGGGCGCGTTACCCTGGTGAGCCACCATACTTCGTTTGCTGAGCAGCGATATGGCAGGCCAATTTTTTGCCGGATCGGATAACAGCAGTCCCGCGCCCTTTGAAGGCGCTCGTGATGGTGCAACTCCATCTCCGGCAGCCAACTTGTCCTCCGTAATTTTAATGGAGGAGGATTTCAACAAAGCACAAACACCTCAATTAATGGTAGCAGCCGATGTGAATCGGCTCTAACTCGATTTCGATGCGCGCAGCAAAGTTGGAGCCGATTCACATCGGCTGCTACGAAAATATAATTGTATGAACAACGTATTGACCAAAGCCACCGTCCTGGTGCTGAACCGCAACTGGCAGGCCATTCATGTGCGCACGCCGCAGGAGGCCTTCTGCCAGATGGCCACCAATGTCGTTACCGCGCTGGAAATCGAAGGCGAGGATCACATCCGTCCTGTCAACTGGGACGAATGGCTCACGTTGCCCGTTCGCCCGCAGGATAACGCCGTGCAAACTGCACGCGGCCCGATCCGGGTGCCGACCGTCATCGTCGCCGTCAACTTCGCCAAGGTGCCGCGCAAACGTCCAAAGCTCTGCGCCCGCGCCATCCGCGAACGCGACGGCAACCGCTGTCAGTACACCGGCAAGGTGTTGCGCCACGATGAAGGCAGCCTGGATCACGTCCTGCCCCGTTCGCGCGGTGGTCAGGACACCTGGGAAAACCTGGTCTGGTCGAGCAAAGACGTGAACGCGCGCAAAGGCAATCGCCTGCCGCACGAAGCCGGCCTGAAATTGCTGGCCGCGCCGCGCGCGCCAAAAGAACTGCCGGTCACCGCCCTCATCCGCAATGTGGATGGGCGGAAGGATTGGGAGTTGTTTCTGAGTAAATAAATCAATGGAGGGCGGGGCAAAAGTTAAATGCCTCGCCTTCCATTTTAAAATGGACATGATGATAATTATTCCGACAGAGTGAGAGATCTGGATAATATGAAAGCCGTTTCACGAGAAACTTGGGAAAAAATTACCCGCCTAAACAACGGCAATTTCTGGAGTCGTGTATTCAATTCGGAAGAACAGGTCGAATTGCTTCATGAAATTGGTTGTTCAGGCGAATCGGCGGCTATCCCGGCACTTGCCCCTTTGTTGGTTGATACGAGTGGGCCGATATGGCGCGCGGCTGTGGAAGCAATCCATCGCTTGTTCGATTCTCTCTCCCCTTTTGATTTGATCGCTCTCGACCACCGAATGCGCTCGGTCGGTGATTATGAAACTAATCGTAATCGGCAATGGAAAAAAATTCAGCCGTCTGACATCAAGCGTTTCGCGTCAAGCGATTTTGCTACAAATTTGCTTGGCCTCGCAAGTTTTCACAACAGCGGCTACGTGAGAGAAGCTGCCATAAAACAACTCCTGAACCAGAACGATAGCCAAGAGCTTCCGTTTCTTCTGGTTCGCTTAAACGATTGGGTGCTTCCTGTGCGCGAAATCGCGGCAGAAGGCGTTAACGCACGATTGCGGACTGATTACGCGCCTTATTTTCTCAGTAATCTCCTGTTGGTCTTACACCTGCGAACATGTGGGCGAGTCAATCACGCTCTGGTGGACGCGGTTACAGCGCTGCTTCGTAGAGCTGAATGCAAAGAAGCTTTATTGGCTGGCATGCATTCGAAAGACAAAGCGTTGCGCCGCGCAAGTTTTCAACTCGCCGCTGGCGCAGAGCAGTCTTCAAGATTGGTTGTCATCAAAGCCGCCTTGACGGACGCCGACTCAGTTGCGCGCGCGTGGGCGACAAAGCTATTTTTGCCGGAAATCAATCCGGAGGAACTTCCTGCCATTGCTTCATCCCTGCTAAGCGACCGATTTATGCCAGTTCGCAGAGATGCTCTTTGGGCGCTGGCGGCGAAGCGACCTGATGTGGCTGCGGATGCTATAAATAAGGCTTTATTAGACAGTCATGTTGGGATGCGAGAAGTTGCCAGGCACTTCCTCAGTTCGGACCCGAAATTTAACGCGCGGGAATTTTATCTCGGGGCATTAAAACAATCAGAAAAGAAGACGCTCGCCACAGCTATTCGAGGACTAGGTGAAAATGGAATTGCCGAAGATGTCTTGGTGGCTGGCAAATTTATTAATTCTCCCAATTCCCGTGAACGCCGCGCTGCCGTTTACGCAATCGGAAAATTGGATCCAGAACAACTTAGTTCAAAAATCACGCAATTGCTGGGCGATGAAATGCCCGGTGTCTCCCGTGAAGCATTAAAGGTATTTCAGAAAAAAGCTTGGCGGTTGTCATTGGAGGAGCTTTGGCTTCTTTTCACCACAGATACACGCCGCTTTGTTCGGCGTAACGCACTGACCCTCATCCTACATTTTGGCAAGTGGCAAAAGCTCCCTTACTTGCTTTTCGCTTCGATTGACGCCGACGCCATTATTTCAAACCTAGCCCAAGATGCTCTCCGTGATTGGTTCAAAAATTACAATCACAGCTTTGAAGAACCCAAAAAAGAAGATTTGGGGAAAATTCAGGAGGTGTTGCGACAAGTCGGTGCCAAACTTGACAAGAAAAAACATCAGGAAATTAACGCCTGTTTAAAATTATATTTTCCACATGCCGACTTGGCCTGAGAACGTCATCTTAATCATAACTTAAGGTTCGATCTGCTTTAATGGCGGGTGTATGAGCGATTTATATTCGTACGTTGTCGCCCTGGGTTCCACCTCAAGATCGGAGAGCACACGTCTGAACTCCAGTCACT
>CAIYOY010000018.1 GCA_903927905.1 uncultured Verrucomicrobiales bacterium | reverse complement strand
GTACTCACGAGCCGTCTGGCGTAAATCAGCCCCGGCTCGTGAGTACCCTCGCCCCACCAGGTCAGTGCAATAAACTGGTGGAGGCGGAGCCGTTGACCGGAAGGACACATCAGATCCGGGTTCATGCGGCGGAACGCGGGTTTCCGATTTTGGGGGATACGCTTTACGGCGGGACGGCGGCGGCGCGGGTGTTTCTTCATGCGGCGGAGTTGCGATTGAAACATCCGGCAACGGGTGAGATGGTCACGTTTTCTGCTTCGGCGGATTTTTCGGCGGAACCACGGCAGGCGATGCGGACGGCGTTGATTGACACGCAGGAGACGGATGCGTACCGGCTGGTGCATGGCGGGACGGATGGATGGCCGGGGTTTTATGTGGATCGGCTGGGTGACTTTCTGCTCGCGCAATCGGCGCAACCGCTGAATGGGAAGCAGCGGGAATTTCTCGCAACTTTGCCGACGCGCGGTATTTACCACAAACTGCTGCGCAAGCAGGTGCAAGGTTCGATGGAACAAAATTCGCCGCAATGGATCTCGGGCGAAAAAGCGCCGGAAGAAATTGTGGTGCGGGAGAACGGTCTCTCGTTTGCCTTGCGGTTTGGGGAAGGTTACTCGGTCGGACTGTTCCTCGATCAACGGGATAATCGCGGACGGTTGTTGAAAAAATATATCGCGCCGGATTTTGCGCTCCCGGCGAAGGGCGAGGTGTTGAATGCGTTTGCTTATACCTGCGGATTTTCGGTGGCGGCGGCCAAGGGCGGAGCCCGGGTGACCAGTCTTGATCTTTCGACCAAATATCTCGACTGGGGGAAAAAGAATTTTCAATTGAACGGGCTTGATCCGGCGGGCCATGAATTTATTTTCGGTGACGCCTTTGAATGGTTTCGGCGGTTGCAGAAAAAGGAGCGAAAATATGACGTGATCCTGCTGGATCCGCCGACGTTTTCGCGGTCGAAGGAGCATGGCATTTTTCAGGCGGAAAAAGATTATGGCCAATTGGTCGCGGCGGCGCTTCCGTTGCTCAAGCCGAATGGGATTTTATTTTCTTCGACCAATGCAGCCACACTCAAGCCGGAGCGGTTTTTGGAAATGATCGAGGTGGCGGTGAAGCAAGGGAACCGGCGGATTTTGCAGCAACATTACGTGCCGCAGCCGATGGATTTCCCGGGATCGAAATTGGAACTGGCTTATTTGAAGACGGTTTGGATGCGGGTGGGATAGCAGATGGGTCACTCCCGCCGATTGATGGATTGGGAGATAAGGCTGGGTTGCGACCTGGGGCGGCGCAAGATGACGATAATCAGGATGATGGCCGCGATCAGGAGGATGAAAGCCAGGAAGAGCATGAACGAATTGGTCAAAGGAGCTTGCACCACCACCACCGTTGGAGCCGCCGGAGCCGTTTTAGCCTTGGCGGCCAAAGTTGCATCCGCCGCGGGCGGCGGCGCGGACGCGGGAGGCGCTTCTTTCACCACTTCTGGCTGGGCCACCGGCGGCGCCGGGGCAGGCGGCGGCACGGCTTTGGCCACACCAGGCGGTTGATGCCGGACCATCTCGGCAACGACTCGATCGGGAATGCCGGCATCATGCAACAGCAGAATTTCATCCGCCGTCGGCGTGAACGGCTGGTTGTAATTGTTGACATAAGCCATGAGCGATTCTTCCCCGACTTTGGCTGCCCACAGTTTTATGACCTGGACCACGCCCGGCGAAACATCCGGCCCGAAAGTCGGTTCGGCGGGTTTGGGCGAAGGTTTGGCCACGGGTGCAGCCGGTTGGGGCGCGACTGGCGGCACGGCCTCGGGCGCGGGCACAGGTTTGGTGGCCAGTTCACCGCGACGAGTAACGCTGTTGGTCTGCGGTGAAACCACGATTTCGATGTGCTTGGGTTCAACCGGCGGGGGCGGCGGAGCGATCACCACGGGCGGAATCACTTTAATGACAATCGGCGACGCGGTTTGCGGAATGCGGATGGTGTCGGCCCCGGAATTCACGGTGTAGTCAAATACTTCCCCTTCGCGCGCCGCGAGAACCGTGACCAGCGGCAGGTTGGCCGCGCGAAATTCTGCGCCAAAACGCTTTTGCAGATCGTTAATATCATCGTCGAAGGGCGTGCCGGTGATCGGGTTGGAGCC
>CAIYOY010000017.1 GCA_903927905.1 uncultured Verrucomicrobiales bacterium | reverse complement strand
CAGCGGGTGGCGCGCACCTGACGCGTGATCATTTACCCAAGCCTTCGGTTCGGACAAGTCCCGCTTGACCGGTACTTTAAATCGCACCCTATATATCCACTGCCATTGGAGATTTTGTGAGCCTCGAATAGTGTAACGGTCAATTTCGGGCGGCATCTTACCGCCGTAAACTTTCATCTTGATGATGCAGCTAAGCAAACGGCATCCATGTCATTTCCTTCAAACAGGCCGTTCCCAAGCAGCACATGCAGAGACTCAGACGTCCCAAACCGAGCCAACAATTTCTCCACAGCACCGCGAACATGTCCTTCTCATGCCGATCTTTAAATCCAGGTGTTAAATATGCTTCAAAAGGCATCGGAGCTTGGCAAGATTCGCCCTAAAATTCTTGGAAAAGAAAGGCGATTCCATAGCCGATACCTGACGGCTTTTTTTACCCCCTAAGTATATACCCCATTAAAACTCAAACTTCACATCACTCAATCGCTTGCTAATTTCGCCCAACACCCGCTGTTCATCCGCCTCATTTTTCGCGATGAACGTCACGCTCAGGCGGAGGAAAGAACCGGTGTCATCCCATGGAACTGTCGAAATCAACTTTTCCGTGATCAACCATTGCGAAACTTCTTCCGCGTTTTTAAATTCAACCCGCTTCCCATCCTTCAAGGTGACCGCCTTCGGAGCCTTGGTATAAAGAAAGAACGACCCCTTCGGTTTGTTCGCCGAAAAACCGGCCTTCTTCAACGTGTCAACCAAACCCGTCATGCGCCGCGAATACTTCGCCGCGATTTTCTCGGTGATCTCCGGGTGGTCAAAGCAATAAGCCGTCGCGTGTTGGATGGCAAGGAATTGGCCGGAATCGGTGTTGTCTTTGACATCGCCATAAGCCTTGACCAGCAACTCATTGCCGATGACAAACCCACAGCGCCAGCCAGTCATGTTAAAACCCTTGCTGACGGAATGAAGTTCCACGCCGACTTCCTTGGCACCGGGGGTGGCGAGGAAACTGAGCGGTTGGCCTTCAAAAACCAGCGCGGCATAGGCGGCATCGTGGACCACGACGATGTTGTTCTTTTTGGCGAAGGCGACGACCTTGGCGAAAAATTCCGGCGTGGCGCTCGCGCCGGTCGGATTGTTTGGATAATTAATGACCAAGACTTTCGCCTTTTTCAAGACATCGGCCGGAATGGAATCCAAGTCGGGCAAAAAATTATTGGCTTCGGTCAAGGGCAGATTGTGGACGAGGCCGCCATAATATTTGGTGTGCGTGCCGAACACGGGATAGCCGGGAACGGTCATCAGGGCGTAATCGCCGGGATTGATTAGCGCAACCGGCAACATGGCCAGCGCGGGTTTGCTGCCGATGGAATGAATGACTTCGGTGGCCGGATTGATGCCGGGCACGCCGCAGACTTTTTCCATATAGCGCGCGGCGGCTTCCTTTAAAACGCCATCACCATTATCGGCATAGCCGCGATTCTCCGGCTTGCGCGCTTCGTCGGTGAGTTTGGCCACGACTTCAGGGAAAGCCATTTCATCCGGCTCGCCGAGACCGACGTCAATGATCTCGCCGCCCGGATTGGCCGCGATGGCCGCGCGGCGGGCGCGTTTGATCTTTTCAAATTTATAGATGGCGGTGGATTTGCCGTAATTTTTCCCACCGATGCGTTCGGCGAACAGATTTTGAATGTATGAATCAGTCATAATAAATAATTTGCGGCATGGATATACAGGTCATGACCAATTTTGGATATACCACTTTCGAGTTACTTTGGACGAAAACCGGGAGGCAGATTGGATTTCGGTGCAGCCGGGGGCGGCGGTTCGACTGGCTTTACCTCGTCTTGGGGAATGGCATCCGCGTAATTGATTTTGCCCTTTGAAGTGTCAATGGTGACCTTGGTCCTATGATACGCCACTTCCACGCCGGGCGGGGGATCATCGGCGGGCGGCGGAGCAGGGGCTGCTTCGGCCACCGGTTCCTCGATGCCCAGACGGGCGCGGGCTTTTTTAGCGGCAGAGGTTTTGGGATAATCGTCCACGATCTTTTGCAACAAGACCATGGTTTTGTCCTGCTGCCCCATATTAGTGTAAATATTACACAGATGAATGGCGGTCCAACCCCATTTTTCCGCCGGCAACTTTTTCTTCAAAATCTCTTCGTATTCCAGGACGGCGGCCAAAGTGTTCTTCAGGTCTTTCTCGTAGATTTCGGCGATGCGGATGGCGACATATTGCGCGCGCGGATTTTCCTTCAGATATTCGCGCATCATCTGGATCGCTTCCAAATGTTTGCCCTGGGCCCAAACGTGTTCGGCCTTTTCATATTCCGGGCTGCGTTCATCCTGGCCTTTGTCGTCGAAAAGAAAATCCACCGAGCGCGAACCCATGTATGCGGTGACGTCCGCAGCGACCAATAATCCCAACCCGATCAAAACCACGACAAAGGCCGCCAGATAACCGATCATGGCTCCGCGTTTTTTCCCGATGCTTTCCGTTGGAGGCGCGGCGGCTTCCTTTGGGGCAGGGGACGGTGGCGGGGCCGTATTAGTCGTTGTGACCACAGCCTGATTCGTGGCTGCGGGGGCATTGGTATCGGCAACGGAATTCGTATCCGCACTGGCCGCATTTGTTACAACCGCGATATTGGTGGCGACCACCTTGGGTACCGGCGCGGGGGCGGCAGCGGTGGCTGTGGGTTCATCCGAGTCGCCCTTGGTCACTGCCTTGTAATTGGAATAGAAAAGGCTGCCGAAGACGATCACCAGGACCATCAGCACGGCGTACGCGGCCAATTTAATTTTCACATTCATCCGTTAAGCCTCTTACTCAAGCAAATTTTTCTTTTCGGAAAAAGGTTTTTTAATCAGTAAACCACCAGTAACTTACTCAAGTTAATGCAGAGTTCCAGACATTCCAGTAAAGAAGGCGACCCCACCTTTCAGGCCAAGTCCCGGTCCACCGGCGAAGTCCTGCGGCGGGTGGCGGTCTATTTGCGCCCTTACAAGGCCATGGCTGCCGCCAACATCGGCTGCGCCCTGCTGTCGCTGGCCTGCTCCATGGCCTTCCCGCAATTGACCCAATTGATCGTCAACGACGTGGTCAACGGCCAATCCGGCCATTATCTCTGGCCGGTCATCGGGCTGGTGGCGGCATTCTTTTTCCGCGATCTGTTCAACAGCCTGCGCCTTTTGGTCAACAACACCTTCGAGCAAAACGTCATTTACGACATGCGCCGCGAGGTTTATGCGCGGCTGCAACGCCTGCCGGTCGGATATTTCGACCAGCGCGCCTCTGGCGATCTGATGACGCGCGTGATCGAAGATGTCAATTCCGTTGAACGAGTGCTGATTGATGGCACGGAGCAGGGGACGATCGCGATTTTAAGCATTATCGGCTTTGGTTTGATTTTGTTCCTGAAAAATCCCGCCGTGGCCGCGATTTCCCTGATCCCGATTCCCATCCTCACCGTGGGTGCGATGTGGTACACCCTCACCGCTCATCGCCGTTACCGCGCGCAACGCCAGGCCGCCAGCGCCATGAACGCGTTGCTCATGGACAACCTCCAGGGCATCCGCCAGATCAAAGCGTTCAACCGGCAGAATCACGAGGATGACCGGTTTGCGAAGCGCGCCGATGAACTGCGCCAAGGAACGTTGGGCATCATGCGCGTCTGGGCGCTTTATTCGCCCGTGATGAATTTTGCCACCTCCCTCGGCACCGGGTTGGTCTTGTGGTATGGCGGTTCCCTAGTGGCTGCGCACAAAATGAATGTCGGCGAGCTCGTCGCTTTCCTGCTTTATCTCGCGTTGTTCTACGATCCGATCACCAAATTGCACGGCCTGAATCAAATGATTCAAGCCGCCCGCGCCGCCGGTGAACGCGTCTTCGACATCCTCGACGCCACCGAAGAACGCCGTGCTTCCGCCGGCGTATTGGCCCAACCCGTTCGTGGCGAAGTGCGCTACGAAAACGTCGGCTTCAGCTACGGCCCGGAACGCATCACCCTCAAAAACATTTCTCTCCACGCCGCCCCAGGTGAAAAAATCGCGCTCGTCGGCCCAACCGGTTCCGGCAAATCCACCCTGGTAAATTTGCTGCCCGCCTTCTACGAATCCACCAGCGGTCGCATCACCATTGACGGCCAGGACATCACCGGCATTATGCTTGACTCGTTGCGCGAACACATCAGCGTGGTCAGCCAGGAAGCCTTCCTCTTCAACGGCACCGTGCGCGAAAACATCCTTTACGGAAAACTTGACGCTACCGAAGAACAACTCCTCGCCGCCGCACGCGCCGCCAATTGCCACGAATTTATCACGCGCTTGCCCGACGGTTACAATTCCCACGTTGGCGAACGCGGCGTGAAATTGAGCGTCGGCGAAAAACAACGCGTCAGCATCGCCCGCGCCCTCCTAAAAAACGCGCCCATCCTGATCCTCGACGAAGCCACCGCCAGCGTAGATACCGCGACCGAGAAATTGATTCAAGAAGCCCTCGAACGTCTCATGGCCAACCGCACCAGCTTCGTCATCGCCCATCGCTTGAGTACCATCCGCAACGCCGATCAGATACTCGTCCTGCGCCACGGTGAAATCATCGAACGCGGCAACCACGAAGAACTCCTCGCCCAAGACGGCCTCTACGCCAAACTCGCCCGCATCCAAAACACCACCTTCATCGAAGAGAGCTTTGAAAAAATCGGTGCCGTAGAATAGCCGGAGCGCCGAACTCCGATTCGGCGTGGAGAATTTTCTATTGCTGAAATAATTTCCGAAAAACGTCCGCTAATTCTTGCTTGGACATCCGCTTCTCAGCGATCGCAATCATGGCTTCATAGATCGGCATGGAATCTACATCTGTGGGAATGCCATTACCTTCGAGAAAGACCAAGGCTGTTCCAACTGCTGTGCGTTTATTGCCATCAAGAAAAGCCTGCGCTTGGGCGATGTGAAAAGCATAAGCTGCCGCAATGGCAAAGAGATCGCCCGTTTCATAGAAATACACGTTTTGCGGATGAAAAATGGCGGATTCAATCGCATTTCGGTCGCGGATTCCCAAGGTGCCTCCAAATTGTTTGATGGATTCCCCGTGAATCTCCTCGACTTCTTTAAAAGAAAGAAAGTTCGGAGTGTTCACTATTTTGCCAGTTTTTCGAAAAGTTCCTTATGTTTCTCGAAGACGCGGTCTTTGGCCTCTTTGAAGGTTGCTTTGTCCATATAGCGGACGCCTTCATTGGTTTTAGCGCCGTTATTTTCCATCTGATGAATAAAATCCGCCACCTCCGCCTTTTCCTTTGGCGGCAATGACTTGATTTTTTCAATGACCTCAATTGCGCTCATCTCACCCAACCATAAGCTTTTTCCACCTTTTAGGCAAGCATCCCTTATCGTTGGTTGTAGTGGGTGCTTTGTAAAACTTTGAACCTTTAACTTTAATCTTTAAACTCCTATTTTCCTACCATGGAACAATCACAGATTGACCAATATATTCCCGTCGCCTTGCTCGGCTTGGTGGCCGTGCTCTTTGCTGGCGGGGTTTTGGCTGCTTCCGTTATCTTTGGCAAACTCGGCAAACGCGGCGGCATCAAAGAAACGGCCTACGAATGCGGCATGTTGCCCATCGGTGAAGGCAACACCCGCATGTCCGTCAAATTTTACCTCGTGGCCATGCTGTTCATCCTGTTCGATATTGAAGTTGTTTTTCTTTACCCTTGGGCCGTCATTTACAAAGACATGCTGAAACACGATGCCAATTTGATCTTCGGCTCCATGCTCTCATTCCTCGGCATTCTTTTTGTCGGTTACATTTACGCGTTGAAAAAAGATGCTTTCAATTGGAAGCAATAAGTCGTCCATGACTTCTCCCATCAAATTCGGCACCGCCGGCTGGCGCGCGCTTATCGCCCGCGAATTCACCTTTGAACGCGTCCGCCTCGCCGCTCAGGCTACCGCCGATTACCTGAAAGCAGAACTCGCCGATAAAAAATCAGCCATCCACGGACGCAAGCCGAACATCGTCATCGCCTACGATTGCCGTTTCCTTGGCCGCGAATTTGCCCTCGCCGCCGCTGAAATTTTCGCCGCCAACGGCCTGACCCCGCTGCTCTGCAATCGCGATACGCCGACGCCCGTCCTCGCCTTCACCATCCGTCGCCTCAAAGCCCTCGGCGGACTCAACATCACCGCCAGCCATAATCCGCCGGAATACTCTGGCTATAAATTTTCCTGCTACAACGGCGCAGGCGCTCCCGGCGAAGTCACCAAAGCCATCGAAACCAACATCGTCAAATTGCTCGAACAAAATTGGACTTTCAAAGCCGCCATCGTCGGGACATTCAAGTGCAAGGAGATTGATCCACAGCCCGATTATTTCAAGCAGATCAAAAAATTGGTCAACCTCGGCACCATCAGCAAAGCGAAACTAAAAATCGCGGTGGACCTGATGCACGGTTGCGGTCGCGGCTATCTGGATACATTGCTCGAAGAAGCCGGGGCCAAACTTACAGTTTTGCACGCCGACAAAAACCCGCTTTTCGGCGGACATCCGCCCGAACCGAGCGCCGAACATTTGACCGAAGTCCGCGCTATCATCCGCAGCGGCAAAGCCAGTCTCGGCCTCAGCACCGATGGCGATGCCGACCGTTTCGGTATTGTTGACAAAGACGGCGCCTTTCTCACTCCGAACCAGATTCTCGCGCTCACCCTGTATCATTTGAAAAAGAATCGCGGCTGGACTGGTGCCGCCGTGCGCACCGTTCCAACCAGCGCGCAAGTGGACGCGGTCGCCCGCATTTACGGCGTGAAAGTCCACGAAGTCCCAGTCGGTTTCAAATACATTGGCGCGCTCATGGAAAGCGAACCGATCATCGTCGGCGGCGAAGAATCCGGCGGCTTGAGCGTCAAGGGTCATGTCCCGGAAAAAGACGGCATCCTCGCCTGTCTGTTGATGGCCGAACTCGTCGCCACCGAACGCAAATCCCTCGGCCAAATCCTGAAAGCACTGGAAAAACAAACCGGCCCCTTCTTCACCGACCGCATCAACATCCACATTGATCCCGCGCAAAAAGAAGTCCTGCTTTCCAAATTATCTGCCGGCTTAAAAAACGTCGGTTCCTTCCCCGTCGAAAAATTCATCACCACCGACGGCTTCAAATTCCTATTGCCCAACCACGAATGGGTCGCCTTCCGCGCCAGCGGCACTGAACCGGTTTTCCGTTGTTACATCGAAGCCAAGTCGAAGAAAAATTTGGAAGCTTTGCGCAAGGCCTGTCAGGCGGTTTTGAAGTAATACAGATTTACCACCGTTTCGCCCGGGAAAATTTTAGTCGATAAAATAAAAGTCTGTTCGTACCCGCGACTTGACCGGAAGGGTGTTTTGCAGTCACTTAGACGTATGTACAAGATCATCGGCGCAGACCAAAAAGAATACGGTCCGATTTCGGCCGAGGTTTTGCGGCAATGGCTGGCCGAAGGACGGGTCAACGCCAGCACCAAGATTCAAGCCGAAGGCGCCGAAGGATGGAAACCGCTGTCGCAGATTCCGGAGTTTGGCCTAACTACTCCTCCGCCACTAACGCCAAGTTTGCCCCCTCCACCCCAAGCGGCCTCGACCAACAACATGGCGGTCTGGGCCTTTGGGGTGAGTTTGCTTTCATTTTGTTGCTGTATTTGTCAGCCTTGGGTGGGAATTATTTCTCTGGTTGCCATGGTGTTGGGGGTGATGGCGCTGTCGCAAAGTAAACAATATCCGAATCAGACAGGAAAGGGTTTCGCCATTGCCGCGATTATTATAAGCGTCTTGTCTTTAATTCTCTGCGCCATTTGCATTTTGGGCGCGATTTTTTTTCCTTCCATCAGCGAATTTTTGAAAAATGGAATTCCCAGACAATAGTTTCAAGCCCGGACTGACCCAATTGCTGATACGTAGAATGACGGCAGCAGCGATTTTAACTGTGGGGGCAGTCGGGGTGGTTGTGCTTTTTTTGTTCAATCCGGAGGAGCATGGGGCTATTTATCCGCAATGCTGGCTCCACAAATTCACCGGCTTGGATTGCCCGGGATGCGGCTCTTTGCGGGCGTTGCACCAATTGACGCACGGTCATCTGGTCACGGCCTTTCGCTTCAATCCTTTGTTGGTGCTATTGTTGCCAGTGGCGGTTTGGATGGCGGTGTGTGAGTTGACCTGGCAAGCCACCGGCAAGAAACTGCCGGGCATAACCATGCGCCCTTGGAGCTGGTGGTTACTACTCGTCGTAATTATTTTATTTGGCATCGGACGGAACCTGGCGATGTTCGGCGGAAGGCTGGGTTGAATGGTTCCAATCAGGGCTGCTTTTTATAATCGCCTTTTGGCGGTGAATGATTTGATATGAGATACGGTTGGTGAACGAAGCGAGTGACGCAATGTATAAAATCATCGGCATAGATCAAAAAGTGTACGGACCG
Source organism: uncultured Verrucomicrobiales bacterium (assembly GCA_903927905.1). Lineage (GTDB taxonomy): Bacteria > Verrucomicrobiota > Verrucomicrobiia > Limisphaerales > Palsa-1400 > CAIYOY01. The sequence goes on along the minus strand of CAIYOY010000017.1, from coordinate 3,609 downwards.
GTTTCTGCGGAGCAATTGCGCCGCTGGCTGGCGGAAGGCCGTTTGAATCAGGCGAGCTTGGTTCTGGCCGAAGGCACGACGGATTGGAAACCGCTGGCCTCCTTCCCGGAATTCACCGCCCCTCCGCTGGTTCCCCCGACGATCATCGCGCCGCCGCCAGCCCACTGCGAGAGCGGCGGCAATCTGGCGACCACCGGATTGGTCTTTGGACTGCTGGCCAATACCTGCTGTTTTGGTTTCATCTTTGCTTTGGTCGGCATCGTTACTTCCTCCATTGCCATGTCCCAACCGCAAAACAAGAATCGCGGACTGGCTCTGGCCGGGCTGATCTTGTCGGTGCTGGGATTGATCTCTCATTTTTTCATTCCCGCGCTCCTCAGCCTGTTGATGGCAGGAGGAGGATTCGGTCACCATTTTTGGCGTCACTTTTAAATCATCCATTCCATGTATAAAATTCTCGGAACAGATCAAAAAGAATACGGCCCGGTCAGCGCCGAAACTCTCCGGCAATGGATCACCGAAGGCCGGGCCGTGGCCACCACCCAAGCCTCGGCGGAAGGAACGCTCGAATGGAAACCGCTGGCCAGTTTTCCGGAGTTCGCCGTTTTATTTGCGGCCCGGGGCGGCAGCGCCCCGCCGTCGCCAGCGCAACCTTTGGCCGCGGGAGTCAACCATGAAGTCATCGCGCAACAAATCATCTCTCGCGGCTATAATATTTCTGCCGGACATTGCCTCAGTCGTAGTTGGGATCTGGTGATGAAAAATTTCTGGCTGCTGGTGGGCGCGTGTTTTGTGTTGCAACTGATCCAGGCGGCCCTGCCGATTTTGATCGGCGTCTGCCAGGGCGGCATGTTCTTCCTCTTCTTTAAACTGATGCGCCGGCAAAAGGCGGAATTTGGCGATGCCTTTGCCGGATTCAGCGAGGGTTTTTTGCCATTATTTCTGGTGGGGCTGGTCAGTCTCCTGTTGACCATGCTTGGTTTTATTTTCTGTGTTTTGCCCGGTATTTTTCTGACGGTGGCCTGGATTTTTGCCATACCTTTGGCGATGGATCGGAAGATGGAATTCTGGCCCGCCATGCAATTGAGCTACAAAGTGGTTTGCGCCAATTGGTGGCAGATTTTCTGGCTGCTGCTGTTGAACTTCCTTGTTGGCTTGCTGGGTCTTTGCGTATGCTTTGTTGGCATCTATGTGGCCTTGCCGGTCACGATAGGGGCCATTGCCTACGCCTATGAAGATATCTTTGGAGCTGCATCCACGCCGTCCGCTCAACCGGTCTGAAGCCTGGGGTTGCTTCATCGCCAATCTGGCGCTGCCTGGCTCCGGTTCGCTGGTGGCGGGCCGGCGCGTCGGTTACGCCCAAATGGCCCTGGCCGTCCTCGCCTTGGTCCTTTCCCTCGTCACCACTGTGCCAGCGATCGTCTGGATGATCAACCACTGGTCGCAATTCGGCCAGGATAACGGCGATCCACTGGGAAATTTATTACAGCTCTGGAAAGTCCTGCGCGCTCCGCTGTTCAGCCTCGGACTTTTTCTCATCTCGATCATCTGGGCTGGGATCAGCAGCCTGCAAATTCTCGCCGCCAGCCCGAAAACACCCCATGCTTGAGGTCCAAAAATTATTCAAAGGAAAATTTTTCCACACGCCGACGCATGTGGTCCAGGCGCCGGGCCGGGTGGAATTGCTCGGCAATCATACCGATTACAACGACGGCGTGGTCCTCTCCTTCGCCGTGGACAAATATGTGCAAATCGCCTCATCGCCCCGGATTGACGGGCGGGTGGAACTGATCTCATCGGCCTTTCCCGAATCGGAGAAATTTTTCATCAGCGAACTGAATAAAAACCCGGCGGCCCCATGGGCCAACTACGTGAAAGGAGTGTTGCAGCGGCTCCGCAAACACAATGTGCATTTCAGCGGTTTCAATGCGGCGGTGTATGGTTCATTGCCCATGGGCGCGGGGTTGGGCAGTTCGGCGGCGCTGGAGGTCGCCACCGCCCTGACCGTGCGCGAGATGCACCCGCACAGCTTGACCGACACCGGCTCGACCGTTCCGCCCAAGCGTGATCGCCGGGGACGCTTGCGGCCGCTCAAGCCCGCCGAACGATTGGCCACTGCGCGGCTTTGTCAAGCGGCAGAAAATCATTTTGTCGGCGTCAAGTCCGGCTTGCTCGACCAGTTGTCTTCCTTATCAGGGAAAAAATTTCACGCCATGCTGATTGATTGCCAGCGGTTTTCCGTGGATCCGGTGCCGATGATCGGAGAAATCTGCCTCGTGCTGTGCGATTCCGGCGTGAAACACGCGCTGGTCGGCGGCGGCTACAACGAAATCCGCGAACAATGCGAAGCTGCGGCCAAAGCGCTGGGCCAGAAAACACTGCGATTAGTTGACAGTAAAATGTTGGCCGCCAACAAAGCCAAACTGACTCCGCGTCAGTATGCCTGCGCCTACCATGTGACGCGGGAGATCCAGCGGGTGTTTTATGGGGAGCAGGCGTTGCAGGCGGACGAGTTCGCGTTGTTTGGGGAATATATGTATCAAAGCCACGAAAGTTCGCGGGATCATTTGCAGAACAGCACGCCGGAACTGGATCTGTTGGTGGAACTCGCTCGAGAACATCCGGCCACCTTGGGGGCGCGGATGACGGGCGGAGGGTTTGGCGGGGCAACGATCAATCTGGTGAAACGCGGCGCGGTGGAAGTTTTTATGGAATACATGGCACTGCATTACGAGAAACGGACCGGGCACAAGATGAAACCGATGCTTTGCCAGGTGGTGGACGGAGCCAAATAAAATTCCGAACTCCAACATCCAAGCTCCAATGAAATTCCAATTTTCAAACTTCAAAAAGGCGGTCGGGTGCTTCATGGCGCTATGTCTGGTTGGTGGGTGTGTTTCTGCACCGACAAAAACTCAGGTCATCGAGCCTTACATGCGGGTCGAAAGAGAGTCGTCGGGCGACATCAAATTACAGGTGGCGATGCGGCGTTTTGGGCCGGCGCACGGAAAAGGCCCGTCGCTCTGGCTGGTGGCTGCGTCGCACGTGGGCGAGACGAATTATTACGCGACGCTGCAAAAGCATTTGGATGCGCAGACGCTGGTGTTGTTTGAAGGGATTCGGGCACGAAACGGAAACACCCCGCAGCAAACGCGCGAGGAACGCCGCGAACAGGCACAAGCCGCATCGCCTTTGCAGGCCAATATGGCGGCGGCGATGGGACTGGTTTTTCAACTGGAGGCGATTGATTACGATCGGAAAAATTTCCAGAACAGCGATCTCTCCATCTCGCAATTGGGGAAGCTGATGGCGGCGGTGCCTTCGGAAAAACCCGGCGCAACCTCGGGCACCAGCAAGAAGTTTCAAAGTTTGCTGGAAGCGATGAGTGGCAATTCGTTTTTCTCCGGGCTGATCAATCTGGTGTTCAAGGCGATTGGCGCCGACCCCAAATTTCAGGCCATGGCCAAGCTGGCCTTGCTCGAGACATTTGACGAGCTGAAGGGTGATCTGACGCAAATGGAAGGTCTGCCGCCGGAGATGAAGGAACTGATCCGTATCATCATCGAAGAACGCAACAAACAGGTGATGAGTGATCTGAAGCCATTGGTG
>CAIYOY010000016.1 GCA_903927905.1 uncultured Verrucomicrobiales bacterium | reverse complement strand
GGCTCGTCAGTAGCCTCGCCCCACCGAAAGAGCCCACAACCAAATATCATTGCGATTCGGGCAAAACCACCCTAATATCCGACTGAATTTATAGGCATTAAATTATGAAGCTTTCCTTACGCAGTGAATATGCTTTGCGGGCGCTGCTGGTGCTCGGGCTGAATTATGGCGACGAGGTGATGCGCATTCAGGCCATTTCCGAGCAACAAAATATCCCGCGCAAATTCCTCGAACAAATCCTCAACGATTTAAAGAGTCTCGGCGCAGTGGAAAGCCGGCGCGGCGTGGCTGGCGGCTACCGTTTGGCGCGTCCGCCGCAGCATATCACTTTGGCGTCCATCGTCCGTTATCTGGAAGGCGCGCTGGCCCCGGTGAGTTGTGTCAGCGAAAGTTTTTACGAACGTTGCTCCTGCCCGAACGAAGCGCGTTGCGCCATCCGCAGCGTGATGAAAGAAGTGCGCGGTGAAGTCGTAAAAATCATGGAACACGTCACCCTGGCCGACATGTGTCAGCGGTCGCGACAATTGGAAGGGGCGACGACGCCGGTGGATGATTATAGTATTTGAGAGACACGATCAGGAAGGCGGGGTAAAAATGCGGCAACAGTGAAATCTGACACCAGTCCGTTATCTTCCCCATTTTTTCTCAATTTTTTCCTTTATCTGCTTGAATAGTGGAATCTCAAACACCACACCCCCAACAACTCGTGCGATCATAGCGGACAAAGCAGCAACAATTGGCGCGAGGACAAATCCAACTACAGGCGGCATATCTTCATGGGAGGCTGTAATGGCAAATTCACTCACGATCATAGCCAAAAGGAACACCACAACCGGTACCAAAATTGCCCGCTTCCATGTCTTGGCGAGGGGAGCATAAAGTAAAATTGACCCATAGGCCAAAAAACTAGAAATCATAACCAAGGCGTGCATGCTCAGATCATGACCGTCCAGCCAGTGATTTAAGCCGTTGGAAAAATCCAGTGTCCGCCTCGGAGGGATTGGCCGTCCTTTTGGTCATGCGCGTTTCTTTGGCGGCACCATCTTCGATTATTTTTTCCCAGGTCGTTTCCTGCAAACCGAAGGCTGATAATTTTTCCGGTGACAGCTTGACCGCGCAGGCGAAGTAGAAGGGTTCGGTCCGCCAAGGGTCGTGCTGGGCGTCGGCGACCACGATATCGAAACCAAGTTCGGCCAGTTGCTGGCAGACCTGTTTGCGGATGTCGTAGGAAAAATGGCGGAAGGCCAGGGCGATGCCGACCCGCAGATCGGGCGACGAGCGGAGCACGGCTTGGGCACCTTCGACCACTTGCGGTTCGGCGCCGTTGGCGGTGAGGCTGAGGTAGGTGACCGGGCGGTCGGGCAGATGACGCGCGACGATGGCATCGAGGGTTTCGGCCTGGACGGATTCTTTGCGGGAACCGGTCCCGGGAACGTATTCCACTCCGTGCTGGCCGGGTTCGGTCATGACGTCGGTGGCGACGCTCATTGGCGACCATTCGCCGTCGAAAATAAATTCCAGCGTGGTCGTTTCCTTCCAAGCGGCGCGATTGACCACTTCGAGATTTTTGATGTTGTTCTTTTCGGCGTAAGCGCGCAGGGCGTCCGTGTTGCGGCGGTCGGGATCAACGGCCAGGACGCGGCCCTCATCGCCGACCAGCGCGGACAGGATCAAGGGATGCGACTGACCTTTTTCCAGATAGACGCGATCGAAGCCGACGTGGACCACGGTGTCGCCGGGGCGGACGAATTGAAAGGGATGCAACCGGCGATGGAGTTCGTTCATCAACAGGTAGCGGCCGAGATAATCGGGAAGTTTTCCGGGGCCGACTTCGAAGAAGGAAAAACCGGGCGGTGCTTGGGCACGGACCCCGTAATAATAATCCTGCACCGCCGTGCGGGGCTGGAAATAAATCTTCGATTTCATATTGGCTCAGGCAAAAGTGCCATAGAAATTTTGCGGCGTCATTAAAGATTAAAGGCGGAGCGCGGGTCTGTGACCCGCAGCACGTGGCCAGCAAGTAGGTTCGATAATTGCCAAAAGTCCGATATAGGAAGGTTTTTTGATTTATCAAATCAACTGCTTTTCAACGCGCTGCGGGTCACAGACCCGCGCTCCGTCAGAAAATAACGTCTGCCGATTGAAAATCGGCGATACAGCCGACTGCCAGTCGGCGCTACGTCACAGATAAAGGTGCTTCCGAAGTTGATCGGCAGCCACGTTTTCAAAGGCGGAGATTTCTTCGGCGGTGAGCTGGGTGCGAAATTTTCCCAGAGCAGAAGCGTCGGGGGCTTCGAGGGTTTTGGCTTTCCATTGAAGGAATTCGGCGGGTTCGAGTGCGTGTTCCCGATTGAGTTGATGGTAATTGAGCATTTGCGAGTCGTAGGGTTCACCGAGAAAAGCACAGACGGCACGCAAGGTTTTTTCCGTTTGTTGCACAAGGTCTTCGTAGCGGATCTCCATTTTTTGCGCGACGGGCAATGATTGAAAGGCGGCGTCGACGGCTTCGAGGTTGGATTTCCATTCTTCGGCGATGACCGTTATGTCGCGGGCGAGTTTGGGCGCGTAGGCTGAAGTGATTTTGGCTTCACCGAGTTGTCGGTAGGAGCAAGCGACATCGCGGCCATCGCGGGTGATGTGCAGGAATTGGGCCTGCGGAAAGAGCGCGTGGAGATCGGGAATGTGGCGGATGTGGAAATTATTTTTGTCGCCCCAGCGTTGAAAACCAGGTTTGTGAGAGGCCGCGTAGAATTCATAGACGAGCGAGACCAGCGCGGAATAATCATTTGGACGAACGGCCTGGATTTGAGCGAGTAGGTTTTTGCTTTCCAGGTTCCAGGTTTCGATTTTTTTGGAGGAGAACAAATCGGCGATGAACTCCCCTGCCCTTGCACTGGCGGCGCAATCAGCGGTCCAGTCGTGATATTTTTTCTGCCACCAGATGGCGAAACCACATTCCGGCGGGATGACAATCGCCGGGTGGGAAGTGAGCATCAAACGAAAGAGCGTGGTGCCGGAACGCGGATTGCCAATGATAAAAATCGGCGGCTTCATTTCGGATATTGCCATTCAAGATTGGGCCGGACGACGCCGCGCCATTTTCCGTGCCAGTGAAAATCACGCCGCGACTCGACCACTTCAAAGGTCAGCGCGTCAGCGAATTTGAACAGAGGCACGCTGCGATCCTTGGTCAACTGCATGGAGATGGTATAGACGCCATCATTCAAAAGATTGCCTGGTATTTGGCAGACCCCGGCGTACTGGCCGGGATTCAACAGGGCGGGCGTCGAGGCGGAAACAAACACGCACTCGCCGCGAGTTTCGACCGACATGGAAAGATTGATGCTCGCGTCGGGCAGAGAATTCCAAAACTCACACTCCACGCGCAACGGAGTTTCTGGTGTGGGTTGAGTTTCGCCGGCCTTGAGATCCGGCACCAGGCAGATGGATTTGAAGCGGACTTTTTCGTTGCCCGGCGCTTCGGCTTGGTTGGTAAAATTTCGTTGCCAGACATTTTCCGAAGCCTTTTGCAGATAGGAATTGATGATCGGCTCCACTTCGCCGTTCTCAATCATGCGCCCTTTTTCCAGCAGGATTGCGTGGGTGCAGAGGGATTTCATCGCCACCATGTTGTGGCTGACAAATAAAACAGTGCGCCCCTGGCGCTGGGCCACGTCCTGCATTTTGCCGAGACATTTTTTCTGGAAGGAAGCATCGCCCACGGCCAGAACTTCATCCACCACGAGGATTTCCGGTTCGAGATGGGCGGCGACGGCAAAGGCCAATCGCACATACATGCCGCTGCTGTAACGTTTGACCGGGGTGTCCAGAAATTTTTCAACTTCGGCGAAGGCGACGATTTCATCGAACTTCTTTTTGATCTCGGTCTGGGACATGCCGAGGATCGCGCCATTGAGAAAAATATTTTCGCGCCCGGAAAGTTCGGGATGAAAGCCGGTTCCAACTTCGAGCAGACTGGCCATGCGGCCCTTGATGTGGATCTCGCCTTCGGTCGGCTCGGTGATCTGGCTGAGAATTTTCAGCAAGGTGGATTTGCCCGCGCCATTGCGTCCGATGACGCCGACGATTTCGCCCTGTTTCACATCGAAGGAAACATCCTTCAAAGCCCAAAACGACTCATCAGCCTTCTCGGTCTGATTTTTTTTGCCGAACAGCGCGCCGACCGCCTGCGCCAGATGATCGCGCAGGGTATCGTTGCCCAGGGTGGCACCCAAGCGATATTTCTTTCCCACACCCCGGACTGAAATGACAACAGGCATATCAGATGACATCGGCAAAAGTTTTTTCCGTGCTGCGGAAATGAATCGCGCCGGTGACGAGCAGCACCAGAACCAGCGTCAACCCGGCGAAAAAGCCCGGCCAGTATGGCTCGAAAGCCGGCCCGAGCACACACCAGCGAAAACCGTCAATCACTCCACACAGAGGATTTAGAGTGTACCAAAAACGCCACTTTTCCGGCACCATGCCTGTCATATAAAAAACCGGACTGACATACGCGCCGATCTGGACCATGAACGGAACCAGATAGCCGACATCGCGGTATTTCACATTCAGCGCACTCAACCAAAGCCCCATCGAAAAAGCGGCCAGCAACGCCATCAAAAAAAACAACGGCAGCAACAACAGCATGAGCGTAACTTGAATATGAAAAATCATCATCATAGCCGCGAGAATCAGCAGGCCGACGCCAAAATCCACCACTCCGCCTAACACCGCGCTGGCCGGAATGATGAGGCGTGGGAAATAAACCTTGCTGATCATGTTGGCGGACGTGACCAACGAATTACTGCTGCGCGTCATGGTGTTAGCGAAAAAAAGCCACGGCAGCAGCGCCGTGTAAATCATCATCGAATAAGGCACATTGCCGCTGGGCATTTTGGCGATGCGTCCGAAAACGAACGTGGAAACGACCGTCATCATCAGCGGTTGCAACAAGGCCCACGCGAAGCCGATGTAGGTCTGTTTGTAGCGGACCAGAATGTCGCGCCAGGCCAGAAAGACAAACAGTTCCCGATACCGCCACAGCTCGCCAAAATCCACCGCCACCAGGCCGTGACGCGGACGGATCACGCGCTCGCTGGCGAGGATGGATGGAGTTTCGGCGGTGTTCATTTCAGTGGAAAATCGGCTGGAAGCTCGACCGAATTGGCCGGGAAATATTGATTTCACTTTTTGTCCGGCCCGCCAACCAGGCACGCCCTTCGCGCCGCGCTAATTTAAGCATATTAATTTCACCCAATTAAACGAGCGGAACGGAGGGAATGTCAAATCCAATGTCGGCTTTGGGCCGGGCGACCACGGTCAATACTCGCCGAGCGGATGCTCGGCGCTCCAAAAAAATTCCCACGCCAACTCCGGCAAAACCGGAAAGCTGGCGCGGGAATGACTGGGCGTAAATCGGACCTTATTGAAACACGACGTGATGACAGGCGTTGTCCGTGCCACGCACAAAAGCATCAATGCGTCCCGCGCCCCAGGATACGGCGCTGGGAGTCGAGGTGCCGCCTTGACTCAGCGAAGCCCAACCACCCCACGAACCATTGAAATCAAGATCATACACATTGTTGGGGGAATTCACGCCGATACCATACACATCCAGTTGCCGGTAACTCATGGAAGAAGCGCCAAAACCATAAGTGCTGAACACCCCGCCCATCGGAATAAAGCCATGCCACGAACCGTCCCAGAATTTCTGATCGCACTGGTTGGAAGTATTCATCACAAAAACATCTATGCGGTTCGCCCCCCAGGAAACTGCGCCCGGAGTCCGGAGAACGGTCCCGCTCAGATTTTCCCAACCCGACCACGTTCCATCAAACGACATGTGATAGAGATTGCTCGAAGTGATACCCACGCCAAAAACATCGAGCCGGCCTGAACCCCACGAAGCCGCGCCGAAACCATTGCCAGGGACAAAAACCCCGGCGCGATCTTCCATTCCATTCCAGCCGCCGTTGGCCGGATCATACCAGCCGTGATAGCAATGGTTGTTGGCTCCTTGGACGAAAAAATCAATGCGGTTCGGACCCCAGGAAACTGCGCCGATGTCACCATGCCAGCCGGTGCCAAAAGGCAAGACCTGCCACGCGCCGGTTTTGGAAGGTTGCCAGGCGGAGCCATCCCACCACTTGTGATAGATGGAACCGTCTTGCCCTACGCCCAGCAGATCCAGACGATTCGCCGCCCACGAACAGGAAGCGATGTTGGCGGTGAAAACGCCGCCCAAAGTTTCCCACGGAAGATGCCAGCCGCCGGTGGAAGTGGCCACATACGGCGTCACCGAAGAACCGTTGATCACATCTACATCGCAATTGCCGGACACACCCGGAACCGACGCGCTGGAACTATATTGCCAAGTGTCCCACACGCCCGCGCCCCAGGCTTCGCAACCGGTGCAAACATTCCATGGACTGCCGGTTTGGGAACTTTCGCCGTTATAATTGGCCAGGTCGGCGTTCCAACCGGCGATCCTGCCGTCAAAGTTGCAGGCGTTGCAGGAACTGGTGTAAATGAAGGGCGTGATTTTGACTCCGGCGGCGGCGGCATCGGCCACAGCATCGTTGCACCACTGATTGGCCCAATCGGAATAACTGCTGGCGCCGACCACGCCGCTGAACGTCTCAAAGTCAAGCATCGGCATGAGTGTCTTGCCATCCGCCTTGATGTAAGGACCGGCCACGCCCCAGAAATAATTTTCTTCCGACGCGGGGCTGTTGTTATTGGGTTGGGCAAAATCGTAAGCCCCCATATAGACCCCGGCGGCCTTGGCGCTGTTTTCGTTTCCGGCAAAATAAGAATCGGTGAAGGTCGTCCCCTGCGTGGCCTTGGCCCAACCGAAAACGTAACCGGCGTTCTTGATGCTGGTCCAGTTGACCGAACCGTTGTTGTTGGAGACGTCCACACCCAAGGGGCGGGCCTTGGCGGGCGCAGAAGATAAAATCAGGACGCAGCTTAATACTGCCAGCGGAGATAAACGCGACGAAGAGGCGGACAACTTTCTATTCATAAGTCTGTTATTGCTGTGGTTTAAAGGCTGGCAATTTTTTGCCCGGCCAAGTTAGTGATCAGCAGCCAATTAAACATTGCCGAATTTGACTGGCAAGAGGTTTTGGCCCCGCAAACGCGTGATGAAGGAATAAAAGTTAGACGAGTTTATCTCGCCGGCGTGACTACGAATTTCCGAAACTCCACCGGGCCATGATCGCCTTGGACAAAGAACGGGCCGGGTTCGCCTTCATTGGAATCGAGCGCGCCGCCGGTGATGCCGGGGATTTCCTGCTCGGTGATGACGGTAACCCCATTCAAAGCCACGGTGACAAATCTCCCGACCAGCGTGATGTCGTACGTCTGCCACTCCCCTGCTTTCTTGGCCGCATTGACTTTGGGCTGGAGGAAGCCGTAGATGCCGCCGATGCGATGGCTGTCAGCCGTCTCGCCGAAGTTGTCCTCAATTTGCGCTTCGTAACGGCCACGCAGATAAATGCCACTGTTGCTGCCGGGCGGATAACGGAATTCGGCGTGGACTTTGAAGTCGGTGAATTTTCGCGTGCTGACCAGGTCGGTGCCGGAATTTTGATTGATAAGAACACCGTCTTTGACGATCCAGCGATTGGGCGCGGCGTTGCGCGGATGCCAGCCGTTCAGCGTCTTGCCGTCGAAAAGTTCAATCGGCTCGCCCCAAACCGGCGGAGCGTTGCGGGCCAGAGTTGGGGCGCGTTGTCCTTCAAAGGAAACTGTTCGCCCGGTATAGGCCAGGGTCGTGCCGCTGATTTTGTCTCCGACAAAGGTTCCTTTCATCCACTGATCGCTCGGAAGATTTTCAAATTGCACTGGCAGGCTGAAATTGAATTTATCGTTTTCCATAAACACCTGAGAGACGGGACGCGAACTGCCAAAGGCTGCCACGAAGCGGCCCACCAAAGTATGGCGTCCGGACAAAGTCACTTCCAGCCAGGACGGAAAATCGCCGTTGGGATCATGGACAACAATGTCCCAACGACCAACAATCGCGGGCAGTTCTTGCTCAGCGCGCAGACCGGACGCGAGGGAGAAGCTTAAACAAATCAACAGTGCTAAAATCTTTTTCATACGAATATTTGTGTTCATGTTTTGGAACTCATTTTGCGGACAAGGTTGCGACCAAATTGAATGCCGGGACGCTCGACAAATCGGAACAGCAGATAACCGGCCAGGTAGGAGCAAACCAAAACTGCACCGGTCAAAATCGCCACTCGCACTGGCGGCGTCAAATGGAGAAATGGTTCCTGCTGATAGAAGACGCCGCCCAGAATGGCGATGAAGGTGCCGTGTATCAAATAAACAGAATAAGAAGTATCGGCCATGAATCTGGTCAGGCGATTGGCCAGGAGGCAATTGAGACATTTGGGCCAGCGTAGCCAGCCGTCTTTTTCGGTATAATTTTCACTGGCTCCGAGGCTGATGACCAGAACGGTGACCGCCAGCACGTAAACCGATTGCCGCGACGCCAGCGCCATGGCCAGAACCATGGCAAAGGCGCGTTGCAAACTCGTCCGCGCAAACACCCCGTGCGATTCCGCCGCCAACATGCCGATGAGAAAGAGCGGCAGTTTCAAAGGCAGAAAGGAAGGTTCCGGGAAATTTCCAAACCAATGTTTGGCCGCCAGCATCACTGCCAGCCCGGCCAGCGCAGTCAACAAATAACCCGTCCGCCGCAGGATCAAAAACAAAAGCGGGAACGCCGCGTAGAATTGCATTTCCAATCCGATGCTCCAATCGGGCAGAAAAACCGCGCTGGCATATTTAGGAATCAGGCCAAAGAGAAAAGTGACGTGCATCAAAATATTGTCCGGCGTGTAGTGGATGTTGCGCGGATCATAGATGGGATGTTGCGCCCACAAAGCGGGATCAATTCCTTGCAAGATGATGCGTCCTTCCCGCACGGCGGGCGCGACCAGACAGGCCCCGAGCAGCACCACGTAGTAAAGCGGTGCGATGCGAAAGAAACGGCGCACCCAGAATTTCTTCGCGGTGGGAAAGGTGTTGACCGGCTCCTTCCGTTCGCGCGCCATATAATGATAGGCCATCAGGTAACCGGACATGACCATGAAGATATCCACGGCGTTTTTCGGATCAGGCAGCCAGCGCCAATCCCCCCAGATGCCGCAATGCGCCAGCAAGACCCACAAGGCGGCGCCGCCCCGCACGCCATCGAGGTAGCCGAGATAATCTTCCGCGCGAAGATTTTGGCCCTCGGACGGGTGGTCTGGCATAGCTGGTTTCAATTCCCGCCCACTATACCAAAGAACACTTTTCTAGCTATAACCGAATTTTTTGCAATACGGCTCCAGCGCGGGCAAAATGGGGGCGAGGTGTTTTTCGTAGGCTTGCCAGCGGCCGACGGATTTTTTGTAAACGGGTTTGGTCACGTCGTTGTAGTTGGTGGACATGACCGGTTTCTCGCGGTTCTTCTCGTGGAAATGGGTCTGGTTTTCGTGCCACTCGAGGCCGAGGAATTTCGTCACGCGCGCGCCTTCTTTGGGCAGATCGGCCACGATGTCTTCGTAGCGCGTTTCCATCCAGACCAGGTCGTCCCATTCGCGCACTGTCAACCAGATGTCCATCACGCAACTGTAATGCTGGGCCAGCGCGGGCAGGGAAAAATGGCTGACTTGAACAAGGTCTTGAAAATAACAACTGACCATCACGTCGCGGGGATCGCGCAACGCGATGAGCGAGCGCAATTCGGGGAAGGCGCGCAAGAAGGACGGCAGATAAGTCGTGGCCGGAGGATTTTTATCCAGCAACACGCAGCCCTCGGCGGACGACGAAAGCACTTTGGTCAAATTTTTCACATAACGGCGGCGTAGAAAATTGAGTCCTTCGGCTGGTATCTCCGGCAGAGTGATGTCAATCAAAGGAGCGATGGTTTGGAAGGCGAGGGCTTCATCGCAGGCCGCAACGGAAGGATGGGCGTCGAGGATTCTTTCCAGCAAGGTGGTGCCACTGCGGGCGTGTCCGCCAAGAAAGGCCAGTGCAACCGGGGCTGTTCGTATATGTGGCGGAAACGATTGCGCCCAGAGGTTGAGAATATTTTTGGGCAGCGCTTTGACCTTGGCCAATGTTCTTTCGCGGCGTTGATCGAATATTTTTCGTCCTTCGGCCACGTTGATGGTCAGGGCGGCGAGCCGTTTGGCTTCTTCCAATTCGGCCATGGCCTTGTCGTAATGTTCGGTGCTGTCCAAAATTCGGGCCAATTCAAAATGGCTGAAATAAACGACGACCGGATCGCGCAAATCAGAGCGGAGCAGGTCGCGAAAGTGCTGTTCGGCCTCTACCAGTTTATTTTCGCGCCGATATAAATGAGCGGACAAATAACGGGCGGATTCGCTGTGTGGATCGAGCTTGAGACATTTATCCACGGCGGCCCGCGCCTCGTCCACACTGTTGGTGCGAGCTAGAAACGAGGCGAGGCTGAGTTGGACATTGAAATTGCCGGATTCAAGATTGGCGGCTTCGTAGGACAACGCGCGGGCTTTGGCGAAGAGCCAGATCTTTCCATATTCCATGGCGAGCTGGGCCAGTTGGGTGGCACTGTTCGGGCCCACGGCGCGCATTTTTTCCCAGATCTGCTCGGCCAGATCGAATTCACCGGCGGAAGCGGCGGCCTGGCCGTATTCCGGCCAGTAATTGTCGTGCGGGAAATCTTTGACCAACTGGCCGTAAAGCCGCAAAGCCTGGGCGAAATGTCCCGCCTGCGCAAGCTGCCGCGCCTGCTGCAATTTGGGAGTGGGATCAAGAACGTTGACGGCCATACAATGCGCAGATCAGGTGTAGCCGAGTTTTTTGCAACAAGGTTCCAGGATGGGCAAAATCGGGGCCAGATGTTTTTCGTAATTTTTCCAGCGCCCGACCGACCGGGTGTAAACCGGCCGGGTGACGTCATCGTAGTTGGCGGACATGATCGGCTGGTCGAGATTTTTTTCGTAAAACTTCGTTTGGTCTTTATGCCATTCCAATCCGAGAAATTTTGTGGCGCGTTCGCCTTCCTTTTTCACATCAGCCACGAGATTTTCGTAACGCACTTCCGTGAAGGCCAGGCCTTCCCACTCACGAATGGTCAGCCAAATGTCCACGACAAAGGCGTAATGCTGGGCCAATTGTTCCAGCGGCAGAAAATTAGAGCTGCTCCGGCTCTGAAAATAAAGACTGAGAATGGCATCGCGCGGATCGCGGAGTGCGATGAGCGTGCGCAATTTCGGAAAGACCCGCAAAAACGCCGGCAGAAAAATCGTCGGCTGCGGATTTTTATCCAAAACAATTTTGCCCACGAGGGATGAGCCCAGCGCCTTCCCGAACATCTTCAAGTAACGCTCGCGCAGAATATTCAGCCGGGCCACCGGAATGGGCGCGGTGACATCGGTCAGGGCCAGCGTATCCTGGAACGCCCGAGCCTCGTCATCGGCTGCCACCGAGGGATGGGCCCCGAGAACTTTCTCCAAAAGCGTGGCCCCGCTCCGGGCCGGGCCGCCGAGCAAAGCCACCGGCTGGGCCGTAGTGCGGACGCGTTCGGGAAACGATTTATTCCAAGTATCAAGTATATTTTTAGGCAGCGCTTTGGTGGTGCGCGTGATGGTTTCGCGCCATTTAGCCAGCGCCTGCATTTCTGATTCCGCGTTAAGACTTTGCCGGGCCAGGTTTTTTGCTTCAGTCAAGGCGGCCATGGCTTCGTCGTAACGCTTGGTGCGATCGAGGATTTGGGCCAACTCAAAATGACAGTTGCACCGCGTGGCCGGGTCCTCCACCCCGGCGGTCAGCATGTCGCGCAATTGTTTTTCGGCCTCGGCCAGCTTATTTTCGCGGCGATCCAGTTGCGCGGATAAAGCGCGGACTTCTTCGTTGGCCGAATCCAATTCCAGGCAACGTTTCATAGGAACGCGGGCTTCCTTGACGCTGCTGATCTCGGCCAGCTTGGACGCCAGGGCAAATTGAGCGAGCAGATTGTCCGGTTCCTTTTTTGCGGCTTCGGCGTAAAACGCGCGGGCTTTGGCGTGAAGGCCGATTTTCTGATATTCCGCCGCGATTTGAAAAATCACCTGAACGTTGCCCGACTCGACACTGCGCGCTTTTTCCCAGAGTCGCTCGGCCAGATCAATGTCGCCGGAGAGGAGAGCGGCGTGACCGTACTCGACGTAAAGTTCGCCTTTGGGGGCTTCTTTGACGAGGCGGGCGTAGAGCTTTAAGGCTTCGGGCAGGTTGCGCTGCTGCATCAGTTGCCGCGCTTTATTCAGTTTCTTTTCAAAAAAGGAGGAGTTCACAGTTTTGAAATTAAGTCTGTTTTCAAAAGCGCGACAAGTAAAGAAAGCTGTCCTCCCGCGTTTGCGTTACCTCGAGCAATATTACGTTTTGGCCGAAACCAAATCAATTCAGGGGGCAAAAACCACTCCGCGAAAAGCGTCCCCCGATGGGGCCGTCTCCAGATTGGCCAGGGTGGAACTAGGCCCGGTGTCAGTGACGGTGATGAGATGGTTCGCGGTGGATTCTCCGGTGGTGGCGTAAAGAACAGGATTGGCCCCGCTGAAATCAGCCGCCATTTGATAGATGACCTGGGAAGAAGTCAACGTGTTGCCCAAGGTATAGGCATAAACCCATGCGCTGCCATTCCAATTGAAACGTTGCAGGCCACCGCCGGTGGCTGCGGTGCGGTTGTCAACGACATAGGCGATGGTTGAAGTCGGATTGAAAACAAAGCCTTCCGGGCTGGCCGTGCCGGTGCCGGTGCCGGCGGTATTGATGATAAGCGATGGTGTGGCCGCAGTTTTCGGAGCGCCGGTGAAAGCCATCACCCCCTGCCCCATCCCTGTTTCCGTGAAGCAGAGATTGCCATTGGCGAAAGCGAGCGCGCGAGTCGAAGTGGAGACGCTCCAGAGCGTGGCCGCAGGCGAGTTACTGCCCAGATAAACGATGCCCGAAGCGCCGCCGCCGGCCCAAACGTTCCCGCTGCCATCGCTCGCAGCCGAACGAATGGTGCTGCCGGAAAATTTCGCGGTCGTGGCTTCCAGGATGAAGTTTCCGCTCTCATCCATTGACCCGACCGCGCGCGGGACCGAGGTGGCTCCGGTAGTCGAGGAGGAATCAAGAGCCGAGGATGAGGAGCCAAGAGAAATATTATAACCCGCGACCATTATCTTCCTCCCATCCGCCGACAAGGACAAGACGCCCTCAAAAGAGGAGGAACCAAAGGTGAGTGCATTGCTGCCGGTGGTGGGAAGATTCACTTTAACCGGACTGGCACCGCCATAGGTCGAAAAGTCGTAGAGAAAACCGGGCGCGCCGTTAGCGTTGATGCTGCCATTCCCCACGCGCAACACGATCAAATCGCCTTTGGCAAAAACAGCGGTGGAATAAACAGGCGAAGCCAGCCGGTAAAAGACCGAGCCCGCCGCAGGATCAACGGAGAAGGTCATGGCATTGGTGACGACTGAGCCGGGAATGGTGATCCAGTTGGTGGTCAGCCCGACACCGGGAGCATTGGTCTGCGTTTGAAGCAGCCAGCCGGTGTTGATCGTCGGCCAGGAAACGGCCAGTTGATTGTTTGTCAATTGCACAGTTAAGGGGCCGTTGGTGGTCGCGAACACCCGGATGATTCCATCTGTGGCCAAAGTGTTGGTGTTCCAGACCAGACCGGCGCCGGGGGTGGTCGGACTGATTCGGCTAAATGAGCCCGAGTAATTCCCGGCCGGGAAAACAGTGAATGAATCCCCCGCCGCCAGCGCACCCGATTGATTGCTGATGATCAGCGTGCCGCCATAAGAAATGCTGGTCAGGCCGGCGATCTGGCTGGCTGCTCCGGTTGTATGGTTGACATTGACGGTGGTGAAGCTGCCCGGCCGCAGCGTGAGGGTGTTGCTGATGGTGAGCGAGCCAATGGGCGCACCGGGAGCAATGGCCCCACCGGCATTCACCATGACGGGACCCAATATGGTTCCGGTGCCGCTGAGACTTCCGCCGTTCACCGTGACTGGGCCGGTGATGATTTCTGTTCCGTTGATGACGCCGGCGTTCAGGAAAACCGGAGCGGCAATGGTGCCGGGACCGCCTAACGTACCCCCAGCCACCGTCACTGCGTTGGTCATCGAGCTGTAAACCACTAACGTTCCGTTACTTATCGTGGTGGGCCCGCTGGAATAATTTGTTCCCTCCAAGGACACTACTCCCGGGCCATTGAGCGTCAAACTGCCCGAACCGCTGACATTGGCTCCGACCACCAGAGTGTGACCGGACGCGACGTTCCAGGATTGCCCGGCACCGAGAAATAGCGGGCAATAGATGCCGGCATCGTTCACCGTGGACAGCAGGTCAATTCCTCCAGTGCCAACGGTCAAAGTATTGCCGTAAAGGTTCACCGGCGGCGACTCTCCGATGGACAAGCTGTTCACGGTGGTGTTTTGCGTGAAAGTCAGGCTGGTGTTGCCGACGGTCAAATAAGAAAAAACGATGTCGCTGGTCGAAGCAGGCGTCATGTTTGACAGCCAGTTGCCGCTGTCCGACCAATTGGCCGAACTGGCACCCACCCAATAAAGTGTGGAAGTGGGCGCGTAAAAACGGACAAAGTCCACCACCGTGGAAGTCGTGCTGACGAGGAAATTGCCATAGCCGCCCGGGGGCACGATGCCACAAAAGGAATTACTATCCACCTCGGAGCTGAACAAAATTATTTCCGAACGCTGGGAAACTCCGACGTTGGTACTCCACGCCGGCGCGCCGTCAAAGCTGACCGCATAATTCGTGCTGTTCCACAACAGGCCATAAGTATGAAAGCCCGCTCCGAGACCGGAACCGATGAGGCCGCTGGAGGCAGATTTTTCTGTTCCCGAGGTATAACCATCCCAATGGAGATCAACCGTGACTTGGCCGCTGACATCATCCGCGTTGTTGGCATCGGTGGCGCGATGTTCGCAAATATCAAGCTCAGAGCCGGTCGCAGCAACGTCGCCGACGATTGCGCCGGTGTTATCGGGTGATTGCAGCCAGAAGTCGGAAAACATGCCGGGTGAACCATTAAATTCGACACTGGCTTCGAGATAACCGTAACGCACGCGGAATCTGGCATCGCTGGAAATAATGGGGCTGAAATTTGTTCCATTGGTGGAGTAAGTGTGCAAGGTCAGGTAGCCGCCGCCCACAGTCGCGGCCTCGGGTACAGTGTAACCGCTCCGATCCAGGCTGTTCCAAACCCACCATTTGCCGGGATCGAGCGAGGTGCCGTTAAACTCGTCACTCCACACTAAATAATATCCCGGTGGAGGCGAGGCCGAAACCTTCGCCCCAAGGAATAAAATAAGAATGGCAGCAAAACGGAAAAGAGATCTCATTCCAGCGTGGGCAAAAAAGTTAACGGCAATAACAGCACACAGTATCATACACCAAGCCGGACCAATAATGCCAACTTTTCTCAGGAGGTTAAGCGCTTTCGTATTCGGCATTTACGAATGCGAATTGTAGCAGGGTCAAGGAATGGATCCAGTTGTCGGATTCGGCCTGCATTGCTCAATTCAGATACGAGGAGAATCCGCTATTTCCCTCTGTAAATCAAGAATAATTCGGCTTAACCCGCCACAATTTTTTGTAATCCACTGGCACTTTTACTGACAGTTTCACTGACAGTAGTGGCCCGGAAACACCATTGACAACTCGGTGACAAAATGGCACCATGTAGTTATGGAAAATGTCATCGAAGAACCTCGCAAGAGGATTACGGCCCGCGTTTCGGACAACGTGCGCGGGACGCTGGAACAAGCGGCGGAGCTTTTGGGAGCGACCGTCAACCAGTTCGTTGTGCAAACGGCGTATCTGGAAGCGCAGCGCGTGATTGAGCGCGAGTCAGTCATCCGTCTCTCGCAAAAAGATGCCCGTATGGTGCTTTCCCTGCTCGACCATCCACCCAAGCCAAACAAGCGTCTCAAGGATGCAGTAAAAGCGTTCAAAGGCATGGTGCGTGCGTAAGATCGAATTACTAACGAAGTCTCACGACCGGGAGGGATTTGATTGCGGCAGTGAACCGCTTAATTCTTTTCTCAAGCAAACCGCCCGGCAGCACGCAGCGCGGGGAATTTCGCGAACATTCGTGCTGGTGGAGGAAACTGCTTCCGAGCCAAAGCCTATCCTGGGGTTCTTCTCCCTCAATATCTGCCAGATAAAATCTGAGACGCTTTCAGCGGAAGAAGCAAAAAAGCTGCCGCGTGACGTGTCCGGGATACGGCTTGGCCGGTTGGCGGTCAGCAAAACATATCAGCGGCAAGGAATTGGCAAAGCATTGCTGATCGCTGCCATGGGGAAGTTTATGGAAATTTTCAACATGGCGGGTGGGATTGGTCTTTTTGTGGACGCCAAAGACCTTGAGGCAAAATGCTACTATGAGCAGTTCGGTTTTGTTGCCCTGCCGTCAAACGAACTCGAATTATTTCTGCCGGTAAAGACGATTCAAGAGGCGTTGGCGCAAAATTCTTAACCATGACCTGTGTTCCGACACAGTGGGAATGGAGCCAGTTGTCGGACTCGAACCGACGACCTGCTCATTACGAATGAGCTGCTCTACCGACTGAGCTATACTGGCATCCCAAGGCGGTATAACCTAGAATCGGACACCGCTGGTGGCAAGGAAAAAGGAATCGCAAAAAATGGTTAGAACTCGTCCCGGCATCTGTTACCTTGCCCATGGATTTACGCCTATGAACACTTACCAGTCTTATCGGAATCTGCCGTCGCTCGCCGGTTTATGCTCCATGGAAGCAGCGATGGCTCCCGGCCTCTCCATCGAAGCCTGCGTCGCCCGGCTCAAACGCTATCATTACGCCTTCAAACGGCTGCATCAGATTTTCAATGCGCGCATCGCCAGTGAGCCGATTTATGAATTAAAGATGGGGTTCAGTCTGCACGCGCATCTGTGCGCCGAACATGTGGATGCCTTGCGCAAACGCGTCGGGGAAATGCGCGAGCCGCCTCTTGGGCTGGATGTGGTGCCGGATGAAAATCTGGAAATTTTCTTTGATGAAATCCTGGCTGCGCCGACGACGGAGGAATTGATTGAAGGAATTTACGGCAAGGTGATCCCTGCCCTATGGCAGGCTTTGGAAAATCATATTGCGCAGACGAATCATCTGGCGGATGCGCCGTCCGTGCGGCTTTGTCGGTTTGCGCTGTTGGAAGTTGCGGACATGCTGGCGTTTGGCAAGCAGTGTCGGAGCGTTTTGGTGAAGGCGGAAAAGATGAAGCCGTGGTTGACGTTGCTGGATGATTGTCTGGCGGCGGCGGGTAGTTTGGATGGCGCAGATTCTCCCAGCGGAAAACGCATCACACGCCATTATTCCGCCCAACCGTCGAAAATAAATTTCACGCCGAAGCGCGACGAACGTTTCCCTGATCCTTACAACATGGGCGTGAATGCCGAGGTCTTTCTCTACGACGAATCCATGCCGCCGGATGCCAAAGTCCTGATGATGTTTTACAAGCGGCTCCGCGAAATTGATGTGCCGGAAATGATGGCCAGCATCATTGCCGAAACCCCCGGCAAACCGTGGGCCTATTACCGCGACATGACGCGACAGCTTTGGGATGAGGCGCGACACGCCATGATGGGCGAAGTAGGCTTTGTGCAGGCCGGCGTGGATTGGCCGAAAAATGTGATGGTGAATTTCACCTGGTCGCTCGGGCTTAACACCCAGCTCACCCCGATGGAACGACATGGGGTTCTATATTTTATCGAGCAAGGGCTGATGCCAAAAAACGGCAAACGTTACGAATGGGAAGTCGGTCTCAAATCACACAATAAACTTTCCGGTCTATTCCAGGATTACGATTGGGCCGATGAAGTCCTCCATGCGCGCATCGGGCGCGACTGGTATTTGAAGGAATTCAAAAACGCCAGTGAAGGCGTGGAATACGGGGACAAATGTTGGTCCAAAGTTTTGATGGGCTGGAAGGAATGGCGCGATCAAGGCCTGACCCAGCATCGCAACTGGTGGCCCGATTGCTATTTCGACGCCTGCAAAAAACAAAATATTGAGCCTGATGCAAAAGCCATCGCCTACAATACAACCTACGAACAAGTCCGCGCCGATTTGAAAAACATTTCGGCGTCAGCCTAAAAAATTATGGAAGAAACTAATACAGTTTTGCCCGCCGCGTTGCAGGGAATGCAACTGAGCACCGGGAGCTTGTTTGCCCAGCTATTATGGGGCGGCATTGCGTCAGGCTACTTGATTTACGGTTGGAAACAAAAATCCGTCCCGGCGCTGGTCGGCGGCGCGGTGATGACGGGAGTTTGTTTTTACAATCCGCCGTGGGTGTGGTTGTCACTTGCCAGCGTGGGGATCATGGTAGGGATATATTTTTGGGCGAAGAATAATTAATTGCCATGCCTAGCCGCGAATTTATGAGCGAACTCCAGCTCCCGCTGTCGCCGGCGGAATTATTTCCGTTTTTCGCAGATGCGGCTAATCTCGATGCCCTTACCCCTTCGTGGCTGCACTTCCATATTGTCAGTCCTAGGCCAATCATCATGCGCGAAGGCACGCTGATTGATTACCGCCTGTGCGTGCATGGCCTTCCGCTGCGCTGGCGCACGCGAATCAATCTTTGGGATCCGCCGCATCGTTTCGTGGATGAACAGATCCGCGGGCCCTATCGGCAATGGCTGCACGAACACACCTTTGAGCCATCGAATGGCGGCACCCTGATCCGCGACCACGTGCGCTATGCCGTGCCGCTGGATTTTCTGCTGCACCGATTGTTTGTGCGGCCGGATGTGGAGAAAATATTTGCGTTTCGCGCACAGGCGTTGCAGAAACGTTTTGGCACGAAGCCAAACTAAGAAATTTTGAACCATTTGGTTATGCAATACGTATTGATCATTCATGAGGTGGTGGATTATCCGGCTTGGAAGAAGGTTTTTGATGGGGCTGCCGGCATTCGCAAGGCGGCCGGAGAACGCTCTTTTCAAGTGCTGCGCTATGAAAACGATCCGAACCGGATCGTGCATTTCTCGGCGTGGACTTCGATCGCTGATGCGCGGCGTTTTTTTGAATCGCCGGAACTGGTCAAGATTCGGGCGGAGGCTGGTGTAAAAGCGCCGGAGTTTATCTATTTGGAACAGCTTGAAGCTGGCGTCCTGTAAAATTTGAAACTACACTTCCACCCATGAAAAATCTGCCGCATCCTGACCAACATCACCTGGACGCCGCAGAAGGGTGGCTCGGACTGGGGAATCAGGACGAAGCTAGGGCAGAACTCCAGAAGATCGCCCCGGCGCTAAAAACGCATCCGTTCGTCTTGGAGACGGATTATAATATCGAAGCAAAATCAGGTCGTTGGGAAAAGGCGGCGGAAGCGGCGAGAGGTTTGAAGACTCAGTTGCCGGAAAATCCGTGGGGTCATTTTTCCCTGGCCTTTGCGCTGCACGAATTGAAACAGACCCAGGAAGCCTACGAAGTGGTTAAATCCGTGGTGGCCCAATTTCCCGACCATCAGATCATGCGTTATAATTTGGCCTGTTACGCCTGCCAGTTGGGCCATCTGAACGAAGCCATGGACTGGCTGAAGCAGGCCATGAAGATGAAGGGCAAGGAAAACGTCCGCCAAATGGCCTTGAGCGATCCCGATCTGGAACCGTTGCGGAAACAAATCAGAGAGATTTAAGGGGGCGCATCTTGCACCCACGCCAAAGTCAGGTGGGGGGCAAATGAAGGGGGGGGAAGATATACACTTGGGGGTGAAAATAGCCGTCAGGCCGTAAGGGACCCCGTAAACATTGGTTTTTTTTGAGGTTTGACCCGTAAGGTGAGCCGTTAGGTGCCCGTAAGGTCGGTGAAAAAATGTGAAATTCACGCCTGCGCCACGGCGCGGGTGGCAAGTTGCGCCCAATTTAATTCAAAGCGGCTGATTAACATTGACATCGCGACGCTCGAATAATTACGATTTACTCATTATTTGAATAACCATTCGCCAGCATTTGCTCAAGTGACTTGCATAATAGTTATCATCATCTAAGTTTTACTAAAGCGACGCCGATTCTCTATATGCCATATACCTATCAATACCCCCGACCTGCATTGACGGTGGATTGTGTCGTTTTTGGCTTTGATGAAGCGGAACTCAAATTGCTGATGATCAAGCGCGGCATCGAACCGTTCAAAGACAAATGGGCGCTGCCCGGCGGGTTCGTCCACGTGGATGAAGAGATTGAGGTTGCGGCCCGGCGCGAGTTGCAGGAGGAAACCGGCATGGAAATCCTCTTCCTGGAACAGCTTTGCGCGGTCGGCAAGCTAAACCGCGATCCGCGCGAACGCATCGTCAGCGTGGCTCATTACGCTCTGGTGAAGATGAACGGTCACGCCTTGAAGGCCGACACCGATGCCACCGATGCCAAATGGTTTGCCGTTTCCAAATTGCCCGAGCCCGCGTTCGACCACGGCCACATCCTCAAGACTGGTCTGGAACAATTGCGGAAAAAACTCCGCCACGAACCGATCGGCCTGGAGCTGTTGCCGGATGAGTTCACCCTGGCGCAACTGCAAAAACTTTATGAATCCGTTCTGGGAAAAAGCCTGAACAAATCCGCCTTCCAGAAAAAGATCATGTCCCTGGGATTGCTTGTTCCAGGAAAAAGAAAGCGGGCCGCCGGTCATCACGCTCGCACGGAACCTCTCTACCGCTTCGATTTGAAGCAATACAAGAAATTGCAGCAAAAGGGTTTTCATTTCGAGGTGTAACGTC
>CAIYOY010000015.1 GCA_903927905.1 uncultured Verrucomicrobiales bacterium | reverse complement strand
ACGAGACTCTAATTAGGCGGAGTCATTTTAAGTCGCTGACTCCGACTGGTAGCCTTGGCTCTTGGACGCGCTGCCAGCGTTCCGACGTAAATGGATACTCATAGCTCTGTCCTTCAACTTGGGCAAAAACAACATCATAATCTTTGTCGTTCGTCGGAATATAAAACGTGATGTGCTTGCCAATAAGACTCTGGTTAGCTGGAAGGAAGTCTGAACTGATGGTTGCCCTGCCTGCTACGAGTATCTTCCGCGATTTTGAATCGAAACTTTTCGGATACTGGAAATAATTGATGAGCCAGCAGTAAAACTCCGGATTGATATCGGTGGGGAATGTGATGCGCAAAACGCCGCTATCGCCGGCGTGAACCTCTGTGGAAAAAGTTGGCGGAAGACGATCCTGATAAAGCTGCTGAAAATCACCAATGATCTTTCTTAGCTCCGTATCACTCCAACCCCGCACAATCAACTGTTTGTCACTGATGGCAAAATTACCCGCAGGTTGTTTGCTGCATCCACCGAATAGTAATGAAAAGATACTCATAAAAGCGATGGTTTGGAGCTTGGTTATATTAAGAGTCTGTAACATCAAGCTCCTTGTGTAAGTAATGGCGATCATGTTTGCCGCTAAACCCTGTGAGACGACCAAACTCTTTGTAGCCGTTCTTCTGATAAAAGCCAAGTGCCTGAAAACTATAGGTATCCAAAAGCACATGTTTGCAGCCACGATGACGCGCCTCTGACTCTGCCGCCTGCAAAATCTTGGAGGCGTGTCCAACGCGACGGTGCTGCTCGCTTACCCATAAAAAAGCGACCTCAAGATAATGCCAGTATGTCTTCCCGGTGAGACCGCCAATGATGCGGCCATCCGCATCGCGCACGAACACACAAAGGCGTCTAACATCCTTCTGAGTAAACGCAGCGTTATAAGCATGGGTCTGAGCGATAACAAATGCCTCATGCGCTTCATCCGGCGTGTCTGTCACTTCGATGTCCATAAGATGTCTAACTCTTTATCCAGGAAACCTGTTCGTATATTTCCATAATATTGTGCATTTTTTTCAAACATTCCGCGAATGACTGCTCTTATTCGGTGCAAGCATTTAACGCCTTATCCAAGGACGGAGCCAGCCTTTTTACCAAAGGTTCCACCTCCCTTACCATTCCAATCTCCTTCCCATAAATCCGCGCCCATCCGTGAAATCAGCGGTCAAAATCGCCTGTTTCTCCTCTGCGTATCTCTGCGCTCTTTGCGTTCTCTGCGGTTAAATTTCCGGTCTTTTGTGCATAGCGTAACGGTTGACATTCCTGTCCGCGCTGCTAATCCTTAACCCAATGTTACGGCGGATTTCCAAATGGGGTGTGGTCGTGGCGCTGATGTTGACGCTCGGTTTTCACTGGGCGTTGCTCCAATCCGTCGCGTGGGTCGGCATGGTGGTCAATTATTCCCAAGACGGCTCCGTCAAACAGGCCATCACCAAAACCTTCGACGGTCATCATCCTTGTTCCCTCTGCAAAATGGTTCGCGCCGGAAAAAAATCCGAAAGCAAACAAGATCTGAAATTGGATCTGAAAAAAATGGACATGGTTTCGGATGGTTCTGTCGGTTTTTATTTTCCGCCCATGTCGGCCAATGAGTTCGCCACTTTCTCCCAGCCTCCCAGTCGCACCGTAGTTCCGCTTTCTCCGCCGCCTCGATATCTTCTCGGTTAATTCGGCTTCGTTGGATTGCGCCAGGTGTGTGCCTGGGCCGCAATCGGGTTTGGTTTTTTCCAATTAATTAATTTGAGCCGCCATGTGGCGTCTTATGACCGAGAAGATTTTATGAAGATTAATAATAAATATTTTTCAGCAGCAGTGTTAAAAGTCAGTGGGTTGTTATTGGCCGGAATGCTCGTGCCGAGCGCGGCCCACGCGTGTGCCTGCGGGTGCAGCGTGTTTGACGTGGGCACCGGCTCCATGTTTCCCGACCTCAACGGGGTTCACACCAATGCCGCGTCGCCCATTTTCGGCCCCGGCATGGTTTCCCTGCAATATGTGTATTCCGATCAGAATCACAATTGGAGCGGCACTTCGTCCGCCCCGGCGGCGAACAATGATGACAAGGAAATCCGCACCCATTTTGTCACCCTCGGCTGGCAGCAAATGTTCAATCGCAGTTGGGGCATTCAAGCGCAAATCCCCTATGACTTTCGCTATTTCAAGACCAAAGATGGCGCGGGCAACATCATCTCGCGCAGTTGGCATCAACTGGGCGATATCCGCGTCGAAGGCGTTTACACCGGATTCAAGCAGGACGGTTCCGCTGGTTTGACTCTGGGTGTAAAATTACCGTCGGGCAGTCACACCGTCTATTCCGACGTGGCCGACCGCGACACGCAAATCGGCACCGGCAGCACCGACCTTTTGTTGGGCAGCTTTTATCACGGACATCTGACCAAGGACCGCAAATGGGGCTGGTTCGCGCAAGCGCGGCTGGATTTGCCCTTGATGACGCAAGAACAATATCGTCCCGGTCTGGAAGTGGATGCGGCGGCGGGCATTGATTACCATGGCTGGTCGCTCGGTCGCGTGAAAATTTCACCGGTCGCGCAGATGATCATGTCCGAACGGGCCCGGGATGGCGGAGCCAACTCGGATACTCCGAACACCGGCTACCAGCGCATCCTGCTGGCACCCGGCATCGAATTTAATGTCAAGCCGGTGAAGTTTTACGTGGATGCGGAATTGCCAGTGTTTCAAAACTATTCCGGCAATCAACTCGCCGCGCCGTTTCTGTTGAAGATGAGCGTCAGTTTGTCGTATTGATCCCAAAATAAATTTTGGGGTGCAGTGCCTGATGCGACCGACAGCGGCTGGTTTGAGCTTCGCCGCTGGCGGTGAGACTCCATCAAGCCTGCACCCCATTCTGTTTTTATCATTGGCACGGCGAGCCAGCGATGAAAAGGGAAAAGAGATGAACTTAGATTTAATATGCCCATAGAATATTTTTCCTCGAAACCCGGTGGCCAGCAACTTGCCATCGTGGCATGGGCCATGTTGATTGTCTTGGTCGCAGACAGGGCCTGCGCGGAGAACGCCACAAATGTCACCACCTACAACGTCAAGGGTATGTTCAAGGAATCCCGTTCCGCCGGACGAAAGGCGATCATTAAACACGAAGCCATCCCCGGCTACATGGAGGCTATGACCATGCCGTTCAACGTCAAACAACCCGCCGAACTCAACAGCCTCCAACCCGGCGATCAGATCACCTTTAGATTATCCGTCACCGACACCAACGATTGGATTGATGAGATCAAGAAAACCGGCGAGCGCGGACTGGAACCGTCCAAACCCGCCAATCCTCAGGTGACTCACGTTCTGGCCGAGCTGCAACCGGGCGCGATGCTGCCGGACAGTATTTTGACCAATCAGTTTGGTCAGGCTTTCCATTTGCGCGAAAGCCAAGGCCGCGTGCTGGCCTTCACCTTTTTCTTTTCCCGCTGTCCGTTGCCGTCCTATTGTCCGCGCATGAGCAGCCATTTTGCCGCCGTGCAAAAGACCCTGCTGGCTGACAACACCAAAACCAACTGGCAACTCCTCTCCATCTCGTTTGATCCCGAATTTGACACGCCTTCGCGCTTGGCCAATTATGCCCAAGCCTATCATTGCGACCCGCTCCACTGGACTTTCGCCACTTCCAGCCCGGAAGAAATCAGCCAGCTCGGCGGCGCTTTCGGCCTGATTTACTGGCCGGAGGGTGGCAGCATCAACCACAATCTCCGCACCGTGGTGGTGGATGCGTCCGGACGGGTGCGAAAAATTTTCACCGATAACGAATGGGAACCCACCGAGTTGGCCGACGAAATGAAAAAGGCGCTGGAGATCAAACCGTGAATCCAGCGGGTAAAAGTCAACGCCCTCTCGACGAGCGTATTTTCACTGGCGCGGTGCTGCTGGGCGGTGCGGTTGTTGTGTCCGTGCTGCTGTTTCAATACCTCGCCGGCAAACGCCAAGCGTCCTTGCGCGAGTATCATCAAGTGGGAAACTTTCAATTGACCGACAGCAGCGGACGCGTAGTTAAGCAGACGGATTTGCGTGGGAAAATTGTGGTGGTGGATTTCTTCTTTGGCGGTTGCTCGGAACAATGCCTGATGCTGGGCCGACAAATGGGGGAAGTGCAGCGCCTCACCGCCGGGATGAAGGATGTGCTGCTCGTTTCCATCACCGTTGATCCCGGTTCCGACACCCCGCCCGCCCTCGCCCGTTACGCCGCGCGGATCAACGCCGACACCAATCGCTGGCTCTTTCTCACCGGCGACCGGCAAATCATTTATCCGCTCATTCAAGAAAGTTTCCTGCTGGCGGTGGCCGAAGAAAGCGGCCAGACACCGTCCGTCACCCCCGGCTTCATCCACAGCGATAAAATCGCCCTGGTGGATCAGCGCGGAATCGTGCGCGCCTATTACGACGGCATGGAAGCCCGAACACCGCAGTTGATCTTGGCCGGAATAAAACAAGTGCTGGCTGAAAAATAGTGGTATCGGCTGATAAAACTCATTGATATTTTCCGGTCTTTGTGGTTCGTTTTCACCAGCCACCTGTGGCAGCGATGGCGGGATAAAACCCGTAGCTGCGCAACGCAGGCGGCTTTTTGCTGTCTGCCGGTTAAACAACCTCGTCTTCAGTCCGAGCAACGACTGATCATGAAGTATGAAACGAAATCAGGCGCAATTATTTGTCTGCATCGCCCTCGCCCTGCAATTCTCTCTCCGCGCTCAAACCAATATCGTCTCCACCAATTTACCGGCTACGCGTTTGCCCGATGTCATCGTGACCGGCCGCGCCGACAGCATGTTGGGCCTCGCGGACTCGGCCGCGCAGGGAACCATCGGCGCGAAACAACTGGCCGACCGTCCCATCCTGCGCGCGGGTGAATTGCTCGAAGCCATTCCCGGCGTCATCATCACCCAACACGCGGGCGGCGGCAAAGCGAACCAATATTTTTTGCGCGGATTCAATCTCGATCACGGCACGGACATCGCGCTCGATCTCGACGGCATGCCGCTCAATCTGCCGTCGCACGCGCACGGGCCGGGTTATTCGGACATGAACATCGTGATCCCGGAATTGGTGCAGCGCATCAATTACGAGAAGGGGCCTTACTTTGCGAATGACGGCGATTTCTCCTCGGCGGGCGCGGGGCATTTGGAATTTTTTAAATCGTTGCCGCAACCGATGATGGTTTTGGAAGCGGGCATGTACGGCTATGAACGCGCCATGTTTGCCGCATCGTCGAAAGTGGGTTCGGGCCAATTACTGTATGGCGGCGAAGCGTTTCACGACGACGGCCCCTGGCTCAGGCCGGATGATTACCAGAAATTCAATGGCCTGATCACTTACAGTCAAGGCGATGAATCGCGCGGCTTCAGCCTGACGGCGCACGGTTATCACGGCCAATGGAATTCCAGCGATCAAATCGCCGAGAGCGCGGTCAGCACGGGCGTTATTCCGTTTTTCGGCACGCTCAATCCCACCGATGGCGGCACCTCGCAGCGTTACAGCGTGCAAGGTGAATGGCATCGCGAAGACGCGGATTCCACCACCAAAATCATGGCCTACGGTTTTTATTACGACCTCAATTTGTTTTCCGACTTCACCTATTTCCTGGTGGACACGAATCGCGGCGATCAATTCGAACAACAGGATCACCGTCTGGTCGAGGGCCTCAAAGCCAGCCACACCATGTTCAACCGCTGGTGGGGGCGCGACGTGGCCAACACCTTCGGTCTTCAAGTCCGAAACGATTCGATTGACAACGGCCTTTATCAGACCCAAAACCGGCTGCGCGTCAGCAAAACGGATACCAACGGCGTGGTTCTCCCCGCCGTCACCCGGCAGGACGCCATCACCGAAACCAGCGGCGGCTTCTATTACGAAAATAAAATCAATTGGGCGGAAAAATTTCGCAGCATCCTTGGTTTGCGCGGCGACATCTATTTCTTTGACGTAAACGACATGAATCCGGTGAACTCGGGCCGTCGCGCCACCGCTGTGGCCAGCCCAAAACTGAGCCTGATTTTCGGTCCTTGGGCCAAAACCGAATTTTACGTCAATGGCGGCTTCGGTTATCACAGCGACGATGCGCGCGGCACCAGCGCCACCATCAATCCCGACGGCACTCCGGCGGGAAAACTGAACGGTTTGTTCCAGACCAAAGGCGCGGAAATTGGCGTGCGCACTCTGGCGGTGCCACATTTGCAAAGCAGTTTTTCCCTGTGGTATTTGCACAGCGATTCCGAATTGCTTTTCGAAGGTGACACCGGCAACACCGTCAACAGTCCGCAACCGAGCAATCGTTACGGCATCGAATGGGCCAATTACTGGACGCCGACGGAACATCTGACCTTTGACCTGGACTACGCCGATTCCATCGCGCGCTTCACCTCGCCGGACAGTGGTGGCGGCGAACGCGTGCCCGAAGCCATCAATCAGGTTCTGTCGGCGGGAGTGACATTGCATGATCTGCACGGTTTTACCGCCAGCTTGCGCCTGCGCTATTTCGGTCCGCGCGATTTGATCTCAACCGGCGCTTACCAATCTCGCGCCACAACTTTGGTGAATCTGGGCGTGGGTTATAAATTCAATAAACAATGGAGCCTCTCCGCCGAAGTCTTCAATCTGTTTGATAGTCGTGATCACGATATTGATTACGTTTACGAATCACGCGTTCGTCCCGGTGATGCGCCCTCGACGCAAGATCATTTCCATCCGGTCGAACCGATCCAATGCCGCTTCGCGCTGACGGCCCGCTTCTAACCCTCGTAGCAGCCGATGTAAATCGGCTCTAACTTTTTCTCTGAACCGAAATTTTTTGACCATCGCTGGAAATTTAACAGTAGATGTCTGGCCGTGTCCCGGAGGGACTGATGAAAATAGCCCGGCATTTCAATGCCGGGTCTTGGTCATAAAACCCAAAAGTCCCGAAGGGACGGTTGAGATTTTCTTACGCCAAAACGATTCAATGCTGCTTTGCCGCGTCGTCCCGATTTTGGTTCGCCACAACCGGCACCGGCGGCGGAAAACCGAACTGGGCCAGAAACGTCGCGGTCAAGGCATTGATACGAATCTGCCGTTTTTGGAACGGATCAAGGTAGCTGACTTCAACGGCTCGCAGAGCCATCGGCTCTTTTTCACCCACCCGCAGCGGGCCGTAAAGAGCATCACCCAGGACGGGATGCCCCGATTCGGCGAGATGGACACGAATCTGATGCGTGCGACCCGTCACCGGGTTGGCCTCGATCAAAGCCGTGCTCGCCGATGTTTGCAGAACGCGAAAATGGGTTTCGGCGTCTTTACCGGTTTTATAGTCAATCTTCATGCGGCTTTTGCCGGCGGGATCCTGGCCGATGGGATTGCGGTTAGTCCATTCCGCCTGTTTCGGAATACCCTGAACCACGGCGAGATATTTCTTTTTGACAGCGCGAGATTCGAAAAGCTGGCTCATGGTCGTCAAAGCGCCGAGACTCTTGGCCATGAGCAAAACGCCGCTGGTATCCGCATCGAGACGATGGATGAAACGGATATATTGCAAGCGTCGGGAATTGGCCCAGTGATCGCCGTTGTTCAGCGAGGACATCAGCGCCAATTGCAGATTCCGACCGGTCCGATCCCAATCCGCCGGGGCCAGCAACCAGCCCGCCGGCTTGTCAATGGCCAGCACCACCCGATCGTCATAAAGGATCGGGATGCAAAGTCCGTTGGACAGTTCAATAATCTTTGGCTTGGCCATGTAAAGAAGGATAAAGGCTTCCGCCTTCGCAGGCAAGGCTTCGGCGGATGAGAAAGGCCAAAGAATTTTTTGGTCGAACTTTACCGCAAGGGCGCATCTTGTCATTGCTCCGTAGCGCCGACTGGCAGTCGGCTGTATCGCCGATTGTTAATCGGCAGGGGGGAATAAATGTAGCAGTGTACGAATGCACCCTTACCGCAAGCGCCATCAACTTATTCGTAGGAGACGAGGTAAGGAGACTCTAACTCAGCCTCAAACAATCCGCTCAGACGTTTGCCCGGTCAACGTCATGATTTCCTTAGCCAGAGAGTCGGCTTGCTTTTCCAACGCGGCATTTTCCAGATCAAGCAACTTGGTCCTTTCCGCAGCCAATTCATCCAGCATACCCGGCTTCTGTTCACTAAGCTGGCAAAGCTCATAATCCGGACTCCCCCGCAACTGTTTCAACGATTCGGCGACCACTTTGATTTCCGCCTGCAACGTCTCGTGCACCTGCGCTCACGAATCAGTTTCCTCCACTCCTTGCTCGAACAGCATTGCCAAACTCCGAAAAATACTCGGCAAGAAATGGGATGCTTTTAACTTCGTCAATTAAAACGCACATCTCGCCCTTCTTGCTAACGCACGCATCAGCGTAGAAGGAGGGCAGCAATTGGTTGGTGACGTAAAAGCGCAACAGGAGCCCATTGATCATAACACAGAAGCAATCTATGTTGTCTGGGGTTTTCATGTGTGTTGGCTGTGAAATCTGATCGAGGCGAACCGTGTCATTATTATGAACAACAGACATCAGACACGGATATTGCAAGGGTTCGAGCGGGTCTGCATTAAGCAAAGCGAGTCGTAGAATTTCCTCATGTTTTTCCCCGAGACTTACAAGCGAGAAAAAATCTAATTCGCTAACCCCCATTCTCCAAAGCAAGGAAAGAAGGAAAAGGCGGAATTTGTCGTAATCAAGGTTCGACAGCTTAAGAAGATCTCCAGATTGATTGATCTTAATACCAACGCCCTCGCAGAAGGCGTTTTTGATATATGTTTCCCAAACGCAAAATTTTTTCTCACACGCTTTACATAGAAGTTTTTCGTACAGACCCTTTTGCTTAAAACGCCCCGATTTAGAAGTTTCAAGCGGTACAATGTTAAATCTATGAATGTTGTCATACAGCGGTACGTAGAAAAATTCTGGAATGATGTGCGATTTTTGAAGCGGGCTATTGGATTGGCAGAGCGCGCAACTCATAGATGTAAATTCAACAGTTCAACCAATGTTTCCTTTACCAGCCTGAGTTCTTCCGGTGTCAACTGGCCTAGCCGCACATCAAACCGCGCGAGCGAAATCGGTTGAATCTGTTGCAGATGAAATGCGCCGTGTTGGAGAAAAGGCTTCGGCAAAGTAAGTTCCCAACGATTGCCCCGCAAAGCCGTGGTATGGGGAATCACAACCAGCAAAGCTAATTCGTCGTCATCAGGAAAATCGCTGAGGATTAGCGCGGGCCGGACTTTGGCGACCATGCCGAAATCCACGCGCCAAATTTCACCGGGTAGAGTTCTTTTCATCCTCGGCTTCCATGGCGTCCAGCATTTGAAACCGCTCAAGAGCTAATTCATCACAAGCGGTAATCGTCGCAGCATCTTCTTCCGCCTCGACAATACAACGCATGATTTCGCGCCGGTCATGGTGCGATAGCTTTGGGATTTCAGAAATGATTTCCGCACTGCTCATGGTTCGTAATTTAATTGTTTCGCCCTGCCTTGGCAAGCCTTGAAGATGAGGCTAACCTTCGTTCCCTTCGTTTTCTTCTGTTTAATCCCATCCATGAAATCCGCGCCATCCGTGGTTAAATTTTTGTGTCCTCTCGTGTTCTATTGTGGCCATCCCCAGTTCCTCGTTCGCGCCCGTCTTCCGTAGGCCCTGCGAAGGAAGATGGTTCGTCAGGTTCGCGGTTAAAAGATACTGTCGCTGTGCCTCTCTGTGTTTAAATTCCTGCTCGACCGTTTTTTTATGATTTTGCTTTCACCACCGGAAGGAAAACCTGTCCTCCGTAGGCCAGGCGAAGGAGGATTGACCGTGTTGTGAATTAAAAGAACGGTGAGAAATATGAGAATAGTGTCCACCATGTCCACGACAGCCATGCCAATTCCCGACAAACTCCCTCCCATGACCAAAGAACTGTCAGCGCCATCAAAGATGCCGAATTTACCGCTTCAACCGGTAAACGATCAGATTCCATTCCCCTTTTGCGTCGCATGCGCTTCTTCGCGGCTCTCCCTCGTCGGCTATCCGTCCATCGGCTATCGGCTATTTTGCCCTGCAAACCACCTCCAAAGGCGTGCGTTTAACCCTCGTGAAGCTGCGTCAAACTTCAAAAAACTGCAGCTAACGACACCTAACGACAGTCAACGCGACCTAACCGCACCAATTTCAGAAAAATTTTTGTGTCGTTTGCGCTTTTTCGGGGGCCAAAAAGCCCTCCAAAAATCAAGCCACGACAAAGCAAAACAAGTTAGAACAACCCAAAACAAGGTGACGCCGTTAAATTTTTTCTTCCCGCCCAGAGCCTTGCACATGAGAAAGGAAGCCTTTAGCCTGCGCTATGGAAATGCCGCCTAAAAAGATACCGTTGCCCCATTCCCGTTGGTGGAATGGGCGGTTCGGCTTTGTCGCATTTCAATTGATCGGCCTGCTCATCTGTTGGTTCGTTCTGCGACTTTTCCTCTTCTGGAAATTTTCACCGGGGCCGGAAGTATGTCCGCTTGGGGACATCATCAAAATGATCGTCCTCGGTTTTCATCTCGACCTGACTTCCGCGCTCTGCGTTCTTTGGCCACTGATTCTCTGGTGCTGCATCATTCCCGACCGCTTGTTTAAATCGCGGTTTCATCGGTTTTTCTTTTTGACCTGCACGCTCTTTTTCTGGTTCGGCCAGATCTTCCAGCTTTTCGTGGAATATTATTTCTTCGAAGAATTCAAATCGCGCTTCAATACCGTGGCCATTGACTACGTACATTACCCGGATGAAGTCTTCGTCAATATCAAGGAAAGCTATCCCGTCCTGCCCGTGGTCGTGATTTCACTTTTCGCCGGGCTGGCGCTGTTTTGGATTTCAAAAAAACTCACCGCCAAAATGTGGGAAACGCCCGCCAGCGGGAAGAGCCGATTGATTCACTTCTGCGCCGCTGCCATTCTATCGGCAGCCTTGCTCGCCACCGCCGGTTTTCAGGAATCGAAATTCAGCAAGGAACGCATCGTCAACGAAATCGCCAATAACGGCAACGTTTCGCTCATGGCCGCATTGGTCACCGCCAACCTGGATTATGGCGCTTATTATCTGACCATGCCTTTGGGTGAAGCGTTTGACAAATCCCGGCGCTTGTTGACTGAACCAAACGGGGATTTCCCCAAAAGCGATTCGTTGCTGAAAAAAATCAACGGAGACATCACGCGCCCCCGTCATAACGTCGTTCTATTCCTCGAAGAAAGCCTGGGCTCGGAATTCTGGGGTTCGCTTGGTCGAAAAGGCGCAACCCTCACGCCATATCTCGATCAGCTCAGCACCGAAGGTTTGTTCTTTGAGAATCTTTACGCCACCGGCAATCGCACCGTGCGCGGGTTCGAAGGCATTCTTTCCTCCTTCCCACCGTTGCCGGGCGATTCCATCGTTCGCCGCGACCATTCCGAAAACGTCGAGACCATCGCCCGCGTCCTGAAGCGCGACGGTTATGACACGGAATTTCTCTATGGCGGGCGCGGCTTCTTCGACAACATGCGCGCTTTCGCCATGGCCAATGGTTACAATCGTTTCATCGAGCAAAAGGATTTTCCGCATCCGACATTCACCACCGCCTGGGGCGTGTGCAACGAAGACCTCTACAATAAAACCCTGACCGAACTGCGCGACTTGAACACGAAAGGAAAACCGTTCCTGGCGACAGTCCTTTCCGTCTCCAATCACAAACCCTACACCTATCCGCCGGGCCGCATCCCGGAAGATCCGAACCGCAAGACCCGCGAAAACGCCGTCAAATACACCGACTGGGCGCTGGGCCAATTTTTCGCCTCGGCCAAAAAAGAAGCCTTCTGGACCAACACCATTTTCATTGTCGTGGCCGATCACGGCGCGCGCGTCTATGGCAGCCAGAGCATCCCGATCCATTCCTACGAAATTCCGTTGCTCATCCTCGGCCCAGCCGCAGTCAAACAACCGATGCGCGACGCGCAATTAGGCTGCCAGCTTGACGTCACCCCGACCATCCTCGGCTTGCTGGGCCGTCCCTATGACAGCCTTTTCTTTGGCCGCGATCTCTTGCACACGCCGACGACCAACGGTTTCGTCCTGATCAATCACAACCGCGACATAGGCATGTTCAAAGACAACCGCTTGGTGGTATTGAACCTGAACAAGAAGGTGGAATTTTTCCAGGGCAACCCCAAGAAAGAAGAAATGACCCGCAACGACCATCCCGATGATAAAGACCGGGAATTGCAGGCCGACTGCATGGCCCTTTTTGAAATGGCCGACGACCTCTACATGAACCGGAAATACCGGCTGGACGAGAAGTAACGAAACTTCAAATTGCGGTTCTTTAATTCCCCTGAATGGTAAAGCCACCGATTTGATTAGTCCCGGAAAAGTAACCAACGGCCCCATACTGGTTCTGCAGAACCACACCGTAAATCGGGGTCGCGGTGTGAGTTGCCGGATGCACAAAGCTGCCGGTGATCAGGCCATTGGCACGGTTAAAGGTCACGGTCACATGGTTCGTGCCATCCACCGTAAAACTGCTGCCGTTGAGTACATTGTTGGTCACATTGTCCGGGAGATTCCCACCGCTGAAGACGATGGTGCCAATCGAAAAGTTTATCAAGGGAGTGGCGGCGTTGGTTGGAGTCACGAAAATCGAACCAATCGAGTTCGGGATAATAGTAAAAGCATCCGGATAAAATTTGGATGTTGCAATGGCTGGCTTAAACCAGGCCAGCTCCCCAGAAACCATCGTCACCGGGCTGCCGCTAAATCTCAGGGGTGCGACCATGCCGCCCTTGTTGCCGTAGAACGAATTGTACAAGGGTAATTGTCCATCGGCGGAAAGAGGAGCGGATTGGGAAATGGAAGTGCCATCACCCATTTTGCCAACCGTGTTGACGTTGCCGGCGGCATCCACCGTCATCGTGGCGTAACCCCAACCGCCGGGATAACCAGGGGAACCTTTGGGCACAATGGCCCAGGTATATTTACCCATGTAATTGGTGGCCTTATTCGTTGTGGCGTTGAACGGGTTTGGCAGGAGGCCGAAACTCGAGATGAAGGCCGGGTTGGTTACCGTGCCCATGATAAAATTTGGCATGGAGAAAAGAGCCGACATTTGGAAAACAACCGGATTAGTCCCGGTCCGATTCACGGTGATCTGGCTTTGGCCGGAAAGGTCAAAAGCACCGCTGAAGGGATGCATCCCGGAATTCATCTTAAGCTGGCCGGAATAACCTCCGTCGGCTCCCAAGTTCAGGCTGATATATCCAGAACTGCCGGATTCCAGATGACTGTTGTTGAAAAAGAGGCCGTTATACATTCCTTGATAAGGAATAAATGGATTAGTAATGAAATTTGCTTGCAAGTAAGTCCCATACTGCATGGTGAACGTCAGCGTCGCATTGGTGGAAGTTGCCGTGCCGGTCCAATTCGTGAAGACATAACCGGGCTTGGCCACAGCCGTGACCGTGTAGTTTTTGCCCGGCTCCAAATAATCGCCCGTGAAACCGCGCGTGATGGTTCCCATGTTGGGGGAGTTGGTGTCAAACACGATGGGCGTGGTCAAAACAACCGTGCGGGTGACCACGGCCGATTCATTGCCGGAGGCATCCACGGCCTTGACCGCAAACGTGTTGCTGCCGGGGATCAAGTTGACGACCGCACTCCAAGCCGTCCGTCCGGAGGCCCTGTTGAAACCGCCGCCATTGAGTGCGTAGGCCACATGATCCACCAGAACGTTATCCGTGGCTGTGCCCAGGAAAAGTGCGGCGGGATTGGTCACCCGCGCATTGGCGGCGGGACCGAAAGTGATGGCCACGGTCGGTTTGGTGGTTTCGGACAACACGGTCAGGGTGGCAGTCGAACTGGTCGCGCCACCCAGATAATTATTGATCGCCACGGTGTAACTGCCGGCGTCAAAGTTTTCGGCATGGGCGATGGTCAGCGTGGAATTGGTCGCACCGTTGATCGGCGCGGCATTTAGGCTCCATTGATAATACAAAGGAGACGACCCGCTCACCGCAACAGAAAAGCTGGCCGCCGTATTAAAGGGAACCACCAGGCTGGCCGGTTGTTGGGTGATGACCGGCGCGGTGGCGTAGAAGTTTAAGCTGAGGGAAATAGGCCCGCTGATCGCATCATATCCGGCGACCACAATCTGATACGTGGTGCCCTGGACGGCGGAAAAAGTAAGGCTGCTGTTATAACCACCGAAATAAAGATTGTTATGATCGTCATCGTTGAAAGCAACCTGGGTAAGGTTGGTCACCACGGTGCCGGTGTAAATGGCCAGCACGGTATCAATGCCACTGCCATCCGTCGTCACCACGGCCGTCCCGTTGCTCGGCGCCGTCCAAGTCCACCAAAGGGTGTTGCTGTAAGAGCTGCTCTGACTGATTAGTGGCTCACCCGGTTCTAGGGTGGCACCGGTGTTGTTGGCGGTGGTGACAATCGCAGTTCCCAGCAACTTGATGCGCTTGGCGAACATATCGTTCGCCGGGACGGTTTGGCTCACGGAGAGGACGATGTCCCCAGTCACCCCATTGGTCCCATCCACGACAATTTGATAGGCCGTGCCTTTGGCGGCGGTGAAAGTGACTTGCGCCCTGCCGTCGCCATCATAGTCCGAATTGCTCGCCACCGGCGTCAGGCTGGCGGCGTTCGTGCCAGTGTAAATACCCAGCAGCGTGGCAAAGCTGCTGCCGAAAGTTGAAATCGTGACCGGTCCGGCGACGGGTGCCGTCCAAGTCCACCAGACGGAGGCTCCACCAGAATCGCCCTGTATAGTGGGTTCGCCGCTTTCTTTCGTGCCGAGCACATTTGATCCGGTCACGACCTTGGACGAGCCGAGGATCGGCAGGCGATGAGCAAAGTTATCATTTGATGGGAACGGAGTGAAGGCCAGGTTCAAATGGATATCGCCACTTCGACCGCCAAAGCCGTCCACCACAATCAGGTAGGTTGTTCCGGCGGTGGCATTTAATTGCATCAAACTGGTGCCGTTTCCGCCAGTGTCATCGTCGCTGCCCAAATAACTCAAATTGGTGAGAATGGTCCCGGCGTAAATTCCAAGAACCGTGTCAAACGAACTCCCAATGGTGTCAATCTGCACATCGCCATTGGCCGGGGCTGTCCAGGTCCACCAAAGCGACTTGCCTCCGGTGGAGATGAAATTTGGCTCGCCGACTTCTTTCGTGGCCCGCGTGTTGTTGGCCGTGACATTCGTGGCCGAGCCGGTGAGATGGATGCGATTGGCAAAGTTATCGTTGGCCGGAATGGATGGGAAGTTCAGATTCAAGACAACCAGACCAGAGGGTGTGGCCGCATTGTCCACGGCGATTTGATAGGCCGTGCCCGCGCTGGCGGTGAACCTGACCTGACTGGTGAACAATGTCCCGTTATTGACATTGGAAGCCACCCCGGTGAGCGCGGTAACATCAGAACCAGTATAAACCGCCAGCGCGGTGGCAAAGGAGCTGCCGGTGGTATCAATGATTACCAAGCCGTTGCTGGGTGCAGTCCAGGTCCACCAGACAGTATTGGTGCCAAGGGATCCGCCATGGGCCGGTTCACCAGGTTCCACCGTCGCCGTCAAATTGGTGGCCTTGACCGTGGCACTCGTGCCAAGAATTTGGATGCGGTTGGCAAAGTTGTCATTTTGAATGAATGAAACGTGCAGGGTAATGGTGCCGTCGGTGGCGTCGAAGCCGTCCACCGCAATTTGATAAGTGGTGCCCGCAGTCACATTCAGCACGGCTTTGCTGTTCTGGTTCCCGCCGCTGTCATCGTCGCTGGCGACCTTGTTCAGGCCGGCCAGGGTGTTGCCGGTATAAACGCCCAGGATAGTGTCAAATGAACTGCCAATCGTGTCAATGGTGACGGTGCCGTTGGTCGGAGCGGTCCAACTCCACCAAACCGAAGACCCGCCCGGGTTGCTGGTGGTGTTGGGTTCACTTGGCTCTTTGCCAGCCCCGACATTGTAGCCGGTGGTCGTGACCGAGTTTCCGACCAGGTTGATGCGATGCGCAAAGAGGTCGTTGGCCGGAATGGCTGGGTAAGGGCCGCCATGCATAATGCTCAAAACAATGTCGCCGGTATCGGAGGCAAAATTACCATCCACTTCGATTTGATATTGGACACCGGCGGTCGCTTGAAAAGTAACCAGACTGGTGTCGCGGTCGGTTTCATAGTTTTGGGCTACAACCGTCAAATTGGAAACCACCGTGCCGGTATAAACACCCAGAATGGTGTAAAAGGATGAGTCGGCGGTGGAAATGGTGTAAACCCCAGCGACCGGCGCGGTCCAAGTCCACCAAACCGAACTCCCGCCATACCTATTCGCCGGAACCGGTTCTCCTGTTTCGGCGCTCGCGCCGGTATTGTAACCGGTCACCACCACGGAACTGCCCGTGACCACTGTGCGGTTGGTGAAGTTATCGTTGGGCGGGGGAGCACCCCCCTCTTGTTTGTTCGGGCCGGGCGCAGCCATGAGGTTGAAAGACGAGGCCAGGCCGATGAGGACGAATAAACAAAACAGGCGATTTAATTTCATGCTTTTTTGAATGGATTGGTTCGGACGCGAAGCCCATTTAATCGGAACACCTTGCGGGAAAGCAAGCTGGAAAGAATAAAAACACCCAATCTTTCTCTTTGCACCGGCCCGCCGGATTACTATTGTATGGACCAATGAACCAGTCCATTGCCAGTCCCGGCCTGCGCGAAAAAATCGGCCAGATGCTCTTGCTCGGCTTTCGCGGCTGCGAAATTTCCGCTTCCGACCCCATCGTCCGCGATGTCGCCGAACTCAATGCCGGCGGGGTCGTTTTGTTTGACAAAGAAATGGCCGACACCACCCGGCCCTGGCGCAACATCAAATCACCGGAGCAGGTCAGCACCCTGGTCGCCTCGCTGCAAAAGCACGCCCAGACCCCGCTGCTGGTTTCCATTGACCAGGAAGGCGGACGAGTCAACCGGCTCAAGCCTGACTACGGTTTTCCGGAAAGCATCTCGCATGAAGAGTTGGGCCAAATGAACGATCCGGCCCAGACTTTCGCCCACGCAGCCAAAACGGCGAAGACCTTGATCAGCCTCGGCATCAACATGAATCTGGCACCAGTGGTGGACCTTGATGCCAACCCTGACAATCCGATCATCAAAGGCAAGAAGCGCAGTTTCCACGCCGACCCGGAGATCGTGGCGCGTCATGCCACGGAATTCGCCAAGGCCCATCGTGAACACGGCGTCATCACCTGCCTGAAACATTTTCCCGGCCACGGCAGCGCGCGCGGCGACACGCATCTCGGTTATGTGGATGTGACCAAATCCTGGACCGAGGAAGAAATGATCCCTTTTCAGAGTTTGATTGACTCAGGTCTGTGTGAAACGATCATGACCGCGCACGTTTTCAACGCGAAGCTCGACCCCGACCGTCCGGCGACGCTATCGCAAACCGTCCTGCAGGGTATCCTTCGCCGCCGTCTGCAATTTGAAGGGGTCATCTTGAGCGACGACATGGAAATGAAAGCCATCTCCGCGCATTACGGCTTGGAACAGACGATCGAATTCGGCATCCAGGCCGGGATTGATTTGCTCTGCTTCGGCAACAACCTGATCTTCACGGAAAACATCGGCAAAAAAGTTTCCGATATCATTTATGATTTGGTGCAAGCCGGGAAAATTTCCGAAGCGCGGATCGAGGAGTCTTATCAGCGCATCCAGAAATTGAAGCGGAAATATAAACTCATTTCTTAATCTTATCATGCAGCCTTATTACATGAAGGAGCCAAATATTTTTTGAGATGGCGGATGATTCTCCCTCTCCTCGGAGTAGAGGGCAGGGGTATGGTCGAGATCTCTCCGCGCCAGCGCTAATATTAAAAAACTGATCTGATATGGAAACACCGTCCCTCGCACCGGAACAAAACACCGCCAAACGCAATCCATGGTATTGGGTGCCGAGCCTTTATTTCGCGCAAGGGGTGCCTTACGTGATCGTCATGACCATGTCGGTCATCATGTATAAGCGTTTGGGAATTTCGCTTTCGGACATTGCGCTTTACACCAGCCTGCTTTATCTGCCGTGGGTCATCAAACCCTTGTGGAGTCCGTTGGTGGACATCACGCGGACAAAAAGGTTTTGGACCGTCTCGATGCAATTCCTTATCGCCGGCGGATTGGCTTTGGTCGCGGCCTCGGTTCCGACGAGCGGGTTCTTCAAATTATCGCTCGGACTTTTTTGGGTCATGGCCTTTGCCTCGGCCACGCACGATATTGCCGCCGACGGTTTCTACATGCTCAGCATGTCCAAGCACGAGCAGGCTTGGTGGGTCGGCTTGCGCAGCACGTTTTATCGCACGGCGATGATCATGGGCAGCGGTTTGCTCGTCGTGTTGGCGGGAGTGTTGGAAAGCAAAAACGGTTTGTCGCCTGCAGAAATTTCCGTTCAGGCGAAAACCGGTTCTCAGGTCGTGGCTGCATGGCATCCTCCCGCCGTCAATGCCACGCCGACCCCGGACATTAAAATAATCACTTCATCGCCTGGTCTGGAAATGGCCTTGGCTCCGCTGACTTCGGATCAGGCCAAAGTCCTCATCACCCAGGCCAAAACATGGAACCGTCAGCAAGGTTTCATTGTTGAAGAACAGCCCGCCGCAAAAAAAACCGATGAACCGAAAGGGTGGTGGACCACCTCCATTTCTGAACCCTTTGGCAATTGGCTGAAACAACTTTTCCCCAAAGAAAAGAAAGGCGGCCCCAAAGCCACGGCGGCGGGCAACGTTGGGCTGATTTATTTTTCCCTCTCCAAAGCGCCCGAAGCCGGCAAAACCATCGCCGTCAATTTGGAACGCAAAAAGCGCGGCCTGGAATACATCGGCCTGGCCAAAGGCGACAAGGGCTTCCAACTCGTCGAAGGCGAACGCTTCGTCTTTAATTCCACGAACTGGAACCAACCCGCCGCCGCTGTCATCCAACTCGATCCCAAACTCAAAGACGACGCCACCGTCGCCTTTGTGGCCACTTCCGGCAATATCCCCGCCGCCTGGTCTATCACACTATTTGTCGTGGCTGGATTATTTTTCGGGTTCAGCGTGTGGCACAGTTTTGTTTTGCCGCGCCCGGCCAACGACGGACCGGTCATCAGCGGACGAAGTCTCCTCGGTGATTTTTTTGCCACGCTCGGTTCCTTCTTCCGCAAACCCGGAGTGCTCCAAGCCATGGCTTTCATTCTCCTGTATCGCTTCGACGAAGCACAACTCAGCAAAGTCATCAATCCATTTTTGCTTGATAGTCGCGAAAATGGCGGGCTCGGTCTGACCACCAGCCAGGTGGGCTTGGCTTACGGCACCTTCGGCATCGCGGCGTTGACTTGCGGCGGACTTTTCGGTGGTTTCACGGCAGCGAAATATGGCCTGAAAAGAATGCTGCCCATCATGGTGGCTTCCATGTACCTGCCCAAACTCGCCATCGTTTTTCTCTCAGTGACCCAGCCCGATAATTTTCTCGTGGTCTGCGGCGCCGTGACGGTCGAGCAATTGGGCTACGGCTTCGGTTTCACCGCCTTTATGCTTTACATGCTTTCCTTCGCCGACGGACCGCACAAAACCGCCCATTACGCGATGTGTACTGGCTTCATGGCTTTGGGCATGATGCTGCCCGGCATGTGGAGCGGTTGGCTGGCCGACCTCATCGGCTACAAACATTTCTTCATCTGGATCATTTTCAGCGCCATCCCGGGCCTTATCATCGCCATGACCCTGAAAGTGGACCCCAATTTCGGCAAACGCGTCGAACCGGCCAAAACTTGATTCTTCGCGCGATCAATACAATAGTATATAAATGCCAACCGCGATGGCGCATGTTGGTTCCTTCTCACGGGGGAGAATAGCCCTGTTGGGTATTTCACATCGAACGATTCACGTCTCACGGTGTGATATTCCAAAGAGACTCCGGCCCCGCAAAGCCGTCCCAACCACCCCAAAAACGCTTGGCGACCACATTCTCATCAAGCGGTATGAAAAGCGGTTATCCATGGGTCAAGTCGCTGCAAATATGAGAGTTACGACCCTGACCGTCAAGCTTTGGGAAGAAGACCTGCAAAGACCCACCCAAGCCGAATGGATGGGATTGACGAAGGTTTTGGAACTGGAAGCAGGGGCTTGGAGGCCATGACCCCAACAGTGGAGTGGGTGTTGGGGATTTGAACCAACTGCGACTCTCC
The DNA here is from genome assembly GCA_903927905.1 of uncultured Verrucomicrobiales bacterium. Taxonomy (GTDB): domain Bacteria; phylum Verrucomicrobiota; class Verrucomicrobiia; order Limisphaerales; family Palsa-1400; genus CAIYOY01. The sequence continues at coordinate 1,347 of CAIYOY010000015.1, read as the reverse complement.
TTGACCGTATTTAATCCCATAGTATGCTCGCCGCCATGAACTTGGCTGAGCATGGAAGGAAAGGATCTGGATGATTCATTCGTCGTTTTTTATCTCTCCTGTTTTAGTTGCATTTGTCCTGGGGTTTCTGCTGTTTCGTGGCCTCGCCCTCCGTCTTCGGATTTGCCATGATTGGCGCGTTTGTTGGGCGTTTTCGACCGTTTTGCTGGGCCTGTTATTTATCATCATTGCCGAAGTCGCCGGAGCGTTTAGTACGTTTTCAAGACCGTGGATCATAGGCGCATGGCTCGCGGTTGATTTAATTTTGGCCGTGGCGGTGGCTCGATTGTGGAATCTCAAAACGAAAGCGGCCTGGCTTTCTTTGGTCAACCCGGCCCCACATTGGCGGGCAATGATGACGCGCCATTCGCCCACCAGTCTGACTTTGTTGACCGGGGGCTTGGTTTGGATCGGGGCGCTCGGAGTCCTGGCGCTACAGGCGCCGACCACTGTTTGGGACTGTCAGACCTACCACATGCCGCGCGTCATGCAATGGATCCAGCAAAAAAATCTGGCCCATTTCCCCACCAACGACGTGAACCAGGACGACCGGGCACCGGCTGCGGAAATCCAGGAAGCAACTCTGGCGGTGATGGAGGGCAATGACCATCCGGTCAATCTGCCTCAGTGGTGGGCATTGTTGACCTGTGCCATCATGGCCGGGTTTCTGGCGCAAGAACTATGGAAATTTTCTTCCCCGAACCGAACGGAGGCCGATCCAAAAACCGCCGCGTTATGCGAGGCGTTCACATGGGTTCTGGTCCTGACCCTTCCGGATGCGGCATTGCAGGGTTTTACCACGCAGAATGATCTACTCACCGCCCTGTGGGTTGTTTTGGCCGTGAGCTTTGGTTTTCTTTTTATCCAGGAACCGAAGAACCGTTTATATATGCTGGGCATCGCCGGGGCTCTAAGCGTCGGCATCGCGACCAAATCCACCACGCTCATCTAAATCCACCACGCTCATCTATATGGCGCCAGGACTCGCAGCGGTCGGGGTGATCTTTTTGCTCAAGCGTTCGCCGCGAGCGATTGTCGAGTTGACCGCAGTGTTGCTGATTTTCCTGCTGCCTATCAACGCGCCGTGGATGACCCGCAATTGGAAAGTTTTCGGACGTCCGTTAAGTTCGGCAATGAGCTCCGCGACAATAATTAACCAGAAAATCACGCCGGCCAAAGCGGCCGCCAATGTGGTGCGCAATCTTTCTTTATATACACGCATTGGCTCTGAGCCTGTTACCGAAATGTTCAATAAGGTGCTTTCAGAACTCTACGCCGCTACGGGAGAACCGCTGTATGATCCGGATT
>CAIYOY010000014.1 GCA_903927905.1 uncultured Verrucomicrobiales bacterium | reverse complement strand
GGCGGCTTGGTAATCCGCTGAGCGTGGGCAAGGTGACACGCGTCATGATAGGTGACTTTGAGCGTTGAACTTTGAACCTTAAACTTTGAACTCTCCGGCGCGAGCCATTCCGTGATATCCTTCACTTTGGCACTAAATTGCCGACCGCGTTCTTCCCATTCTTTGTCACCATGCAGAAGGTGATGGTATTCCTTGAGGGTCGAGCCACAGCCAGCGGCGTTGATCACGATGGCGTCGCATTTCTCGAAAGCCACGATATTCGCCCTGGCACATTCGCGGGCGCGTTCCAGATTTCCGCTGTGGGCATAGAGCGCGCCGCAGCAACCCTGCGTGGGCGGCGTCACGACATCGTAACCGGTATCATTCAACAGGTGGATGCTGTTGACGTTGGTCGGGCCGAACATGACATTCATCACGCAGCCACGGACAAAACCGATGCTGCCCTTTTTCACCCCGGGAGCAGCGGAAGAAAATTCCGGCAAATGGCCTTCTTCAACTTTTGACGGAATCAAGGACAGGGCTTCGCGGGCAAATTTCGGCAGCATTTTTTCCACGCCAAGCCATTTGACGAACCGCGCCGGCAGCAAAGCCATTTTCATCCGTCTTCGAAACGGAAACACTTTCTCAATCACCACGCGCCGGAGAAAATTTTGAAACAGCGACCGTTTGTAATGCGCCTCCATGTGATCGCGCGTGTGTTCCAGCAGATTTCCATACTGCACGCCGCTCGGACAAACCGCCTCGCACGCGCGACAGCCGAGGCACAAATCAATATGTTTCACCGCCGTGTCTTCCAGCGGCAACCGCCCATCCTGCACCGCCCGCATCAGATAAATGCGCCCGCGCGGAGAATCGTTTTCGTTGCCCGTCTCGAGGTATGTCGGGCAGGACGAAAGACAAAGCCCGCAATGGATGCAAGCCAGCGACTTGTCGTAGTCAATAAAACGTTCCGGCGCAGTGGTCGTGCTCATGAGAGTGAAAAGGAAAAGTTAGAATGAAGCTCGACCTCACCCCAGCCCTCTCCTCCGAGGAGAGGGAGAACCGTATCCAGTCTCCGTTGCATATCATATTCTCTTTCGTAAGAACGTCGTTGCGCTGTATCAGCGAAAGAAGTGTAAGAACTAACCAAAGGGGTTATTGCGCCACTCCCTCTCCTGGAGGAGAGGGCCGGGGTGAGGTCGAACTCCATCTCAATCTTCGCCTCTAATTTCTCACTCTTCATATTAAAATCTCCGGGAAAATATGTTTTGGATCGTAAACGTCCTTCACGCGCTTCAACAAATGCACCGGCAACGCGGGCTTGGGTGATTTGGTTTCGCCCTGGTGATAGATCACGCCGTTTCCGGCGCGGGCAATAAACGGAACCTTGCCCAATTGCTCAATCGTCTCCACCAGCCGCGACGGCAGCACAGAAAATTTTTGGACCGATTTTTTGGCGGACCAAAACTCCGTATCGTAATTCAAATTCCCAGCCTCAGAAAAACCCAGCGCCTTCGCCTGGGCCAATTGCCATTCCATATCTTCATTCGTCCCGTCAAAACCCAGCACCACCGTCGCCGGGCTGCACAGGTCAAAAACCGTCGGCGTCAAAGGCGACGCAAACACGGCAGCGATCGCCGCCTTCGCTTCGGTCAAAGAACCAAATTTTTTACAAACGAACTGCTCACGATCCGGAATCGGACGCAGCTTGAAATTCACTTCCACAATGATTCCCAGAGTCCCCTGCCCGCCGATGAATAATTTCTGCACATCGAAACCTGCCACATTTTTCACCACCTTGCCGCCGGATTTGGCCACACGCCCATCGGCCAGCAACGCCGTCAAACCGATGACATAATCCCGTACCGTCCCATAACCAAAACGCCTCGGCCCGCTGACATCCGCGTTCAGCAATTCCGCGATGGTCAATTTGTCAGATGGAGGATCGAACGGCAGCCATTGCCCGCGCTGACGCACATGCGCCTGCAATTCCGCCAGCGTCGCTCCGCCCTGCACGGTCACCGTCATATCTTCCGGCGTATGCTCCAGCACGCGATTCAAGGACGTGAGATCAATCGCCCCGACCTTTTCCCCGCTCTGATTCAGCCCGGCGACGTGCTTCTGCAATTCCTCGACTGTGTTCGGTTTAAAACTCATGCGGCAATTTGTTTCTTCGGCGCAAAATCCGAGCAACGCTTCGATCCCGGAAACATCTTGTGCGGATTACAGTTGCCTTCGGGATCGAACACCTTGCGCAACGCGCGCATCGCATCCAAGTCATCCTTGGTGAATTGCTTGCCCATAAAATCAATTTTCTCCACGCCAATGCCGTGTTCACCAGTGGCGCTGCCGCCAAGTTCGATGCACTTCTCCAAAATATCATTCCCCGCCGCGATGGCCGCCTTCACCTGATCAGGATACCGTTCATCATACAGCACCAACGGATGGATATTGCCATCGCCCGCGTGAAAAACATTCGGGATGCGCAGGCCGTATTTTTTGCTGCACTCCGCAATGAAACGCATGATCACCGGCAACTTCGAGCGCGGCACCACCCCGTCCTGCACCACGAAATTCGGACTCAACCGTCCAATCGCGCCGAACGCCCGCTTGCGCGATTTCCACAAATCCATCCGCTCCTGCTCCGATTGCGCCAGCCGCACTTCCCGCGCGCGATTCTTTTTGCAAACCGCCATCACCCGTTCCGCCTGCTCATCCAAACCGGCCTGCAAACCATCCAATTCCACGATCAACACCGCGCCCGCATCCAGCGGAAAACCAAACTTGAACGCCGCCTCCACCGCTTGCGTGATCAACTGATCCATCATCTCCATCGCCGCCGGCACGATCCCCGCCGCAATAATATCACTGACCGCCTGGCTGGCATCATCCACACTTTCAAAAATTCCCAGCATCGTTTTAAAACCCTGCGGCGCGCGAATCAACTTCACCAACACCCGCGTCACGATCCCGAACATCCCCTCACACCCGATCACCGCCCCGCGCAAATCATAACCCTCCACATCCTCCCCGCCGTCCGGCGTCGTGCCGAGCCAGACGATTTCCCCGTCTGGCATGACCATCTCAAAACCCAAAACATGATTCGTCGTCACCCCGCATTTCAGCGTATGCGGCCCGCCCGAATTCATCGCCACATTCCCGCCAATCGTGCAGGCCGATTGACTGGACGGATCCGGCGCATAGAGCAACCCCTTCGGCTTCACCGCATTCGTCACCCAGGCATTCACGCAACCGGCCTCGACCAGCGCGCGCCGATTCTCAAAATCAATCGAAAGAATCTTATTCATCCGCGACAACCCGATCATCACCCCGCCCGTCACCGCCAAAACCGAACCGCTGAGACTCGTCCCCGCGCCGCGCGGAATGATGGGAATTTTATTGGCTGCGCAATACTTGGCCACCGCCGCCACCTGTTCCGTCGTGCGCGGCAAAACCACCGCCGTCGGCAAATTCTTCTCCAACGTATAAGCATCGCACTCATACACCAGCAACTCCTGCTCGCCATCCACCACATTCTCTGCGCCGACGATTTCCCGCAGGCGCGCGGACAGCATTTTCGAGTCTATGATTGTTGGGTCAGCCATTGTCGGCCAAAAGTTAGGAAAACGGCGTCCCACTGTCGAGAGTGGAATGGTGCAACCAGTTACGCAGTTATCAGCGGGAATAAATGGCTGCCATTTGGGTTTATGTGTTTCAGATGAAGCCGCATGAACATCTGGCAATAATGAAATAAGCAGCTTACTGCGCTGTGAGATATGTTTCGACATTCTGCTGCTTTTGTTCCACCAAAGTCACAAAGAAAATTAAAAAACCGCCTGAATAAAGAGTCAATAAGAGATTACAACCTGATTCCTGGAATAAGGCTACAACTGTTTAATTCTTCCATTTGACAATCTGTAGCAACTGCATTACCCTGTCCATATGAACTGGGAAACGGGACATATCGCAAACGCGACGGGACGGGAATCAAAAAACCGCCTCAGCCTGCCTTTTCTTCTATCGTGTTCCTTTGTGTTCTCTCGTGGCCAAACCCGTTCAAATCCCCAGCCTCCCGTTCTTATTTTGCCATGCCCTATTTCGCGCAATTCGCGTGTTTCGCGGGCAAAAACTTTCTCTCCGTTCTGTTCCCTTAAAAATCCCGACGGACACCTCCTCCCAAGCGACGTAAAGCATGCCCGAAACTGCACCAAACTCGAGCTAACGACACCTAACGACAGTCAACGGCACCCAATTCAATCATTTGTCGCGGCTCCCCCGGCCCCAGCCCGCCAACAAGCTGAATCAAGACAAAACAAGGTAGAACAAGGTAAAACAAGCCAATACAAGGCTGCCCGTGAAAAAATAAATCAAGAGAATCCGACGGAGTGCGACCGTCCTCGGTCGCAGCGACGTGATGCGCACCGCAACCGTTCGAACGAAAGAGCCGATCGTCCGCACCAGCCGCTTTTAAAATTTCACACTTTCCATCCGCTCCACCTTGCTGCGACCGAGGACGGTCGCACTCCGTTTCAGAACGCATTGAACCTTGAACCTTCCGCATTTCACCCTAAACTCTCCGCCCTGTGGATATAGCTCAAGAAATACAAAAACGGCGCACGTTCGCCATCATCTCGCATCCAGATGCGGGCAAGACGACGTTGACCGAGAAGCTCCTGCTCTATGGCGGCGCTGTCCAACTCGCCGGTTCCGTCACGGCGCGAAAGAACCAGCGCGCCACCACTTCCGACTGGATGGAACTGGAACGCAAACGCGGCATCTCCATCAGCTCCACCGTTCTTCAATTTGAATACGACGGCTATCTCATCAATCTCCTCGACACCCCCGGTCACAAAGATTTTTCCGAGGACACCTATCGCGTCCTCACCGCCGTGGACGCCGTCATCATGGTCATTGACGCCGGCAAGGGCATTGAGAATCAGACCCGCAAACTCTTCGAAGTTTGCCGCCAACGCGGCGTGCCCATCTTCACCTTCATGAACAAGTGCGATCGCCCGACGCGCGAGCCGCTCGCCTTGCTCGATGAATTGGAAAAAGTCCTCGGCATCGGCGCGTTCCCGGTCAACTGGCCCATCGGCAATGGTTTTGATTTCAAAGGCGTTTATGATCGTCGCGCCAAACAAGTTTATCTTTTCGAACGGACCGTCGGCGGCCAATATCGCGCCCCCGTCTCCGTGGTCGGCCTGAGCGATCCGATCATCCGCGAACGCGTGGACGACGCCACTTTCGCCAAAGTCTCCGAAGAACTTGAAATGCTCGAAACCGCCGGTGAAACCTTCGATGACGAAGCCGTTCTCGCCGGCAAGATCACACCGGTCTTCTTCGGCAGCGGTGTCAACAACTTTGGCGTCCAACTTCTCCTCGACGGCTTCCTGGCGCACTCGCCGCCGCCCAAACCCCGCGTCATGGCCGGAACCCAGATCTCGCCGGAGAACCCGAATTTTTCCGGTTTCATTTTCAAGATCCAGGCGAACATGGACCCGCGCCATCGCGATCGCATCGCCTTCGTCCGCGTTTGCTCCGGGAAATTCGAGCGCGACATGACGGTGATCCATCCGAAGACCGATAAAAAAGTCCGCCTCTCCAGTTCCCACAAATTGTTCGGCAACGAACGCGAAGTGGTCAATGAAGCCTACCCCGGCGACATCATCGGACTCGTCGGCCATGGCGATTTCGGCATCGGCGATACCCTCACGACCGATCCAACTATTCGTTACACCGAAATTCCGCGCTTCACTCCCGAAGCCTTTTGCTACCTGCACAATCCCGATACCGGCAAATACAAACAATTCCGCACCGGCCTGGATCAACTATTGCAGGAAGGCGTCATCCAAGTTCTGCAACTGCGCGACGCCGTCGTCAAAATACCGCTCCTCGCCGCCGTCGGCCCGCTGCAATTCGAGGTGGTCCAATACCGTTTGCAAAGCGAATACAACGCCGCCTCGCGTCTCGAAGCCGCGCCCTGGACCGTGGTGCGCTGGTTGCCCGCCGAATTCACCGAGCCGGACATTGACGCCCTTTCCCTGCCGAGCGGTTCCCGCGTGGCCTATGACATGGCGCAAAATCCGGTGATCCTTTTCGCCAACGATTGGTCCGCCAATTACTTCGGCCAAACCAACGCCAAAGTGCCACTGTCAAGCATTCCAATCGGAACATTGCGGAATTGAGTCGTAAAAAATCGCGCAAAAACTTGAGTTCCCCCGCCACTGGTGAATAATGACAAAATGTCTATTCAGGACATTTTGCGAAAATCACACCGATTGCCCGCGCGGACGCGGACGATTCTGCTTACTTGCGCCTATGGCCTCGGGGCTGGCGCGATTGCGGTGGCCTTTCAAATCGGCGTCAATACGCTTTTTAATTCCACCATCGTCGCCCTGTCACATAAATCGCAAACCACCTTTCTCATCGGCAGCCTGCTCGTCCTCATCGGCACCGCAATGGCCGTTGGCTTTCTGCTGAACCGATTTTGCCGCGAAGCTTCGGGCAGCGGCATTCCGCAACTCAAACTCGCGTTCTGGAAAGATTTTGGCTTCGTCCCCTGGCGCGTGGTCTGGGTGAAATTCGTGGCCGGCATTCTCAGTGTGGGCGGCGGCAGCAGTCTGGGGCGCGAAGGTCCCAGCGTCCAACTCGGCGGCGCGCTCGCTTCCAACCTGGCCGGGGCGTTCGGTGAAGCGAAACAAAAACGCCGTCTCGCTGCCGCCGCCGGGGCGTCCGCCGGATTGGCCGCCGCTTTTAATACGCCGCTGGCGGCGATCACTTTCACGCTCGAAGAAATCATCGAAGACCTTAACAGTCCCATTCTTGGCAGCGTCCTGCTGGCCTCGGTCATCGGCGCTTTTGTCGTTCATGGCCTCGTGGGCAAACAACCCGCGTTCACGCTTAATCGAGTTGATAATCCGACCTGGGTTGCTTATGTGCTCACCCCGCTCGTCGCGGCGGCGGCGGCATTGATTGGCGTCCTCTTTCAAAAGCTGACCCTCGACCTCCGCGTCACCCGGAAAAACTTTGCGAAGATTCCACCTTGGCTGCGCCCTGTTCTCGGCGCGCTCGTCACTTGGATAATTGGTTCCGTCGTTTTTATCTACACCGGACACCTCGGCGTCTTCGGCCTTGGTTATGCGGATCTTTCCGCTGGATTGAATCTGGAACTGGGCTGGGAACTTTGCGCCGTCCTGCTTATCGCCAAAATCATCGCCACCTTCACTTGTTATGGCTTCGGCGGATGCGGTGGGATTTTTTCCCCGCTCCTTTTTCTCGGCGGCATGTGCGGTTTGATGTTTGCCGGTTTGTTTGGTCTGGTCATTCATCTTCAACCGGCCGACCACATCATTCTAGCCGTGGTGGGCATGAGCGCCTGCCTTGGTGCGGTGGTCGGTGCGCCTGTGACAGGTATCCTGATCGTCTTCGAAATGACCCACCAATTCGCCCTCGTTCCGGCCCTGATGATCGGCGCGCTGGTCAGTCAAGCGGTCCATCGGCGTCTGACCAAACATAACTTCTACGAAGCCATTCTCATCCAGGACGGCCATGAACTCAAACACGTCATCCCCCCGCGCGACATGCAGAGCTGGCAACAATTCCCCGTCTCGGCCATCGCCAACTTTCATCCCGTGGTGCTGACTTCATTGTCAACCGAACAAATCCAAACCACCCTGCGTGCCCATCCTTATCAACGATTCCCGGTGCTGCAAGATGGCCGGCTCGCTGGCGTGTTGCTGCGCAAGGAAGCCGAAGCCGCCCTCGCCGAAAAGCGCGTGCCCAAACTCGAACCGGCCATCATCTGCTTCCCCAACCAAACGGTGCATGATCTGCAATCCGTTATTATTGAATCGGCCTCGCTCATGGTCATTCTGCTGGACGAACCCAACGGAAAAATGCTAGGCCTCATC
>CAIYOY010000013.1 GCA_903927905.1 uncultured Verrucomicrobiales bacterium | reverse complement strand
GGGTTGCGGCGCCGGGCTCCGCGCACCGCCAGAGAACTCCAGCAAGCAGCCAAGAAGGCTTTCAGCGCCATCTCCCCCGCTGACTGCCAGGGCTTCTTTTTAAACGCCCGCTACGCTATATAATTTATGGAAACGCTCTAAAAACTCATCCGCCGCCAGTTTGTATTTTTCGTGGGTCGCCGGGGCGGTCGCGCCCTTGGCTTCATCCAGCGATTGATTGATCGCGGCTTTGCATGAAATCTTTGGGGTGGGAGCGGTGCCGGTCAGGGATTCAATAAACTGCTTTGGCTGCATGTGGTGCTGGTCAGGCCAGCACCCGGACGACGGATTGGTTGCGCAGATAATCGGCCAGTGTTTCAGGCCCCAGCACTCCGCCACCGCACCCGCTCAGATTACAACCGGCGTACGGTATGCCGTGGGCGAAGAGATTGTGGGCATTGATCCAACTGTTTCCCGCCACCAGTTTTTCGGCCACCCGGTTCGCCCGGTCGAGATCGTTGCTCCAAACGCTGTTGGCCAGGCCATAGGGCGAACTATTCACCAGTTCGATTACCTTGTCCTCGTCCTTGAACGTCATCACATACGCCACCGGCCCAAAAATTTCGTCCCGCGCGCAAATGTTGCCCGGATCGCCAGTCAACAACGCTGGTTTCAGGTAAAAGCCGTGTTCATGGCCTTTGACCTCGGCCCGCCCGCCCGCCAGCAGCAGTTTTGCGCCCGCTTTGACGCCTTTGTCCAGATAGCCCAGCACACGCGCCCGCTGTTTTTCGCTGACCACGGGGCCGATGTTCGTGTCCGCCATCGCGCCATAACCAATTTTCAGCCCGGACATGGTCGCAGTCGCGCGTTGGATGAATTCATCGCGCACTTTTTCATGCACCAGCCAGCGAGTTGCCGTGCAACAAACCTGCCCGGCATTGAGCGTGACGGCGGCGGCCAGTGCGTCCGCCACGGCTGTGATGTTGACATCGTCGAAAATCACCGCTGCGCCCTTGCCGCCGAGTTCGAGCTTGGCCGGCACCAGATTGCGACCGCAGGCTTCCGCGATCAGGCGGCCAACTTCCGGTGACCCGGTGAAAGACATGCGCTTAAGACCGGGATGACGCGAGAGCGCGCCGCCGGCCGTTTCCCCAAGACCGGTGACAACATTGACCACGCCTGCCGGAACGCCTGCTTCTTCCGCCAGTTTCGCGAAGTAAAGAGTGGACAGTGGCGTGTCCTCGGCTGGTTTGATGACGACGGTATTGCCCGCCGCCAAGGCAGGTGCAACACCCCAACCGACCAGCAGGAACGGAAAGTTCCAGGGAAAAATAAAACCGCACACGCCATAAGGCAATCGCACTGTGCGCGCATCAAAACCGGACACCGCGATCGGTTCGCGCCGCCGCGTATGCACCGCCAGATCGGCGTAATAACGGAACGACTGCGCGCTGTGCGGCACGTCAAAAGCCGCCGCCTGGCTGCGCGGTTTGCCCACATCCAGTGACTCGATTTGCGAAATGATCTCCGCGTGTTTATCAATCAGGTCCGCCAGCCGATGCAAAATCACGGCGCGATCATTGACCGGCATCGTGGCCCAGCCGCTTTTTTGAAATGCCTCCTGTGCGGCGGTCACGGCTGCGTCCACCTCTACCGCGTCTCCGGCGAAAACGTTGGCCAAAAGGCTGCCCTCGCCGGGATCAAGCGTGGCGAAGGTTTTGCCACTGCGCGCTTCCGTCCATCGTCCGCCGATGAACATCTTGAGTGGTTGACTGGCGAGGAAAGTTTTTACCGCTGGCAATACGTCATTCATAAAATGGGAGTGGTCAATTATATTAGCGCGAAACGCGCAAAAGACTAGAATTACCTTGAACCACAAGTGTCCAACAGCTATGTTAGACACCATGAAAACAGTCACGACGCGCGAATTTTATCACGCTCCTGGTTTAATCAAAACTCTCCCTGCGGGCCAATCCCTGCTGGTCACAGATAACGGCAAAGCCAGTTTTACCGTGACCAAAACTGGAAAACGTCCGATAAAAACGGTGGCCGATCTGATCCGTGATGCGGAAGAAATCTCCTCAAGAACCAGTCCCAAAGTGAATTTCACCGCAGAAATTAAAAAGCTTAAAAAGTGAATTTATACGCGGATTCCAGTTTCTTCGTGGCCTCCCGGGTTAAACGCGATACCTTTTATGCGGAAGCGGTCGAATTCTACAGAGGCCGTGAACATGAATCATGGCTCTGGTCTCCGTGGCATCGGATTGAAGTTTTCAACACCATTCGACAATTAACGCGAAATCCCGATACGAAGCGCCGATTATCCGAAGGTGAAGCCAAGGAACTGATTCACCGGTTGGAACGGGATGTTCAACTGGGTTATCTCCAGCATGTGGATGCAGATTGGCGGGACGTTTTTCAATCTGCGCACCGGATCAGCATGGAGAACGCCTTTGCCCGATCCTGTTCAGCAGCGGATCTTCTTCATGTGGCGTATGCCAGGGAAGCGGAAGCGGGGCTTTTTGTCAGCTTTGACGATGATCAAGTGGCTTTGGCGGAGGCCGCCGGACTGGAAGCGTTGAACCCAGCCCGATAATTGAAACGGAGTTACTGCTTCTCTAAAACCTGATTGATCGCCCGGCGAAAATCCACCAGGGAAAACGGCTTGGCCAGGCAAAGACGGTTTTGTTCGCGCAAATATTCCTGCGTCTTTTCACTTAACACATCACCCGTCATAAAAATTACCTGCCGGGCCGCCGCTGGATTTGCTTGACGTAACCGTTCGTAGAGTTGTTGGCCGCTTAATCCCGGCATCTTCCAGTCAGTCACGATCAGATCGAACGTTTCCTTCTCCAACACTTGCAACGCCTTCTCGCCGTCAGTGACCGTCTGGACGATATAACCTTGGGCCACCATGGTCTGCCGAACCAGATCCAAAATATCTTCCTCGTCATCCACCACCAATATTTTACGGCCTTTGCCTTCCTGGGTGAGAGCAGGGGAGGGCTTCTCAGGAGTGATGCTGGTGGTGTTTTCTCCTGAGGCCACAGGAAATTCGATGATAAATGCAGTACCTGCCCCCGGTTTGCTTTCCGCTGCAATCGTGCCGCCATGCTCGTGAATGATTCCGTACGACAGGCTCAAACCCAGCCCCGTCCCTTTGCCCACCGCCTTCGTCGTGAAAAAGGGATCGAAAATCTTTTTCAGATTCTCCGGCGAAATCCCCGGGCCGTCATCCTGAAAACGCACCTGGACTTTGCCGTTCAAGGCGCGGGTGGTGATGCGGATGTTGCCGTGCGGTTGATAGGCTTCGATCGCCTGGCGGGCGTTATGGACGATGTTCAAAAAAACTTGCTGGATCTGATGCGGATCAACCATCAATTTGGGTAGGTTTTGCGCGTAGTCCTTTTCCACCTTGATGTTGCTGGTGCGCAGTTCGTAGATCAAAATTTCCAAGACCGCGTCAATCAGCGCATTGACTTCGGTCAACTTGCGTTCGGGCGGATGCTGCCGCGCAAAACTAAGCAGGCTTTGCACGATTTTATGACAGCGTTCCGCGCTGCTGCTGATGCGCTTGAGCGAGGTTTTGGTGGCCTCGTCCGAAACCCGCATTTGCAGCAACTCGGAAAAACCGATCAACGCGGTCAACGGATTATTCAACTCATGCGCAACGCCCGCGACGAATTCTCCGATGGCCGATAATTTCTCACTCTGCATCAAGCGCGCCTGGGTGGTGCGCAACGTTTCCACCGTTTGTTCGAGTTGCGTGGTCGAAGTTTGCAGATTCTCCGTCATGTGATTGAATACCTCGGCCAGTTCGCCAAGCTCGTCTTCTGATTGAATTTTAATGCGGTGTGAAAAATCACCCCGGCCCACCGCCTCCGCACTGTCCCGCAGTTGAATCAACGGTTGCGTCGCTCGGCGGATCAAAAGCCAAACGACGAGGGTGCTGAGGATGATGCCGAACAGGCCGACAAGGACCAACATGCGGCGGGTGGCTTCAAACTGGGCGAGCAATTCTTGATAGGAAACCAGCAGGACGTAGCTCCCGGCGCTCTGCTTGTTTAAAGAGGGCAGTTGGCCGGTCAGGGCCAAAAAGTGTTCACCCTTGATCTGCTTTTCGAAGTAGCGGGCGGTGGGACGTTGATCCTTGGTCACGGCCGGCGCCTGTTTGTAAATCTGGAGAAGTTCTTCGTTCGACGGCGGATCACGAAAGGATGAGGCAATGACCCGCCCGTTGCTGATGAGCACCAGTTCGCTGTGGGGATGATCGGCCATGAGTTTGAATTCGTTGATGATGGCGTCGCTCATGGCCACGCCGAGGGTCAGGACACCATAAAAATGTTCGTGCGTATTATCAAACGACGGAATGGTGATGACGTCGTAAAGGAGTCCGCCATGTTCGATGGTATCCACATTTATTTCCCGGGTTTTGATGGCGCGCTGGACGGACTCGGCGCAGCGTGCGGAAAATTGGTTTAGGTTTATGGCCGACCCAGCCAGGGAGATTTGAGCGAGTTGTTCAAGGTTTGTCTTGGTGAAAAGTGCGACGGTTACGCTGTCACCCATGCTGGGGCGAATATCTTCTTTGAGGCCAGTTAACATCGTGGCGCGATCCTGGGTGTTGGCAACGGCGGTGAAAACGGGAGTGGTGGTGATGAGCTTAAACTGTTGCTGGAGGATGTTGGTGTGAAAACGGAGCGAGCTTTGAAAGGCGGCTTCGGTGGTGGTCAAGACTTGCTCGGTGCCGGTTTCCTGTTGCTGGTGCATGCGCCGGTTGACCAGCCAAAGGGTGGTGCACAAAACCAGCACCAGCACGGTCGCGACCGGGATGAGCACCTTGGCCTGAAATTTAAGCTTGTTCCAAATGGGAACCATGCGTGGTCAGTATTTGGGCAGATTGACGATACCCATGAGGAAATCCAACTTCACATTGCCGTTTTCCGGCACGGTGATTTCTTTTGTCAAGTTGGGCAGGCGTTCGTGCCAGGCGGTTATTTTATAATGCCCCGGTGGGACATTGGTGATCGCATAATGGTTCTTCTCGTTGACCGACGCGAAACAGGGATTTTCCAGCACCAGTATGATGCAGTGCATTTTGGCATGGATGGAACAATACACATCCACCTGTCCCAGTTGGTTGAACACCAGTTCTTTGTCCTTGTCATTGGAACTGCTGTACAATCCCAGGTCAAACGGCTTGGGCGTGGATTTGGAGAAGACGTTGTGAAAAATACTGTCCCGGTTGGGCCAACTGACCGTGGTGCCGACCATGATCGGCAGGACGTGTGGTTTAAACGTCGCATCTTTTTGGGTGACGATGGGTTGCGCTCCTTGTGGCGGCTTTGTTCCAGGAATCGTCCCTTCGATATATACCACAAAATCCTTCAACTCGTCATAATTGACGCGCTCGGCGAATTTAAATTTCCGGCTCTCGTAATTACCACCGCTGGTGTCATCTCCCGCTTCCGCCCGGCCTTGGGCGCGGACGGTGCCGGTAATATCACCCGCCTGCGACCGCGCGGAAAGCAGCAGGAAAAAAATAAACGTCAGGACGGATTTCATGGGTTAGAATTTGAAGGCTGCCTCTGCGGCGAAACCGTCCTCATGATTACGGTTGCCACCGCTGATCTGCCGCCCTTCTTCCAGGCTGTATTCGCCCTTGAGCAGGAAATGTTTGTTCCAGCGATAACCCAAACCCAGGCTCAAACGCCACAGGTCGCGCGTCGGCGCGAAAATCGTGCTGTTCCCCGCCATCGGATAGCCTTGGGGCGCGATCATTTCACTAAAACGCCCGGCGGCAAAAAGCTTGGGCGTCAAGTTCTGCACCACCTCGACGTAGTAATAATAAATATCGCGTTGATCCCTCGCGGCCGGAATAGTCTCGTTGTAATCCGCATAGCCGCCCGCTGCCTTCACGTGTCCCTTCGACCATTTGTATTGCGCGTCCACCTCGGCCAGATTGGCGTGGAATTTCGTCGCGGCCGGATTGAGGGCCATAAAAAATCCGTTGCCGATCCACAACGCGGAAAATCCATCCGGACCGGCCATATTTGCGTCCAATTGTCCCGTGCGCATGGCGCTGGCGCTCAGATGAACCCGCTTGGTGGGATCATAACTGATTCGCGCCGCCACGGATTTATCGGAGTCCCCGTCATTTAGCACCTGGTAATTTCCGTTCTGCACCGCCACCGCATAACTGAATTTGCCCGCCGAACCGTAAAGTTCGATCCCTTCGTCCAGCCCCCAAAGATCGCCGACGGAATGGGAGATGAGCGGATTGTCAATCGCATTTCGCACCTGATACTCTTCGCCAAAGGGAATATAGAATCGGCCGAGCCGGACATTGATCAACCGTTCGTTTTTCCAGAACTTGGCCACGTTTTCAAAATCCAGATAGATCTCGCCCAGATTGCCGCTGAGGGTCAGTTGGTCTTCATACGCTTCGCGGGTGATGGCGTTGATCTCGCCATAAAAATAGACGTCTTCGAAAATCGGCGTTTCCATGTGCAAACGGATTTCATCCAGGCGAAATCCGGTTTTGGCGTTCGGCCCGTTCTTCTGGCTTTCAAAAATGCCGATGCCGCCTTCCGCGCCCAACCTCACATTGCCGAGGGAAAATCCCTTGTCCTCTTTGGCGGGTTCTTTTTCGACCGGCGGAGTTTCCGTCTTCAACGCCTGCCATTGCGCTTCGTGTTGTTCGTTGGTGGTTTGCAACCCGGAAACTTTGCGGCTGATCTGCTCGATCATTTCCTTTTGCTGCTGCAACTTTTGTTGCAATTGGTTGTTTTGTTGACGCAGGGATTCGATTTCCTTCCTCAATTCCGCATCATCCCCGCGGCTGGTGGCGGGCAGACCAAGGAACAGCGCAGTCAGCCAAATTCCAATGATTAGATTTTGACAGATATTCTTCATTCCGAGATGAGTTCTACACTACGCGAAATGCCTCGCTTGGCAAGTGACTTTCTAGGGCGTAGTCAACTTTTGCAGCAATCGCTCCGCGTCCGGATACGAAGGTTGCAACCGCAGTGCTTCCCGCAAATGCTGCACCGCTTCCACGCGCCGCCCCTTCACCGCCAGCACTTCCCCCATGCCAAACTGGGCATTGGCCAAGTCCGGTTTTAACTCGATGGCTCGTTTATATTCCGTCAGAGCTTCGTCCAATTGGCCTTTTTGACTGAGCGCAGTGGCCAGATTCCCGTGGGCAATGGCATAATTCCCGTCCACCTTGATTGCCTTCCGGAACAATTCGATGGCTTCATCCATCTTACTTTTCTTGGTCATGGCCACGCCAAGATTGAGATACGCCGTTGGATAATCCGGTTGAATTTCGATGGATCTTTTAAACATCGCAATCGCCCCGTCCAGATCGCCTTTTTGATTGGCAATAACTCCCAGGTCTCGATACGCCGTCCACGACGCCGGGTTCTTGGCCACATTATCGAGCCAAATCGTTTCGCTGCTGGCAAAAACTTTCTCATATTGCCACGTCAACACACATAACGGCACGACCGCGATCCAAAAATATTTGCGCAAGACAACTGCCGCCAAAGCCAGCATCCCCGGAATGGCCAGATATTGCAGATGATCCGCCACGCGTGAAAAATCAAAGTAAGTCAATTTCACCGGCCCCAATACCGGTCCCAGCGCGATGATGAAATACCCGAGCGCAAACAATCCGGCCCGGCCCCAATTTTTCCGCTGCCACCAGCAAACCGCCAGCACACCGATCAGCAATAATCCCGGCAGATAGGCCGCCACCGCATCCACCTGTGCCGACCAACGCGCATAAATCATCGTTAGATTGATCGGCAGAATGAGTTTCCAGAGGTAAAACCAAACCGCCCAACTTCCGTCCAACAAGCGTGCCAGCAGATTGTCGTGGGTCAGGGTCATTTGTCGCGTCATCGCCCGTTGCTGAATCCACATGCTCATCGAAACTGCCAGGGCTGTTAAAATAAAAAATGGGATCACCCGCAAAAAATCCTGCTTCGTCACCGTTCCGCGCCGCCACCAGACGCACAACAGCAGGACCATCGGCAGAATGCCGACCGAAGATTTTGCCAGCAGCGCCAGCGCAAACGCCGCCAGCGCCCAACCGTACCATTTTTTATTTTTCGGTTCCGCATCGAAGCGCAGATAAAAGATCAGGCTGATAAAATAAAAAGCCATGGAGAGCGTGTTCTTCCGCTCCGCGATCCACGCCACCGACGCCACGCAAACCGGATGCACCGCAAACAACAAGGCCGCCGCCCAGGCATTCGGGATTTTCAGCTGCCGCAAAACTCGCCACAACAAAATCGAATTGAGGCCATGCAGCAAAATGTTCACCACATGAAAACCGGCGGGATTCAATTTCCAAAAACGCCATTCGATCCAAAACGTCGTCGAGGTCAGCGGTACCCAATCGTTCAGTTCACGCGTGCACCAGATGGTGTAGAGTCCGTTGCCCGCCTTGATCGCCGGATTTTCAGTCAACAACTTGTCGTCGTCCCAGATATACCCGGCGCGCATCGCCGGGATATAAACCAGCAACGTCACCAGCAATAAAAACAACCCGCCCATCCAACCATCGAGGAGGCTGGGTTTGGCCGGCGCTGTTTTGTTCCTGGCCATGGTCAGGTTAAACTCCGGCGCAGATATTCCAGACTCTTGGAGGCGATGACCTCCGGGCCTTCTTCAAATTTGAATACCTCAACCGAAACGTAGCCGTGATAATTGCTTTGTTTCAACGCGGCGGCGATCGGTTTGAAGTCCACCTCGCCGAAACCCGGCCCTTTCAGGTTTTTATCATTGGCGTGGAAGTGGGCGAAGTGCGGGGCGGATTCACGGATGATTTGCGGAATCGTTTTATCTTCCGTGCACATCGCTTTTACGTCGAGAATGATTTTCATCGCCGGACTTTTGAATCGTTTGGCAAAACGGATGGCCTCGGCTGCGGTGTTGATGAAATCAGTTTCCGACGGGGCGAGCGGTTCAAAACAGATGGTGACGTTGCGGTCCTCCGCGTGTTTGACCGCGTCGTCCAAAGTTTCCTCAGCCAGATCCCACGCCTGCTGCGCGGTGATTTCCGGAAGGATGTTGCGTTGTTTGGGCGAGCCGAGGACGATGGTTTGCCCGCCCAGATCACTGCAACACTTCACCAATTCACAAAAATACTTTTTAGTGCGTTCGCGGATTTCTGCATCGGGATGATTGAGATAAAGCCCTTCGGTTTGCACCAAGACCCAATGAAGGCCGCAAATTTCGAGTCCGAGTTTTTCGGCGTGACGGCGGATTTGATTCCGTTGTGTTTTGGAAATATCCGTGACCGATTTGGCCAGGGTGAACGGCGCGATCTCCAGGCCGTGGTAGCCGAGGCGGGCGGCGTATTCCATGGCGTCTTCGATTTTCCAGTTCTGGAAAATTTCATTGCACAGGCCGAATTTCATTTTGTTTTATTGAGCCAGTTTGGCTGCCAAACTGCAAACGACAAATTCGTCGCGAGCTTCATCGGTGTAGCGCCGACTGACAGTCGGCTGTATCGCCGATTGTTAATCGGCCGGGGTAATTTTGGAATTACGCACATGCTCAAAATATTCCTCCGCCAACATGAAGCCGATGCAATTCGCCGCACCGCAGTTGCAGGGATGTTCCTGATAGCTTTCCAATTCGTAACCATAATTGAAAGTGATCTCTTCGCCGGCTCTGATGTCACGGCGGGCGACGATCCAGATATGGCCATCGGCCTGTTCGGCGTCGCAATTCGGGCCGCAACTGTGGTTCAAATGGCGGGCGGGGTTCCAATCGAAGTTCCCATCGAGATCGAATTGATCGTCGAGCGCGAAGATATACCAGTTCTGCGCTTCGCAACGGCGGAGCGATTCGGCTTTGCTGATGATCTGGCCGAGGTATTCGAGCACGCGCGTTCCTTTGGGGATGTCCGTTTGGGCAAATCCTCCCGTACCATGAATTTTTGAAGGGGCAAAGGTCAACATTCCAAGAAAGATAAAATCACAGATGGGTTTGGATGGATACGGATTTTTTAATCGCCTTAGCCCTGCACCTCATTCAAGGCTGCATGCAGAACCTTTAATAATCGCACGGTGCTTGATTCTTCATCCCGCAATTCGCGAGCCACGGCTTGCATGTAGGTTTCTCCCGGCAATAATTTTGGCGCGACCCAGGGGTTGAAGCGTTGATCGAAGAAGGTGTTTACCTCTGGGGAATTGAGTTGGCGGAGGGTTTCTTCCAGTCCAGCCCAGCCGAGAGAGTTTTCATAGCCATGTTGGTGTTGCCAGGTTTCGGTGGCGGTGAGGAATCCGCTTAACGCAGATTTTACGTTTTTGTGGTCGTGAGTGGCGAGGTGGAGTTCGACGAACGCGGCGCGGACGTGGAGCATCATCACGAGGTCATTGATGAAACGTTGGGAACTGCCGAAGAGAAGTCCTTTGAGCGGGCCGGGTTTCAGTTTGGACGATGGAATTTTAGCGAGGCCATCAGCGCACGTGCGCATTTCTACGGGATGGTTGTTGGTCATGTTCTTCCAGGCACGGACAATGGTTTCGCCCTGGCCGGGAATGAGGTCGTTGGCGAATTGGACATAATCGGCTTCGGTCACTGGCTGGCCTTTCGCGCCACGAGCGAAGGCGAAAGTATTGGCCAGTTGCAGGCAATGGGTCTGGGCGTTGCCCATGACGCCGCGTGGACCGGGTGATGCGCCACCTTCGTAGGCGCGATTGCCGCCGAAGTTGCTCATCGGAAAAGTCGGTTCCCCTTCGATGCGCCCATAGTTGAAGCTAAGGACGCGATCGGCGATGCCCAGTTTCTCGGCGATGTCGAGGCCGTTGGCAATGCCCCAGGGCGCGGGATTGCGTTGCTTGAGAAGTTCGAGTGTTTCGGTGCGTTCGGCGTCGGTGGTTTTGTCGCGCATGTGACCGGTGGAATAAAATCGTCCGTAACCGCGCCAGCCAGCGTGCATCCAATAGTAAAGCTCGATGCCCGGTCGCAAGGTGTCGAGGACGCGGCGATGATCCATCAGGAGGTTGACGAATTCTTCATTGGAGGAATCGGGATAGCCGCCGGGGTCGCTGTCAATAATAGTGAGACCGTCCATTTGGGCGAGGGGCGCGAGGAGTTGGGCGCGCCAATCCATCATCTGTTTCATGGCGGCGGGATCGCCGGGATTGACGCGAGTGTCGCAGTAGAAGAAGTGACGTTGTTGGAAGGTCGCTTTGCTGGCTTCGGCGTTGTTGGCGATGATGTTTGGGCAGAGGACGATGTAAGCTTTCATGCCGAACTCGTGATGCAAAATATCAATGACCTTCGCGATTTTTTTCAAGTTGTCGCGGTCGCTGGGCGTGAGAGGGTCTGGCATGGTTTCGAGCACGGGCCAGATCAGCATGGCGTTGTAGCCGAGTTTCTTCAGCCCATCGGCGTAACCGCGCCAATCCTCGATGGTCCAGGTGCGAGCGGCGTAGGGATGATTGTACGGCCAATGTTGATGGACATACATTCCGAGGATTTTGGCGGTGGGCTGGTTGGTATCGGCGGAAGCGCAAAGGGCGACGGCCAGAACAGGAAGGAGAAGCAGACGGCGGAAAAAGTTCATAGGGTGAGGGAATTGTTTCGTGTGGCAGGGGAAGAGTCAAGAGGTGGGGAAGGGAAAATGTATTATAAAATAATCTGTTACTTTTCCCAACCAGCGTCCATTTATAGGCAAGATGATGTCTGATGACATGATGTTGATCCGGGAATATGCCAAGACTGGCTCGGAAGAAGCTTTTGCCGAGGTGGTGTCGCGGCATCTCAATCTCGTTTACTCGGTGGCGATCCGGCAGGTCAACGAACCTCATCTGGCGGAGGAAGTGACGCAGGCGGTTTTTATTGTGCTGGCGCGAAAAGCGAAGTCGCTGGGGCCGAAGGTGGTTCTGTCCGGCTGGCTTTGTCGGACGGCGCATTATGCGTCCAAGGATGCGTTGAAGAGCCAGCGTCGCCGTCAAATCCGTGAACAGGAGGCTTACATGCAATCCATTTTGAATGAACCGGACGAGGATGCCTGGCCGCAAATCGCTCCGCTGCTTGACACCGCCTTGGCGCAATTGGGCGAGAAGGATCACAGCGCGATTGTGCTGCGGTATTTCGAGAACAAAAGTCACGGGGAAGTCGGCGCCGCTTTGGGGATGACAGAGGCGGCGGTCAAGGTGCGGATCGGGCGGGCGTTGGAAAAATTGCGAACACTTTTCAGCAAACGGGGCGTGACCCTTTCGGCGGTCATGTTGACCGGAATCATTTCGGCCCACGCAGTGCAAGCTGCGCCGGTGGGATTGAACACTACAGTCATCGCTGCCGCCACGGGCACGACAGCGACGACTTCAACTCTTGCCCTGGTGAAAGGAACGATAAAAATTATGACCTGGATGAAATTAAAATTAGTAATCGGTGTGGCTGCGGCCGCACTGCTCATAGGCGGCGCAACGACGATGGCCTTGTCCACGGACAGTCCGCGTGGAATCCGTCCGGCAACGGCGCAGGAAAAGGATTTTGCCGAGAAAATCGTCGCCTCAATCAAAGACCACGATTACGCGGCCTTTCAAGCGAACGGTGATAAGGATTTCAAGACGATCAAGGAATCCATGTTCAAAGCCGTTTATGTGCAGATGGACGAACAGTTCAAAAGCGATTATGAGGTGACCTACCTGGGCGATATGAAAACGAAAGGGGCGGCGACCACGCTTTGGCGGGTGTCGTTCAAAGACGGCAGCGACGATGCCCTGGCCACGATGAATGTGACCAAAGGAAAAGTGTCCGGGTTTCTGATTCAATAAAAGTGGGGGCCGGAACAAACCGCCGCAGTGAAATGCAACTGCGGCGGTTTTTATTTCAGGAATTTGAGAATGATGGCAGCGCACAAAGACACGCCTGCGAGGCCGAGCGCCCAATAGCAAGTAACACGCAATTTCGAGAGGGTTGCGCCAACCTCTTGCATGGTCTCGCTTAATTGAATCAATACCTCATTATGTTTTTCAATCATGTCTTTGTCGGCCTTGACCTGCTCAACCAGTTTATCCATTACTTGCCGATGAGTCTGAATTTGTTGCTGAAGCGATTCGACGTCGTTGGCCACGCGTTTCGCCAGAATTTCCTCGGCTTCATTCAACGTTTTGCTGGGATAAAACCAGGCTTTGGCTTTTTGCAGCATGTCCAAACTGGCCTTGGTGGCAAGGATGGTGGGAATGATGGGGATCATATTTTCCTTCGATTATTTTTTGCCTGATTTTCCGTTCTTGGCTTCGACTTTCTTTTGCAACGTGTCGAAATCTTTTTTTAGATCGCGATTTTGTTTTTGCAGATCGAGGACGGTGGCGCGGAGGTCTTGCAGGTTGTCGGGTTGTTTGCGGGCGGCGTGGATGGCGGCGAGGGATTGTTCGGCGGCTTGACGTTCAGGGCTGTCTTTGCTGGTGGTGCTAAAAGTTTCCAGGGCGGAAATGGCGCGGGGATCTTCGAGCGTGCCAAGAGCTTTGATTGCGCCAACGCGGAGGGCTTGGCGTTTGTGATTTATATAGCTGAGCAGAAATTCGCGGGCGGTGTCTTTTTTTTGTTTGAAACGCGAGAGGTAGGCGACGGTGTCGAGTCCGTTGACAAAGGCGCGGGCGGGGAAATTAGTTTCACCGGATTTGAGCGCGGCAATGATTTGAGGGACGGTGGAGGCATCATCGGCGAGGCGAAGGGCGGAGATGGCAGCGTCGTGTTGCTCGGGGTTACGTGCAAAAAAATCGCAAACTGGAACCGC
>CAIYOY010000012.1 GCA_903927905.1 uncultured Verrucomicrobiales bacterium | reverse complement strand
CCCAGTCTGCCCCAGTAAAAATTTTTAAACTGTAAGCCATGTCTTGGCGCTGGCTGTAAGCGATGTCTTGGCAC
Organism: uncultured Verrucomicrobiales bacterium; assembly: GCA_903927905.1. Taxonomy (GTDB): domain Bacteria; phylum Verrucomicrobiota; class Verrucomicrobiia; order Limisphaerales; family Palsa-1400; genus CAIYOY01. The sequence continues at coordinate 1,965 of CAIYOY010000012.1, read as the reverse complement.
TGTGCCACAGACCCGCGCTCCGGGATCGTTTGGAAATAAACAGACTGCCTTCCAGATAAAACCGCAACGGCAATTCCGCCGCGCGGGTGATACCAATGCGAGTGGTGACAATCACCGGGCCGCGTTGCTCTCGAAAATTTTCTACCCCTGGATTGCATGCAATCATCAAAGGCGAATCCGCCGCAAATAAGTCCGCGCCATTCAAATGCCGGTCAATCCCCATGGCGGCGCAAAGTTTTCCCGGCCCATTCGTCAGTTCGGTGATTTTTTCAACTGGCCGATTCTGCCGCATGATGTCTTCGCCGAATTCAACTTCCACGGCGCGAATCAAAACCGCATCCGCCGAGCCCAGGCCCCGGCAAACCGCGTTCACACAACAATGGTTGCCGTAAATGAAATATACATAAGCATGGCCCGGAGGCCCGAACATGATCCGATTACGTGCTGTCTCCCCGCGAAACCCGTGAGACGCCGCATCGCCGACAATGTAAGCCTCCGTCTCCACAATCGGCCCGCCACAAATCCCCTTGGGTGTGCGCCGGATCAACCAATGCCCCAGCAACCGTCGGGCGATGACGCTGGCCGAAGGCCGATAAAACGATTGCGGCAGCGGTATCAGTTGCATGAAATACTATTCGTTCTTGACGGGATTTTATCTGCGGACATTTTGATTGGATGAAATCCCCAATTCGCCGCCAGTCTGTCACGCGCCGGTCTTTTTTGCAATCGGTTGGATTAAGCTCCGCCGCACTGGCGTTGGCCCAAACGGCCGGAGCCGATGAAAAAATTATCCAGGGATTCGAAAAAGCAACCATCAACCCTGACGCCGCCAAAGGATGGGTGCCGTTTTCCGATCGGAAAATCCGCGTGGGCATCGCCGGTTATGGCGTATGCAAGTTTGGCGCTGAGTTTGGTTTCCAAAATCATCCGAATGTCGAGGTGGTGGCGGTGACGGATCTTTTCCCGGATCGTTGCTCGGAGTTGGCCAAGAAGTGCCGTTGTTCAACAACCTATCCATCGATCGAGGAAATGGTGAAGGACGACAAGATTGAAGCCGTGTTTTTGACAACTGATGCGCCGAGCCATTTTAAACACGCCATGCTCGCGTTGCAGCACGGGAAACATGTCGGCTCGGCGGTGCCGGCGGTGTTCGGTTCGTTGGAAGATGCGGACAAATTATTTCATGAGGTGAAGAAGAGTGGTTTGAAATACATGATGTTTGAAACATCGTATTTCCATGAAGACACTTATGCCATGCGCCAGATTTATCAGGCGGGCGGATTTGGCGATATCCTCTATTCCGAGGGCGAATATTTTCATTACATGCCCGAGCCGATTGATTCTTACAAAGGCTGGCGGGTTGGGTTGCCGCCGCAATGGTATCCAACTCATTCCAACGCTTACTATGTCGGCGTGACCGCCGGGAGTTTCACGGATGTTTCCTGCACCGGGTCTCGCAGCATCGTGCCGCATTTGCAACCGGCCAATAATCCTTACAAAAACGCCTTCGGGAGCGAGATCGCGCTGTTCCGCACGAGTGAAGGCGGGACATCAAGGATGGGCGTGAGTTGGGACACGCCCGGCGGCGGCGGTGAGATGGGCCGGGTGCGCGGACAGAAAGGATCGTTCCACGACAAATACGATGGCTTGGTAAAAACGCTGCCCAATTTGCATCGTCCGCCATTGCCGCCGGGCATGCCTGCCGGCGGACACGGGGGTTCACACGGGCATCTGACCGATGAATTTGTTCACGCCATTATCCAAGATCGCAAGCCGCTGGTGGATATAGCGCAGGCCCTGAACATGACGGTCGCGGGAATCGTGGCGCATCAATCGGCCTTGCGCGACGGGGAGCGGTTGAAGATTCCGCAATATAAGATGGGTTGATGGTGGGCCTGCTCGGATTCGAACCGAGAACCAAAGCATTATGAGTGCTCTGCTCTAACCGTTGAGCTACAGGCCCGT
>CAIYOY010000011.1 GCA_903927905.1 uncultured Verrucomicrobiales bacterium | reverse complement strand
TGGGAAATGCCGGTGCAATACACCAGCATCATGGATGAGCATCAGGCGGTGCGAACGGCGGCGGGGATTTTTGATATTTCCCACATGGGCGAAGTGACGGTCACGGGTGCAGGCGCATTGGAATTTCTTAATCACGTTTTGACGAATGATGCCCGCAAATTGTCCGCAGGGCAGGGGCAGTACACTTTGATGTGCAATGAAAAGGGCGGGGTGATTGATGACCTTTACGCTTATCGCCTCGGAGAACAGGAATTTTTTCTGATCATCAATGCGTCGCGCATTACCGAGGATGTGGCGTGGCTGGAAAAACAATTGGCGGTTTTTGCCAAACGTACCGAGGTGATTTTAAAAAATGTTTCTGATGAATTCGGCGCGGTGGCAGTGCAGGGGCCGAAGGTCGCGGCGTTCATTGAAACGTGTTTCGCTCCGGGAACGGCGACGTTGAAAAAGAACGAGATCATGCGGCAGGAATTTGCCGGGCAAACGATTTATGTTTCCCGCACCGGTTATACCGGGGAAGATGGTTTTGAAATTGTCGCTCCGGCAGCCATCACGGAGACTGTCTGGAATAATATTCTGGAAGCGGGCCGGGCCTTTGGTTTGAAGCCCGCTGGTCTCGGTGCGCGTGATACTTTGCGGACTGAGGTTTGTTATCCGTTATACGGTCATGAACTGGATGAAAACACCACGCCGATCGAGGCGGGAGTCGGATTTTTTGTTGCGCTCGACAAAGGAGATTTCATCGGTCGCTCCGTCATGGCCGAGCAAAAAGCCAACGGCACTGCTAAAAAACTGGTCGCTTTCAAAATGACGGAAAAATCTGCGCCGCCTCGTCCGCAGTATCCCATCTGGAGCGCAGGGCAGGGGGGGCAACAAATCGGCCTTGTCGTCAGCGGAACGCAAAGTCCGACGTTAAGCGCGGGCATCGGTCTCGGTTATGTGCCGCTGGAATCGGCCAAGGCTGGCACGGCGATAGAAATCGAAATCCGAGGGAAACGCGCCCCGGCGGTGGTGGTGCCGAAACCGTTTTATCGCAAAGCTTGAATCACCGAAAAAGATTTTCAAAATAATCAAACCACGTAAGCTGGCCAAAGTTTTTATATGAGCACAAATATTCCCAACGATTTGAAATATGCCAAGACCCACGAATGGGTGCGGGTGGAAAACGGCGTGGCCACCGTTGGCATCACCGACCATGCCCAGCATGAATTGACGGATGTGGTGTTTGTCGAACGTCCCGCCGTGGGGCGCAAGATCAAAGCTGGCGAAACCTGTGCGGTCGTCGAATCGGTCAAAACGGCCAGCGACATCTATTCCCCCGTCAGCGGCGAAGTCATCGCCGCGAACGATGCGCTCGGTTCCAAGCCCGAACTGGTCAACACTTCCCCGTACGGCGACGGTTGGTTTTACCGCGTGAAATTGGACAACGCCGCCGAATTGGACGCGTTGCTTTCGCCGGCGGATTACACCAAGCAGATCTCCGCCTGAGTAATCAGGGCTGAACCCGGGCGCGGAAGAAAATGTAACCGTTTGTTTGACTCAGGGTCAGATTGCGCGAGTCCCCGGCGCTGCAATTGGTGGCCACGGAGGACCAGTTGATCAGATCGCTGGAGGAATCTATGACATAGGTGACGTTGCTTTGTCCCAGCAGCGTGACGTGAAAATTAGATTCACAAAGGACCGCGTTGCACAAGGTGGGTGGAGTAAAGGCGGCCACCACCTGAATTTGAGGGACCGCGTAAGTGATCGTTTCATTTGGTCCCGGTGGAGAATAAGCCCGCCAAGCTTGCGCGCTATTGTCCGTTTCATAGAGGTTCCCGACATTGTCCCAGGCCGTATCCGTATGCTGGCCATCCGTTTCAGCGATGATATTGGTGACCAGGGTGCCATCCGCTGCGTTAAAAATTGAAACGCCGCCGCCATATAAGCCGCCTGCGGCAGCGCCAACGCCGCGTGAGGCCACCGCCACGTAGGTGCTGGTTGGATCCACGGAAATGCCATAAGCGTTGGCCAGGGTGTCATCCCCGCTGCCCACGGCCCAATCCATGTTGGTTTCCGGGCGGCCGGATTCATCGTAGGCGGGGAATCGAAAGACCCGATTTTGTGGAGCGCCGGAATCGGTGACACGTTGAATGGTGTAAATGTGGCCTTGAGCGTCCACCGCCACATCATAGGGGGCCACGGTCAGATTGGAGGCGGTAATGGGTACGATCACGGTGCCGGTGTCGTTGGTCGCCAGCGTGCCGTCGGCGGTCACTTGCCAGCGAACCAGGCCAACGCTGTCGCTGCTGTTGTCGGCCATCCAGATATGCGTGTTGGTTCCGCTGCCGGTGATGCAGGGGCCGCTTAATTGGGCGGTGCCATTATTGGGCCAGTTATCGGGCCGCAATACGGTCACGTAGTTATTGGTGGTCAATTGTTGGTCAAAGGCGAGAACGAGGCCGTTGCCGGACCAGTCATTGATGTAAACTTTGTCATCGGACGAGACTTCGATTTTCCACGGGCTGAAAAAATTGCCGTTCCAAAAATAACCGCCGGTGCTGAAACTCCCTTCGTCGGCCGGGCTGCCATCGGCGTTCAACTTCAGCATGCCCGGCTCATTCGCGAGTGTGACCACACTTTGATCCGGCGCATTGCCGACAAAAACGCGGCCATAATACGGGCTGTTGGTGTTCTGGTTTACGGCGATGCCACGGGGTTCATGCACCACATTGCCCGGGTTTGAGTCATCGGTGATTTGGGTCCAGTTGTCATAACCATCGGTTGCCGCCGTGACGGTGACGGAATAAAAACCGGTGGGAACTGGGATGTGGTCCTCGTTATTCCCATCCCAAATGATGGTATTCGTTCCTCGAAAAGTGCCGAGTTGTCCACCCGGGATGGGCAAATTGCGGACCAGAGTTCCATTAGAAAGGACATGCACGGCCACCCCGGCGGTGGCGGTTTCATTCAGGATATAATTAATCGCAACGCTGTTGCCTTGAAGAGCCACCATCGTATGAGTATGACCATTTAACTTGATATTGGTCGCGTAAATATTGGCCCGGGCCGAAAGGAGGCTGAAAAAAAGCAAGCCCACTCCAGCCATAAATAATCGTATGGAGCAGCTTTTCTTCATTGATGTGCACACACCTTCCCCATTACTAAAGCATAATATTTGGCGCAAAGTAATCAAGGGCTATTTGCCCATAATATCCCTCATCCGGGCGAAAAAAACCAGTTGACTTTTTTGTTAAATATATCAATCTATCCGTATTCGTTGATATAACGAATCTCATTTAGAGTGGTGGAGGGACTGGCCCTTTGATACCACGGCAACCGGTTGCGCTGCGTAGCGCAATGTCAGGTGCCAAATCCAGCTCGTGCGCGCAAGCTGTTCTTGCGGGTCCGGGAAAAGATGAGAAGAGCGCGTCTGTCGGCCCTTCTTCTCCCAATGAGAGGGGTTTTTATTGCCCCAAACCGACTGATTTATGGAAAAGAATACCGGCTTCATGAAAGCCCTGAAGTGCCGCGAATGCGGCCGCGAATACCCGCTCGCCGCCACTCACGTTTGCGAGTTTGATTTCGGCCCGCTCGAAGTCGTTTACGACTACGAACGGATCAAAACCACCTTGACCCGCGAGGCCATTCAGTCCCGGGCCAAGAGCATGTGGCGTTACCGCGAATTGCTTCCCGTTCAGGGCGATCCGACGGTTGGACTTTGTGTTGGTTATACGCCGCTGATCAAGGCGGACCGTCTGGCGAAGAAACTCGGCATTCGCGAACTTTGGATCAAGAATGATACGGTCAATTATCCCACGCTGTCGTTCAAAGACCGCGTGGTCAGTGTGGCGTTGAGTCGCGCGCGTGAACTGGGTTTCACCACGGTGGCCTGTGCTTCCACCGGTAATTTGGCGAACTCGGTCGCGGCCAATGCGGCTTCGGTTGGGCTGAAGGCTTATGTTTTTATCCCGTCCGATTTGGAGCAGGGGAAGGTGGTTAACTCGCTCATTTACGGCGCCAACGTTGTCGCCATCAAAGGCCATTACGACGAAGT
>CAIYOY010000010.1 GCA_903927905.1 uncultured Verrucomicrobiales bacterium | reverse complement strand
GCGGCGCGAACAAAGCGCTGACGCGCTTCCAACAGAGAACGAGTTTGCCAAGGCATGAAGGCAAAAACCCCTCATGCTAACTCCAAGACCCTCACCTATGTCCATGCATTGAACCCTCACCCATGTCCTTGCACCATGCCGGACGCCCGACGCCACATCCATTTGCGCCAACGGATAAACGGAAGTAAGTTGTTACTGATGAAAAACAATAACTGCTTCAACCGCGCTGGAATCACCAAACGATTTTTAATCCTGACTTCGTGTCTGGCCACGCTGGCCGTCGGTGTGGTTTGGGGCGCGCCGGGCGGCGCTTTGACCAACGGAGGAGTGGGCGGCACCTTGACCGCCAGGCCCATCGGCGGAACGCTGACCACACAACCGGCCGGTTCCTTGAGTGGATCCACCGGCGGTCGCATTACCGGGGCCACTGGCGCCCGGCTCACCGGTTCCACCGGAGGAACGCTTTCCGGCAACACCGGCGGAAACGTCACCGGCAACTTCGGCGGCACCCAGGCTGGCGGCACGACCGGCGGGAACCTACAACCGGGAGTGGGCGGAAAACTGAATGTCATTGTGACTGGCGGACCATCGAATAATTACGGTGGCAACTTGACCAATGGAACGCTGGGCGGCTCAACGGCCACGACCAATAAAACCAGCGGGTTTTAATTCCCAAGGAAAGCTCCGGCACTTCCGGCGGCTTGATAACGAGCGTAGGCTTCTTCGCCCAAGGTTTGATGCAATAGGGCATCTATCTCTTCCTGGTAACCTCGCAAAATTTTATCCTTCTGTTCGGCAGTCAGGGCGGGGTCGCGCTGCATGTGCGTGATCTCGTTTTGCATTTGCAAATGGCGGTCATAAATCGTCGCGGCGGTGGTGGCAGACAAATCAAATTGTTGGGTCAAACGATAGAAGTCGCGAAAACGCGAATCGCTGCTACGTCGAAGTTCCAGATAACGGGTTTCGCCCAAATACGATTTGATCTGGTTCTCGGTGTTGAGGCCGTCGGCGTTTTCCTCGGCCAGCGCCGCCGTGTCGGACGGATCAACGATGTTAAATTTTTTTTCATGTTCTTTGCGCAAACGGAACAATTCGCGGAATTCGGCTTCGGTCGGCTCGAATCCGGTCAGGCTGCGACGCAGGCGCTCGGAGACTTCGTCGTTGCGTAATTGGTATTCAAACAGATCGCCGGGCGAAAGGGTTTGGGCCAATTCAGATTCGCGCTGATCATGCAGTGCTTTGAGCCGTTTCCAGTCTGGCGCGGAACCGTATTCTTCCGCTTCGTTATAGACGGCCTGGCGCGCTTCTTTGAACCGGCTTTCCAAACGCAGGATTTCCGCGCGTTGCGTCGGCGATAAAAATTGGAGGCGATCCAAGGCATCGCCCTCTTCGCTACGCGCCAGCTCCTCCTCCACCTGCGGGCCGAGCAATGCGGCCAGCAACAGGTGCCGTTCCTGTTCGAGTTTTTGCAGGCCTTCCTGGCGTTGGCGGGTGAGTTGCGCACCGTCCGGTTGGTTAGGCTGCCAGTATTTCCACGGCTCCGAATGAAGGAGCGCCTTTTTGCGCGCGGCAAAAAGTTTGGTAACATCCGCAATGACAATGTCGCGAATGGTCTCTTCCGGGCAGCCGATGGCGCGTAAATTAGCGATGTAAGCGCGGTAATCCGCTGATTCCACCTGTTGCCAATTAAAATTAGTTCCGCGGTGGGCGGGTAATTTTTCCATCGGGGCCGCGCGCTGAACCGGAATCACCGGCGGCGGATCGGCTTTGGCAGACCGTTGCGTCTGCCAAAGCCCAATCAGCGCTGCGAGCGAAAGCAGATTCAGGAAGAGCAGTAAGATGATTGCGTTCCTGGCTTTCACTATTGGCACATTTTAAATTATGGCAAAACCTTGGCCGCGTAAGTTCCCTCGAAATGGATCAGGTCCGCGTCCGAGACACCCATCTGATTCCAATTCCACGCATAACCAAAATAACCGGCGAAACCGATGTTATGCGCGGCGGTGGCGCGGGCGTTGATGGCGTTGTCCCATCCGGCGTAGGAACAATTCGCGCGGCCATAGTTGGTTCCCGCCAGAGTCTGCGCGTAATCTTCGCCGTAATAAAGTTGGGCCCGAGGGACACCGGTGTTGGCCAGCCAAGTGTTGAGCGAGTTCTGATATTGCGTTTGACACCAACTGACCGAATTGCCATTGGCGTTGATCACCGCGCCGGAGAGATAGCTTTCCACCGCGATGTAGGAGACGTTGGCCAAGTTCTGCCAGGAAGAGGCGTTGGCTGAGCTGGGATTATCATAATAGGTAAAGGTAATCACAGTGTGGCCATAGGTGTTTTTCAGCCGCTTGCAGATATTGGTGACCCACGCGCGATAATTACTGTCCGAGACCCACGAACTGTCAATTTCGTTCAACGCGATCCACGTCGGCTTCACCCCGGTGGTGGTGAAATTCGGTATGACGTAATTGTTCTCAATATCGTCCGCCTTCTGCGTTGCGGTCCAGGCCGGGTAATTATCATTCAACGTGTCATAATAGACGCCCAGGAAGTTGCCGTTGGTATTGAGTTCGTTGCGGTGAGCATCGCTGCCCATCAGTATGAAGTGGCCGTTGGCGCTGTGAAAATTCAAGGCATCGAACTGCGCCTGGCACAAATGCTGGGTGGGAGAACAGGGACAACAAAAGGTGCAAATATCAAAACGCCGGTCGGCGACCGCACGGGCTTTGAAGGCTGAAGCCACGGCCAACAAAGCCACGGCAGCAAGGAGAAGGAGCGGAGTGAGGTTTTTACGTTTCATAGAGACAATACTTTGGCACATGATTTTTCTGCGTTGGGTTGGGTTCTGCTGTTGCAGAAGAAATTAGCTCAGGCGTAAGAACCGGTCAAACGGAAATCGCCACGAACGTATTCGGACATGATGACCGTATTTTTACGGAAGGGAGTTTTTCTACTGCGCTTTTTGGCGTTGGGATTGAACGCAACTTTAACGCAGAGAGCGCAAAGGCCCGCAGAGAAGATATTTTGAACCTCTGCGTTTCTTTGCGCTCTCTGCGTCTCTGCGTTAAATCCCGCTAAATTATCGCAGCAACTGCTTTTCCAAATAGCTGACCACTTGCCGGACGTTGGCATCCACTTCCATCCGGTCTTTGACCAGACGGCAGGCGTGCAAAACAGTGCCATGATCGCGACCGCCAAAAGCTTCCCCGATGGTGTTGAGCGAGCTTTCGGTCATGGTGCGGGAAAGGAACATCGCGATCTGGCGCGGAAAGGCGATGTTTTCCGGGCGACGCTTGCTGGTCATGTCGGCTTGACGGATGTCAAAATGATCGGCCACCCGTTTTTGGATGGTTTCAATGTTGACGGCATAACGGCCTTCTTCGTGCAGAACTTCCCGCAGCAAACCTTCCACCACGGAAACGTTCAATTTCTTGCCGGTGAGCGAGGCAAAGGAAGCCACGCGGATCAACGCGCCTTCCAAACGGCGGATGTTGGTCCGGATGCGGTTGGCCAGAAAATTCATGATGTCTTCCGGCAATTCCACGCCCATGGCTTTTTCTTTTTTGCGCAGGATGGCCAGGCGCGTTTCCACATCGGGCGGTTGCATCTCAGTGACCAAACCCCATTCGAAGCGGGAGACGAGACGCTGCTCGAGGCTCTGGATTTCGCTGGCCGGACGATCGCTGGTCAGCACGATTTGCTTGTGCGCTTCGTGCAGGGCGTTGAAGGTGTGGAAAAATTCTTCCTGAATCCGTTCTTTGCCGGCGAGAAACTGGATGTCGTCAATCAACAACACATCGGACTGGCGATATTTGCGGCGGAACTTGACCAAATTATTGTTCTGGAGTGAATCAATGTATTCGTTGGTGAATTTTTCGGCGGAAAGATACGTGATGCGCGCGCCTTTTTTGGTCGCGCCCACCTGTTGTCCGATGGCGTGGAGCAGATGCGTTTTGCCGAGTCCGACCCCGCCATGCACGAACAGCGGGTTGTAAGATTTACCGGGTGCCGCCGACACGGCCTGGGCCGCCGCGTGCGCGTGATTGTTGTTTTCGCCGACAACGAACGAATCGAACGTGTTTTTGGGATTAAAAGCGGCTTCGCGAACCGTGCCGGCTTTCTCGGAGGGTTCAGCCGCAGTTTTGGCCTTGGCTTTGACTTCAGCAACAGGCGTTGGCGCAGTGGCACCAACGCGAAACTTGATTTTCAGGTGTTGCCCGGAAACTTGTCCCAAAACGTCATTCAGGAGACCCAAATAATTGTCCTTGAGCCAGACTTCGCAAAAATCGTTGGCCACTTCGAGCGTCAACGTTTCCCCTTCCAGTGCCACCGCTTTGATCGGATGGAACCACAGATTATAGATGTCCGCATTGAGCATCGTGCGCAACAGTTGTTGCGCCGCCAGCCACATTTTCTCGGCAGATGATTGCATTATTTTCCTTCGCCAAACCCCTGTTTTAGCCGTTTTTATTCACCAGCATCATTCCTGAGCTTTTGAACCGACTTCCGGCCGTGGCATAAAAAACACTTGGTAACTGAATCCTGACACGAAAAAAGCAACTTTGTGCCACTGGCCGTAACAGCTTCCGCAAAAATGGACGTAACTGATTGATAATCAGAAGCTTGAGAATTTACTGGTTTGGCAGTCATTTATTTCTCTTTTACGATCTCTATTGGTTGCAATTTTTTCGTATCACCGACGAGTGTTTTAAATCAAATTTCGTGTTTATACCTAGAACAAACTATTAACTCTTATTCACCACTTATTCACACCCCATCAAACCCTTTAAAATCAGGCCTTGTCCGCGTTTTGCGGAAAAAAAGAGCGCGGCGGAGAGCCGCCGCGCTCTATCAACTAAATTCTACACATCATAATAGAGGAAGAATTCATACGGATGCGGCCGCAGGCGCAGCGCATCGTGTTCTTTCTTCTTGTGCGATATCCACATTTCGATGAAGTCTTTCGTGAACACATCGCCTTTGAGCAAGAACGCGTGGTCTTTCTCCAAGTGATCAAGGGCTTCGCCCAGGCTGCTCGGCACATTCGGCACCTTCTTCAGCTCTTCCGGCGGCAACTCATAGATGTTCTTGTCCAACGGTTCACCGGGTTCAATCTTGTTGATCACACCGTCCAAACCGGCCATCAGCAGCGCGGTATAGCACAGGTAAGGATTGGCCGCAGGATCGGGCGGACGATATTCAATCCGTTTCGCTTTCGGGCTTTCGCTGAACGTCGGAATCCGAATCGCGGCGGAACGATTGCGCGCACTGTAAGCGAGGTTCACCGGCGCTTCGTAACCCGGCACCAAACGCTTATAGCTGTTGGTCGTCGGATTGCAGATGGCGCAGAGCGCCTTCGCATGCTTCAAAATACCGCCGATGTAGTAGAGAGCCATCTGGCTCAATCCGGCATATTCTTTACCGGCAAACAACGGCTTGCCCTTGGACCACAAGCTCTGGTGCGTGTGCATCCCGGAACCATTGTCTCCGAAGAGGGGCTTCGGCATGAAGGTCACCGTCTTGCCGTGCTTCCGCGCCACGTTTTTGATCACGTACTTATACAGCATCATGTTGTCGGCCGTTTTGACCAAGGTATCGAAACGGAAATCAATTTCCGCCTGACCGGCCGTGGCCACTTCGTGATGTTGACGTTCGATCTTGATGCCCAAGGACTCCATGATCAGGCACATCTCAGTGCGGATGTCCTGCTGGGTGTCGTTCGGGGCCACCGGGAAGTAACCTTCCTTGTGCCGGATCTTGTAACCAAGATTCGGCATTTCATCGCGCCCGGTGTTCCAGACGGCTTCTTCGGAATCCACCGAGTAGAAAGTGCCGTTGGATTTGCTGTCGAACTGGACGTTGTCGAAGATGAAGAACTCGGCTTCCGGCCCGAAGACGGCGGTATCGGCGATCTTGGTGGATTGGAGATACTTTTCACCACGCTGGGCGATGCCGCGCGGATCGCGGTTGTAGGCTTCCTTGGTGCCTGTTTCGGCGATGGTGCAGGTCAGAGACAGAGTGGGGACAGCCATGAAGGGATCAATGAAGGCCGTGGCGGGATCAGGCATGGCCAACATGTCGGAGGCTTCGATGGATTTCCAGCCACGGATGGAGGAGCCGTCGAAGCCGAAACCTTCGGCGAAGACTTCTTCGGTCAATTCACCCATGGGCACACTGAAATGTTGCCAGGTGCCGAAGGTATCGACGAATTTTACATCAACCATCTTGGCCCCTTGTTTACGGGCCGACTCAATTACGCTCTTTGGGGTGCTCATTGCTCGAATTTTTTTAGTTTATTTCAGTTTCAACCGACAAAAGTCCCTGCCATTGCGACAACGGAGGGAAAGTTTTTAAATTTATATGGCTTGCTCGCCGGATTCCTGCGTGCGGATCCGGGTGGCGCTTTCGATCGTGCTGACGAAAACTTTTCCGTCACCGATCTTTCCCGTGCGGGCTGCTTTGACGATGGCGGCGACGGCCGCCGGAGTCTGATCGTCCGCCAGGACGATTTCCAATTTGATCTTGGGGAGAAAATCCACGGTGTATTCGCTGCCCCGGTAAATTTCAGTGTGGCCCTTTTGACGCCCGAAGCCTTTGACCTCAGAAACCGTCATGCCCTGCACGCCCACGCCGGCCAATGCTTCTTTGACTTCTTCCAACTTGAACGGCTTGATGATGGCTTCGATTTTTTTCATGTGCTGCGTTGGAGATACTGAACAATCGGATTGGGAGTGTAAACAAATTTCAGAATATTTTTTTGTAATTATTTTTGGAGGATTAGCGGACCTAACCCGGACATCAGCGCGGATGAATTTTTCGTCAAAAAAACGGGGAAAAGGAGCGCGACATTCATGTCGCTTCAATGTAATCTGGCAAAAGCGCCCGGCTTTCTTGGGTTTTCCACGCGGAAGTGGCTTGAAATAGCCGGACAAAAGGTTTTTTTGATTATTTTTGAATAAAAAGAAGGTG
>CAIYOY010000009.1 GCA_903927905.1 uncultured Verrucomicrobiales bacterium | reverse complement strand
CTGCCGATAATCCGCCGTCATTTCGTCGTAGGCGGCTTTCGCTTGACGTTCGCTGGCGCGCAACTTTCCGCCTTCGAAGATCGGCACGGTGATGGAAGGGCCGATGGACCATAAGCGACTGGACCAATTAAAAACTGTTCCCGCATTGACGCTTTGCAGACCGGCGACGCCATTCAATTGCACCGTCGGGTAAAAGGCCGCGCGAGCGATGCCGATGCTATCATTGGCTGCCGCCATGCGCCGTTCCGCCCCGGCGATGTCCGGTCGGCGTTCCAATAATTCCGACGGCACACCCGGAGGAACATTGGGAGGCTGCAAGCTTTGCAATCGGGGAGACACCTTGAAATCTGATGCCGCTTTCCCCGTCAAAACCGCTAGGGCATGTTCCAGTTTTGCGCGTTGCAACGCCGTGGCGGGCAACTGCGCTTCGGTCGTTTTCAAGACGGTTTCCGCCTGGGCCACGTCCAGATCGGTTGCGATGCCGCCGGCTCGGCGATTGCGCGTCAACTCGAGGGATTTGCGGAAGACTTCGATATTCGTATTGAGCAACGCGCTCTCTGCGTCCAGGGCGCGCAAGGTGAAATAATCTGACGCGGCTTCTGCCTGGAGCGCGAGAGTGAACGAAGCCAAGTCATCAGCGCTGGCTTGTTCACCCGCTTTTTGCGCGGCAACCGTCTGTCGCACTCGCCCCCAAAGATCCAACTCGTAGCCAGCATCGAGGGGAACTGTAAAATTATTGTAGGTGATGGCCGACCTGGCTGCCCGGCCTTGAACCTGGCGATTGGCGGAATCTCGTTCGCGTGTGGCCGAGGGAGAAAGGGTGATGTTGGGAAAGAAGCCGGATCGCGCGATATTCACCGCTTCCCGCGCCTGTTCAAAACGAGCGAACGCGGCCTTCAACTCCTGGTTCGTCGTCGTCACTTCCCATTCGATCTGGTTCAATTCCGGATCTTGAAAAACTTCCCACCAATTCCCCTTGGGCTTGTTGCCTTGGGGTTCGGCGATTTTCCAGCCATCGTAAGCCACCGGGACAGGCACCTTCGGCTGATGATACTTCGGCCCGACAGCGCAGCCCGCTATCAACAACAGTCCGGCTGCGGCTGGAGCAATCAGTTTTGTGCTGAAAATTGCGCGGCTCATGATTTCTTGTCTGTTTTTGGCTCTTCCGCGATGTGAACCATGATGCCTGAGACCAGCGCATCGGCTGGATTGATGATGATTTTATCGGCGGCAGTGATGCCCGACAGAATTTCGACGGTGCGGCCAAAATCTCGGCCCATGGTGATGGAATGTAATTCCACATGACCATCGGGCATGACGACCCCGACCTGCAATCCTTCCGCGCGGAAGAGCAGGGTATTGGCGGGCAGCACAAGGGCAGGGTCTTGCTTCAAATCGCTGAAACTGACCTGGGCATAACTGCCGGAAAGGATCTCGTTTTTGGTGTTGTCCACTTCGAGTTCGGTCAGGAGCGTGCGGGAACTGGCATCAATGGCTCCAGCGGTGCGG
>CAIYOY010000008.1 GCA_903927905.1 uncultured Verrucomicrobiales bacterium | reverse complement strand
ACTTTTGCCTCGGCAAGGTTTTATGCGGTCGTTTTTTATGTCGCGTTGGGATTTCCCATGTCCGGGCGGGCGGACGATCAGATCGTGATTCAAAAGCCGGTGAACTACGCGATTCCTGTTTGCCTTCAGGGTTTCTCCGGCGAGGTGGATTCGGTCTTGAAGTTTGACCTCTATATATTGGGCATGGATATAACCTCCGCCGACCGTGCCGAATATATCATCGCGGGCAAGAACACCGACCACGTGGAAGGCAGTCTGGCCATGACTGGTAATGTTGGCGTCAGCGTGGGGGACGTGCATGGTCACACAGCGGGCAAGAAAACGGTCAGCTCCTATCTTTTCTCCCGCGCATATTCCGGCGGGAATCTCCGCGTGCAAGCCCATTCGCTGGCGGAAGATGTGGTCAAAGAGATCCGCAAAACACCGCCGATTTTCCGCAGCAAAATCGCTTATCGTTCCGGGGACCGTTCACGCGGGGAAATTGTCATGGCTGAGTTTGATGGTAATCATCCCATCCGATTGACCCATGATAATGCTTTGGTCGGCGGACCGGCTTGGGTGCCGGGCGGGCATATCTTGCTCTACACCACCTGGATGAGCGGGGTGCCGAATATCATCGAGCACGAAATCAGTTCCGGCATGAGAAAGAACCTGATCAAACCGGTCGGGTCGGCGTACAGCGCGTCGGTCTCGCCGGATGGCCGCAGGGTGGCGATGATCCTCAACCGCAGCGGCAATCCCGACCTGTGGGTTTGCGACATCAACGGCAGCAACCTCAAACAACTGACTCATACCAAGGACGAAGAAGCCTGTCCGTGCTGGTCGCCGAACAGCCAGGAAATATGCTACACTTACAACAGTGGTCGTCCGTCCCTTTACAAGGTCAATGTCAACACCGGCGCGTCAGAGCGATTCCGCACCTCGGGTGTTGGCGGCAATATCACCGATCCGGATTGGTCGCCGGACGGGGAGAAGATTATTTTTACGAGTGGAGGCGGAGGTTTCAACCTTTGGTCCATCCCTGCTCGCGGCGGTGAAGCCGAACCATTAGTCGCTGGTGAAGACCCGTGCTGGGCCCCCAATTCCCGCACGGTCATCTTCACCCGGCGAGTGAACCACAAACCAGTCCTCTCTTTGCTTGACGTGCCGACAAAACACGTTAAGGATGTAACGCAGATTTCGGGGGATTGTTCCCAGCCGTGTTGGGCGCGCTGAGAATGAGCCATCCGAGAAAGAAAAAACGAACATGAAAAATTCCAGTTTATTGAGCGCGCTTGTTTTAGGAGCGGCTTTGATCCTTAACGGCGCCGGTTGCAAACACAAGCCGTCGCCACCCGTTACGAAAATTGAGGGACGTACTGCCCAAGTTGGCGAAAACGGTCCTAAAGGCCCGGATTCGGGTCTTTCGCGTGGTGTGCCTAACGAGCAGGCCGTCGGCAATCCGACCGGTACGGATGTTCCGCCAGTTATCGGCTCCAATGCGATTGATCCGAACAGCAAGTTCGCCGCTGTCCTGGCCAACGGCAACGCCGACCGTAACAAATTCGCTTCCGAAACCGTCTATTTTGACACCGACAGTTCGGCCATCAAAACGAGCGAGCAAGCCAAACTGCAAACTGTGGCTGATTATTACAAAGGCAATACCACCGATGCCTTGCGCGTTGAAGGTTATTGCGACGAACGCGGCACCGAACAATATAACGTGGCCTTGGGTGATCGCCGTGCGCAGGCCGTGCGGGATTATCTGGCTAACCTTGGCGTTGATGTGCAACGTATTATGCCCGTGAGCTTTGGCGAAGCGAATCCTGTGGCTACCGGCCACGATGAAGCGGCTTGGAAGCAGAACCGCCGCGGCGTTTTCGTGCTGATGACGCCGAAATAAGTCTATTTGGCAATCCCGGTTGTTGGCGGACAAAGATTGAAGGCCAGCAACCGGGTTTGCGTCCAAATCAGTGACCGTTTTCGGAGCGCGACTCTGTGAGTCGCAGCAGTAGCGGAAAAGCGACAGTTTTTAAGCAAAACGGCTGGTGCGGATAGTGGCTCAGGCTAAATTTGATGTTTTTGAGCGTGCCACCCGCTGCGGTTCACAGAACCGCGCTCCGTTTTTGGGGCTTTACTAACGGGGGGAAGTGGTTTAAATTTTACAGTCTGAGAAAGAGATATTTATGAATACAAGCTTAGCAGTCCTTGGTTTGAGCGGTGGCGAACTGGTGATGGTTCTCGTGGCCATTCTGGTGCTTTTTGGTGCCAATAAGATTCCCCAATTCGCCAAGGGCTTGGGCCAGGGCATCAAAGAATTCAAGAAGGCTTCCCGCGAAGTGACCGATGAGTTTCATTCCGCCATGGACGCGCCTCCCGCGCCTGCACCACAGGCTCCGCGCCAGGTTCAGGACACCGCAGCGGCCAATCCGCCGGCCACCGTCCCCAAAGCCTGAAGCGCTTCAGGGTAAAGTTTTCTCATGGCAGATTATCACGAGGATTACCGTCCTGAGGACGAGCAAGTCCAGGGTGGCCTCGTAAAATCCTTTCTCGAGCATCTCGAAGATCTTCGCTGGACTCTAATCAAGAGCGGGGCCGCCGTCCTCGTCATGATGACGATCTGCCTCTTCGCGGTCAATCAACTGATCTTCGTCCTCAAATGGCCGCTGGAACGGGCCAATCTCATTGGCACTACCACCAATCAAACCGTGCATGTGCAATTCGGGACGAACATTCTTTCCTCCTTCGAACTCCCCACCAACCAGCTCGGCACGCTCAATTTTGGGACCCAGAGCAATGTGATTTTGCAATTGGAGCCGGTGCAGGTAAACGACCAAACGTTGCTTTCGGTCAAAGTGGTGCCGACGGATAAAAAGCAGTCTCATGCCGGGTTGGACATTATTTTTCTAGATCCGGCGGAGCCATTTCTTGCTGCCCTCCACCTCGCTCTTTATGGCGGATTGCTGCTGGCGTCGCCTTTCGTATTTTATTTTGTCGGCCAGTTTGTCATGCCAGCGTTGAAGATTAAGGAGAAGAAATATTTTCTGCGGGCCTTTTTTATCGGCTTGGGCTTGTTTCTCACCGGCATCGCGGTGGCATATTTCTGGATCATGCCGTCGGCGCTGAAATTTGCGGAAAAATTTGCCATCTGGATGGGCGTGAAGGTGCCCGATTGGCGGGCGGAAACGTATATCAGTTTTGTGGTGAAATTTATGTTCGGCATGGGGATGGGGTTTGAATTGCCGGTGGTTCTGCTGGCCCTGGTGAAAATCGGGTTGTTAGATTATAAAAAATTGGCTGCGATGCGTCGCTACATGATCGTCGGCAACCTGATCCTGGGCGCACTGCTGACGACGCCGGAAGTCTTCACTCAAGTCGTGATGGCCATCATCCTGCAATTGCTCTACGAAACCAGCGTGTGGATCGCCTGGTATTGGGAATATAAAGCGCGGAAACAGGCAGCGACTGCTGGGACAAGCGATTAACGTCTGCGGATTCGATTTCGGTATCAGAATCCTGTCTGCTTTCTGGGTTGAATTATGGCATTTGAACCCTACACTTTGGCCGTTCATGAAATTTCGCTTTACCTATTTGTTCACTTTGCCACTCGTCTGGTTGGCCGCTTCAGTGGCGGTCGCCGATCCCGCGCCGGTCTATACCAATATCGCGCCCGGTGTCAGTTACGCGCACATCACCCAGCCGGAAATTCCGTGGTCCATTCACATCGTCAAATTCGATTATCATCGGCCCGAGCTTAAGTTGACCTCGACCATTGGACGACCCACCATTTTCGGACTCAAAAATCTTACCGGCCAGGTTAAATCGGTTTCACCCGCGATGGGGCATCCGATCGCCGGGATCAATGGCGCTTTTTTTCATATCACCGAAAAAGACCCCTACAAGGGCGATCCAGAAGGGGTGCAGATCATGCAAGGCGAGCTGATCAGTTCACCCGACAGTAAAACCGCTTTTTGGCTGGATGGCCATGGTGTGCCGCAGACGGGAATGGTGAAATCTAAATTGAAGGTGACGTGGCCGAATAAATTTTCGGTGCCCTACGGCGTGAACGAGCAACGCGCACCGGACAAGGCGGCGTTGTTGACTCCAAGGCTCGGTGCTTCCACGCGGATGACCAATGGGCTGGAATTGGTGCTGGAAAGGAAAGGCACCGGCCCCTGGCTGCCATTGCGCGCCGGGCAAACTTATTCGGCGCGGGTCCGGGAAATCCGTAATTCAGGCGACACGCCGTTGTCTCCCGATATCATGGTGCTTTCCATCGGCCCCAAATTGGCGGATAAAATTCCCGCGACCAAGGTCGGAACAATCTTAAAAATCAGCACGGATCTTTCCCCAAGTCTCACCGGTGATTACATGGCCTTGAGCGGCGGCCCGATCTTGATTGATCACGGCAAACCGGCGGTCAATGTGACGGAAACGCAAACGGATCATCTCCACATTCGCAATCCGCGCACGGCCATCGGTTGGAATGACAAGGAGTTTTTCATGTTCGTGGTGGATGGGCGGAAGAAGGATTTGTCGGTGGGCATGACGTTTGGCGAGATGGCTTTGAAAATGATAGACCTGGGCTGCACCGAGGCGATGAATCTGGACGGCGGCGGTTCCACGACGATGTGGGTGCAGGGCCAAGTGGTCAATCATCCGTCGGACGGTCGCGAGCGGAGTTTGGGAAATGCGCTGGTGTTGGTGGGGAAATAAAGCTCCAAATTCCAACATCCAAGCTCCAGAGAAATTCCAATAAGCAAACTTCAATGCGGCGTTTAAGTTCGGATATTTTAAATTTTTCTATTGCTTTTGGTTAAAAATAATCGTTAGTAGGAAGTTGTGCAGTTGAAGTTTCTAAAATCGCTCACGCGCCTGGCCCGAAAAAAAGGGTTTAAATCCGGGCTGTTGCTGGGTCTTTTTCTTTTTCTGCAAGCCGCCGTCACTTCACCTGTTTTTCACTCCGTCCTGCATAGTGACGCCACTGATCCGGCCCATCAATGCGCCGTCACGATGTTTTCGCATGGCCAGGTGGATGCAGCCACACCAGCGGTGGCGATCGTGGTCGCGCAACCTCTGGTCTCTTTTGCTTCGCCGACTCGCGAAGTTACTTTTGTTTCCACCGACATCCGTCTGCAACCTGGTCGCGGTCCTCCCGCAGCCGCCTGATCCTCTCCCATTCGTCAGCCGGTTTCCCCGGCTTAAATTATCAGTCAGTCCTTTGAGCGCGGCACTGTGTGCCTGCGTTCTGGAGCCAATCCAAAGCTCCATTCTAACCCGTAATTTAATTCCATTTGATCAGAAGAATTGCAGCAATGTTATGAAAACTTTTAAACAGCAGAATGAAAAATCAGTTTACCGAATGATGACCCGGGTGGGTCATCGCCGCGCCTATTGGGCGGTCATCGGCTTGGTCGCAGCTTTTAGCGGCTTGTCCCAAGCACAAACCAATACTCCGCCCATTTCGGGCAGCGCGACCAACGTGACACAGTTAGGTGAAACAACGGTGGTGGGTAAACTCGACGAGGCCCGCAATAAAATCGCGGGCAGTCTTGGGGCCAACGATTATTCCGTTGGCCCGGAGCAAATCGCCGCCACCCCAGGCGGAGCCAGTTCTCAGTTCAACCAGGTGATGTTGCGCACACCGGGCGTATCGCAGGATTCGTTTGGCCAACTGCATGTCCGCAATGAACACGCTTTCGTGCAATACCGCTTCAATGACGTGATTTTGCCGGAAGGTATCACCGGTTTCGGCACGGAAGTGGACACGCGATTTATTAGTTCACTGGATTTGATCACCGGCACGTTGCCGGCGCAATATGGCTTTCGCACGGCTGGCGTGGTGGATATTCACACCAAGAGCGGAGCGTTCAATGACGGCGGGGAGGTTTCTATTTATGGCGGCAGTTATGACACCTATCGTCCGAGTTTTGAATACGGCGGCAAGGACGGAAAGCTGAATTATTATTTCAGCGGCAGTTATCTGCACAGCGGGATTGGGGTGGAAAATCCAACCGGCAGCAGCAACCCCATTCACGACAACACCGACCAATACAAGGGATTTGGTTATTTTTCCTATGTATTGGATGACACCAGCCGTCTGACGCTGATGTTGAGCGCATCGCACAGCGACTTCCAAATCCCAAACAATCCCGGCCAACCGGCGGGCACGGATCCGAATAACAACCCGTTTCCTCTTGGTGGCGCAACTTTCAATTCGGCCAATAATAACGAAAACCAGACCGAGCAGAATTATTACAGCGTGCTGGCGTATCAGAAATCGGCGGGCGATTTCAACATGCAGTTGTCGGCTTATTCCCATCTCAGCACCGTGTTATTCCGGCCCGATTACTTTGCCGATCTCTATTTCAACGGCGTAGCCAGCCGGGTGGATCGGAGCGTTCTGGCCAACGGCTTGCAAGGCGATGCCAGCTATGACATCGGAGACAAACATACGGTGCGCGGCGGGTTCCAAGTCATTTCCCAACGGGCCATCGCCAACAGTTTGACCGGCGTTTTTAATATCACCGGTGCGGGTGATGCCACGGCTCCGCCGTTCCAGATCACGGACAACAATTCCAAATGGGGCTGGCTCTATGGGGCCTATCTTCAGGACGAGTGGAAAATTTCGCCGAAATGGACGGTGAACTATGGTGCCCGGGTGGATGTGTCTGACCAATACATCCAAGAATCGGAAATTGAACCGCGCGTGAACGCCATTTTTAAGCCGACCACGAAGACCACCATTCATGCCGGTTATGCGCGCAATTTTACGCCGCCGCCGCTGGAAGGGATTTCGCCAACGACCGTCGGTAAATTCGCCAACACTTCCAATGGTTCGGCCAACACCCAGGACGATCCGGTGAAATCCGAACGGGCGCATTACTTCGATGTGGGCGTCACCCAGACCATCCTGCCGGGTTTGCAAGTGGGCCTGGACGGTTACTACAAGATCGCCAGCCAGCAATTGGACGATGGGCAATTCGGCAGTGCGCTGATCGTCACGCCGTTCAACTACCATCGTGGAATCGTGGAAGGCGTGGAAGCAACGGCCACCTACAAAAAAGACGGATTCTCGGCCTTTGGCAACCTTGCGTTGTCGCAGGAGAAGGCGCGGGAAATTGATTCGGCGCAATTCAACTTTGCTCCGGGCGACCTGGCTTACATCAAAAATAATTACATCTACACCGATCACAGCCAGACTTTGACCGGTTCCGGCGGATTGTCATATAAATGGCAGAATACGCTGGCTTACCTGGATGTCCTGTACGGGAACGGCTTGCGGGCCGATGGCGACGTGCCCAACGGCCGCAAGCTGCCGTCCTACACCACCCTGAATCTTGGCGTGGAACAAACCATCAAGCTGCCGCACGGCGCGCTCAAAGCCAGATTGGACATTGTCAATGTGGCGGATGAGGTCTATGAAATCAGGGATGGAACCGGAGTGGGAGTAGGCGCGCCGCAGTTCGGCATGCGCCGGGGATTTTTCGGCTCACTTAGCTATGCGTTTTAAAGAAAAACATGGGACTGCCCTTTTTGGCAACTGGGCAGTCCCGCAAAAATGTTAAAAGAAAAAGAAATGTTAGGCGTGACTAACAATTATTGTTGACCAAAATAAAATTTGTCATATCTTGACTTCGCTATGTCAAGAGCCGCAATTTTTTCGTCAACTGGACTGCGACTGTTTATGTCGGTAATTTATATTTCAAGCTGCCTGCGTCTGATAGCTGAGGAACCCTCACCCTTGCCGGGACGGGACCCGGCCCAAAGCGCGACCAATGCTCCGGTCAAACTGGACGATGTTATCGTGATCGGAGACTTGGATGCAGTTCGCGACCAAATCGCACCGAGCCTTGGAGCGGTGACTTATCGGATTGGTCAGGCCCAAATTCAAGCATTGCCGCAGGGGGAAAACGCGCCCTTCAGCCAAGTTTTGCTGCGGGCGCCGGGGGTGGTGGCCGACTCGCTGGGGGAGGTGCATGTGCGCGGAGAGCATGGCGATTTGACTTATCGGGTCAACGGAGTGCTGCTGCCGGAGGGGTTGAACGGTTTTGGGCAGGAATTGGATACCCGGTTGATTGATTCGGTCACGCTGATTGATGGCAGTTTGCCGGCGCAATTCGGGTTTCGCACGGCTGGCATTGTGGATGTCACCACCAAGTCGGGGAACAAACTCGACGGTGGTGAAGCCTCTGTTTATGGCGGGAGCTACGACACTTTCCTGCCCTCGCTGCAATTTGGCGGTCACGAGGGCAAGCTGGATTATTTTGCCACCGGCTCATGGAAACACAGTGATCTGGGCATCGAAAATCCGACCTCGAGTGTCCGTCCGCTGCATGATTTTACGGACCAGGGAAAAGCTTTTGCTTCTCTGGCGTATCAGTTTGACCAGACCAGCCGGTTGAGCCTGCTGCTGAATTTATCGGACGCCGATTTTCAACTGCCGAATACATCCGGACTGGCCCAAAATTTTCAGTTGGCGGGCCATCCAACGGCGGATTCGGCCGGCGTGAATGAAAATCAAAACGAGCAGAATTATTACGCGGTGCTGGCCTATCAAAAAACGGCGGGTGATCTAGCGTTGCAAATCTCCGCTTACACGCGTTATGGGCAGATTTTATTTCAGCCGGACCCGATCAATGATTTGATTTTTCAGGGGGTTGCCGGGCAGGCGAAAAACAGTTTTTATGCGAACGGCTTGCAATTCGATCTTTCCACGCCGCTCGGTGAACATCATGTTTTGCGGGCCGGTTTGCTGGGCGATTTTACGACGGAAAATCTAACCACTGACACAGCGGTGTTTCCCGTTGACCCAAGCGGGCTGCAAACTTCCGACCAGCCTTTTCACATCACGGACAATCATAGTCTCGCGGGAATAAGCGCCGGCTTTTATTTGCAGGATGAATGGAAGTTGACGGAAAAATTAACGTTTAATTACGGTGTCCGTTATGATCGTTTTGACGCCACCTTCGACCACGAGGGCCAAGCTAGTCCGCGGGCTAATTTCGTCTGGCAGATCAGCGATGCCACCTCCGCGCACGCTGGCTACTCGCGCTATTTCACCCCGCCGTCGGTGCAATATATTGCCCCGGAAACCATCAAGAAATTCAATGGCACCAGCAACGAACCCTTCAACCAGCAGGATGACCCCACCCGCGTTGAACGCGCACATTACTTCGATGCCGGGCTTTCCCGTCAGATCACTTCGGCTTGGCAGGTGACGGCGGATGCGTTTTACAAACAGGCTCGAAACCTGATTGATCTCGGCCAATTTGGTCGCGCCGTTATTCTGGCCCCATTCAGCTATCAGGATGGCACGGTTTACGGCTCGGAGTTGAGCACGACGTACAAACATGAATCCTTTTCCACGTTTGCCAATTTTTCCTATGTCGTGACCAGCGCCCGCGACTTGAACTCTGCCCAGTTCGAATTTCCAAACAATGAACTCGCATATATCCGCTCGCACGATGTCAACTTGGATCATGAAGGTCGTTACACCGTCTCCGCTGGAGCGGATTATACCTGGAACAAAAACACTCGTTTCTACGCGGACTTTTTGTACGGCTCCGGTCTGCGGAAGGGATTCGCCAACACGCAACAATTGCCGGGCTACTTTCCGGTCAGCCTTGGTGCGGCCCATGTCTTTCATCCGAAAATTTCCCACCTCCGCAATGTCACTCTGCGGCTGGATTGTCTCAACGTTTTCGATGAAGTCTATCGGTTGCGGGACGGGAGCGGTTTGGGCATCGCTGCCTCCCAATATGGCCAGCGCCGTACTTTCCTTGCCGGTTTAACGGTTGCCTTCTAATGGACACGAATTCATCATCTTGCTCGCCGTTGCACTCTGAGCTGGTAAATTTCTGTCTGCCGGCCGCCCGGCGTGAACCAACCAGCAAACTGGCCTGGACTAATTCCATTTGCGTGATGTTTTTGATCATCGGATTGACCGGCGCGAAAAATGCATCTGATGCCGTTAGACCGCCTGCGCCGGTGGAAGAACCTGTGCCTGCGGTTCTCGAGCCAACGCCACCACCACCGCCGTCCTCCCAGGAACAAGCGAAAGAAGAGCCAACGGAGCAGGACAAATCAGCCGCGCCCCAAGTCATCGTGGTGACGCCGGATTCTCCGGCCATCAATTTTTCCGTGCCGACCATCGGAAATCTGGTGGTGCCAAACGCCGTGGCCTCCGCGCCGCCGCTCAAGACCTTGCCCGCGCCTGCGCCGGTTCGTTCGGCTCCGGCTGTATTGAATAACACAGGCGAAGGCGGTGATCGGCCCAGGCCGCCGTATCCCCAAATGGCGCTTCTCTCCGCGCAGCAAGGCACGGTCATAGTGACCATGGTGGCAAATGAAGCCGGACTGTTCACCTCGGTCATGGTCAAAGAAACGTCGGGTTATCCCATCCTGGATCATGGCACGGCGGACTTTATCAAAAAACACTGGTTGGTCCCGCCCGGCGCCGCCGGCCGGATCTTTGAAGCAAAAATTATCTATCAACTAAAACTAAAACTCTAATTATGTTCGCCAATATCATTGTCCAATTTTTTCTCAAAGGCGGCCCCATCATGTGGCCGATTCTCGGTTGCGCATTCGTGACCGTCGCTGTGGTGGGTGAACGCCTGTTCTGGTGGGCGCGCGAAGGCACCCGTCGTGATCCGGTCAAGATGGAACAGTTGCTGCCGCCGCTGGAAAAAGGCGACGTCGAAGGCGCGAGAAAGATCGCCGAGGGATCGGAGGACCCGGTCATCCGCATGATTTATCACGGTTTGAGCCATGTGCATTCGTCGTTGGAAGGCGCTTTTCAATTGGCCGCAGGGATTGAATTGGAGAGGGCAGGGCGGTTCCTTACGGTGATGGATACGCTGGTGACACTCGCGCCGCTGCTGGGGTTGCTCGGCACGGTGACGGGATTGATGCGGGCCTTTCTCAACGTTGGCAGCGCGGAGTTGTCCGTGGTGGCGGTGACCGGCGGGATTGGCGAGGCGCTGATCGCGACGGCGTGCGGGTTGGGCATTGCGATTGTGGCGCTGATTCCTTATAACTATTTCAGCGGTCGCGTGGCCCGGCTTCAATTTGAACTTGAGACTGCTGCCACCAACGTCGAACTGATGATTGCAGCCACGAAGCAGAACAAGTGAAACTTCCCTCCCCAGTCAAACGCCGTCATTCGCGGATTGAAATCATTCCGTTGATTGACATCATGTTTTTTCTGCTGGCGTCGTTCATGATGGTCAGCCTGCAACTGAATCAGGCGCAGAACATCAAAGTGAACCTGCCGTCAGCCACCCAGGGCCGCGATGATTTTCGTCCGGAAATGATGAACATCGCCGTGGATCGCGTTGGCGCGGTTTGGCTCGAGAAAAAGCGGATTGATTTGCCGCAATTAAGTCTTGTCCTGAGCAATCGCTTCCACGCCAATCCCAATCTGCCTGTCTATATCAGCGGCGACACCGAGACATTGCACGGCGCGATGGTGGATGTCCTCGACACCGTCCGGCGCGCCGGGGTGCAAAAGGTGGCCTTCATGGTCGGCGGAGTCGAAGAAAAGGTGACGCCATGAAATTGAATCTCCTTAGTGCTTTTTTCAATTTGCTACAAAACTGTAGCCGAAACGAGAGCGTAATAGATTCCTATTCGCTGGATACTATCCTCCCTCTCCGCTCCATCGGATGGAGGGGAGAGGGCCGGGGTGGGGTGAGGTTTTTTTATTTCTCCCACCTATGAAAATCCGTTCACCCATTCCAAAAAGACGAACCCGACTGGAAATCATTCCTTTGATTGACATCATGTTCTTTCTACTCGCGTCGTTCATGATGGTCAGTCTGCAAATGCAGAAAGTCCGCACTTTGAAGGCGAGTTTGCCCACGGCCACGCTCACCACTTCTACTGCGAAACCGGACATGATAAATTTGAAAGTGGATCGTCTCGGCCAGGTTTACATGGATGAAAAGTCGGTGGCTTTGGCTGATCTGCCGACGTTGCTCGCAACTCGTTTCAAAAATAACACCAACGTTCCGGTGTATATCACCGGCACCCGTGATGCCACTCACGGCTCGATTGTCTATGTCCTTGATCTGGTCAAACGCGTCGGCATCCAGCGCGTCGCCATCGCCGTCAAGGCCGAATCCGGAACATGAAAAATTTTCACCAAAATCTCCTCATCCTTCTCGCCTTGAGCCTGTGCGGTTTGTGCGCCTATCAATGGTATGGTCAAACCGCCCAGCGCAACCGCATCGAAAATCTCAATCAAACGGTCTCCGAGAAAGCCACCACTTCACAAGGTCTGACCAATATGGTCAAAACCATGGATCGTCAGATCGCCCAGATGGATGCCCGCATCACTGAACTCAAATTGACGCTTGCGACCAACGACCAAACAAGGCTCATGCAAATGCGTGAAATCACCCGCCTTGAGGCGAACGCGGAAACCTTGACCAACGAAATCACCCAATACAAATCCAGCGTGGACAAACTTGGAGCCAAGCTCAGCGAAGCTTACGACGGCATCAAAAAACAAAACGAAGCGATGAAGGAACTCACCGCCCAGCGCGACGACTTCGTTCAAAAATATAATCAAAGTGTCCGGGACCGAAACGACATCGTGGCGAAATACAACGATCTGGTTGATAAGGTGGAAAAGCTCCAAAAGAGCGGAAGCAAATAACGAGTCGCTTTCAAGGTGAGTGTTTGGCACTCACGTCATGTTTTGTGATGGAGCCTTTTGGCAAGGTAACGTTTTTTCTGCCGGGCGGGACGCACCGGCTCTACGCCAGACGCCCGACGCTACATTTAGGGCCGGGTAACTTGGAGCCGGATGAAGCGGCCGCTGGCCGCCGACACGGGAACGTTGTCGTGAGCTTGAAAAAGGTTCGAGGTATTTTGATCAATGATGATCCCGTTCGTTGTCCACGGGCCGGCGACATTGCCGGTCAACTGGGTGGAGAAAATTATATCCGTGGCATTTTGATTTTTGGGAACCGTCAAACGCAAATAGCCGGTGGTGAGATCGCTGAACGCGGCGCTGTTGGTGACGGTCAAAGGGTTCAGGCCCAGGGCGTATTTGACCAAGTTTGGCAGGCCGTCGGTTGTGCCGATGAATGAATCAGCGGCATTGCCGGAATTGTTCGTGACGCCGAACCATTGCAGACGCCAGGTTTCGACCGGGGTCAGTGAAACGATGGGAACAAGAGTGCCGCTGATGGCCAGATCAGAAGCGGTTGAATTGTTGACATCGAGAATATACCAGGTGCCGCCGGAACCCGAGGCACCCCAATTGACGATGCGGAAAGTGACGTTGGTCCCGGCACCAACATTTTGCAACGCGGAAATGCCAGAGAGATCAATCGGGCCAAGCCCCCCAGGCGTGGAAGCGTAAGAAAGCGCGATGATATCGGCGAATGAGCCGGTTCCGATTTGATATTGCAATTCGCCATTGGGTGGGCCGGTGCCGGAGCGTCGGTAATCAAATTCATTCACGGATGTAAAAGACACTTTGTAACCGGTTTTCGCGGTCAAGCTGAACGTGGCGAATTCATTGGCTGAAATGGCGGCGGCTTCGCTGGTGGAATTCCAACTTGTCCCGCCCCAAGCCTTGCCTGCCGCTCCGCTTGGAGTAAGGACCCCAGTCCCGCGCGTCAGGCTGCCAACGGTGACATTGGCGGCATTGGTCGTGGGCGCGAGTGGCGAGACGCCAAAATTGGTTTGTCCACTGACGTCCCAACCGGCCAGCACCCCGGTGAAGTTTGTACCTCCGCTGCTGCTTGACGCGTTGATGGCAGTAATGTCCGATGATGTGTTATTGACTGTGTTCGTATCGCCGCCGCCGGAGACGGTGGCAAAGTTGGTCAGGCTGGCGGGCGCGTTGGTCGCGACGCTGACGGTGACCAGAATGGGCGGGTAGGCGGTTCCGGCGCCGAGGGCATCAGACCGGGTGCAGGTCAGGGTGCCGAGATTAGTCGTCCAACCGGTTCCGCTGATGGCGATGGCGGTAAATCCGGCGGGTAGCGAATCAACCACCGTGACCGTGCCGCTGGAGGCGGCGGTGCCGATGTTGGTGACGGTAATGGTATAAGTGTCGCTGGCATCTCCTTGAGTAAAGCTGCCGGAGTGAGTTTTGGTGATGGCCAGATCAACCACCGGCGAACTGGCGGTGGTGAAGGTTTGGTCAGAACCAACGGTTTGACCTGAAGCATTTGTGGCAACGACGCAAAAATGATACGTCGTGTTCAGAGTCAGCCCGGTGATGTTTGTGCTGATGGCTTGGGCTGATGTGCCGGTGAGCGTTCCCGACAGGGAAACCGTTGTACCGTAGTTTGTCGTCAAACCGTATTGAAACTGGGCGGTGGTTGATTGGTTGTTGGGATTGACCGTGCCGTTCAAGGTGGCGTTGGTCGTGCCGATGCCGCTGGCCGTTCCGGTGATAACAGTGGGAGTGGATGCATTGGTGCCGCCGCCGAGAAGCCAAACTGTGCCGTTGAGGGCGCAGTAACCGTTGTCAACTGGTGTCGTCCATCCAGCGTAGGTGGTGCCTCCAGAACTGGTGACATCCTCCACCACCGAACTGTCGCCGATGGCGGCAAATCGGCCCGAACCAAATGTTCCGTAGAGAGCCATCACCCCAGTCGTGCTGGACGCGGACCAAACTGCCGGATGCGTGGTGTTGGAATTGTTGATCGTCATCGTGGTTCCACTGGAGTAAGTGAGGGTGGTCACCGTCCCGGCGATTCCGTGAGTCATGGGGTTCGTTGGGGAAGTATCTGCGGTCGGACCGCTGGGAGAAACATCCACCGAGTTGTAGGCAAAACCGAAGGGATTCACCTGGACGGTATTATTGCTCATCAGATCATTCCAGACCATGAGAGAATCGGAGCCGTCGTTGTTCCGATCCGAGCCGGTATGATCCGCCACCATGAAGAGACCGCCGCCGTTTTTGACGAAATTCACGATCGCTGTTTTCTCCGTCGCCGTGAAAAGAATATTCGGTTCGCACACGACATAGACCTGATAATGGGAAAGGTCTTGCGCATTCGACCCATCGCCGTAAGTGATCCGTCCGCCGGAGGGCAAGGTCTCCAGCCCGTCGGTTCCCAAAGTGATTTGACCGGTATTGCGCAGTTTGGCCAGCGCGACGCCCCACGAACTGAGCGCGCCGATCCAATAATTTTCAGCGGTCCCGGAAGTGATATTGGTGATGGTGGGCGAGGGGATGGGTTGATGCGTGTCTATGATCCAATCGGCGTTGCCGGCGGTTTCGGCTTTGGTGTTGTCGAAAAGGATTTGGCCGAAAGTGGAAGCCGACCAGACGCAGCACAGGAGAAGAACTGCAAAAGCCAACACGCGCCTGATGATAACCGGCAGGAGAAACGGGCCACAAAGAATAATGGATAACGACTTAATGTTTTTAAACTCCGCGGATAAAAGGACTCATTTTATCCAAGCTCACAAAGCATAAAAATACGATTTGTTTAGAAAGAGTCAAGACGAACACGCTTTCTGATTATGGGGCCGCATTCTTCATAGCGGGTTGATGGTCAATATGGAATGGGCGGACGAGCGGCGAACGGAGTACGCCTCTGAGGTTTGGAGGAGGATAGCCAATGGGCGATAGACGAGGGTAATGGCTATTGGCTATTTTTTGAACTGGAATGCGGTAATATTTATTCGCTCGCCAGCTTGCCTCGGATAAACGCCACATCCTCGCCCACTCGAATGATCTTCTCGCTTAGTTCGCTGATGTTCCGCGCCCGTTCCAGCGCCAGCTCCCGAAACCGTTCATCCATCTCGGCGCGCAGGGCTTCAATTTCGTGCCGAAACTGCTCCTCCACCGGCGGATGTTTGCCGAAGAGTTTTTTGCATTGCCAGGCCAGGCCAAGCCCGAGATAAACAACGGACAACACTCCGATCAGTCCGAGCAGCCAATTGCCTGTCACCGCCCACGGCACCGGCGGATTTTGTATTTGATCAATGTTCATAATTTTTATCAACCGCAAAGAAGGCAAAGAACGCAGAGCAGAAGAAAAATAGTCGTCTGGATTCTTTGTGATCTTTGCACTGCTATCCGTCAAAACCGCTCATTTCTGAGAAGTTTTTTTCTGCCTTTATCATTTTGCCCTCAATCATTTTGCTTTTCCTCTTTTGGTTGCGGCTTCCAGCGTTGCGTTCTTTGGGTTAAAATTCGTGTTCATTAATGTGAGTGAGTTTCCAGTTCCTGGATTTTATCCGCCACCGCCCGCCGATATCGTTGATACCGCGCGGTCGGCATGAAGACCCCATCGCTCGGTACCCGGAAAACTTGATTGGAAATGACCATGGTTTCACTTTGGTCCGCGCTGATCACCACCACCCTTGGCCCGCTGCAACCGCTCAAGCTCATCGAGATCAGCAGTAGCATGAGCGACCGACTCCTTCGTGGCTGTGCTGGTGACAGCACGGCTGACATCCTCATCAATCTGTTCATAACGTTTTTCATTTTGGGTGACTGGATCGTTGGCTGCTGCCGCCCGTTGTTTGAGCCACCAAAAGAGGAGGCCCAACAGGGCGGTCAGCAGCGAAATGATTCCCGTGGCCATGATTATTTCCCGTCTTGCGGCGGTTTGATCCCGATGACCGGCAGCTTGATGGAGCCGACGAGATCAAAAGCGAAAGAGAGCCATTTATAAACCGCCCCGGCCTCAAAACTTTGCAGTTTGGCATATTCCGCTGGGCTGCAATTGTCCTTGATATACCCATCCAGCAAAGTCATCACCGGTTTGAAGAGAACTCGCAAAGCCCCGATGACCACCAGCACGGTGCAAACCCAGGGATAATTCTGCGCGAGGCTGGTGAAGAAGTTGAGGGCTGGAGCTGGAGCGGTGAGCGTGCCGGGATCGTTGGTCTGAGCGAAAACGCTGCCTGTGCCCAAGATGAACACTGCGCCGAAATATAATCTGTTTTTCATAATGCCTTTCATTTCCATTTTGTTTTTGTCCTGTGGCCAATATTGGCCGATGGAGGCATTAAGGCAGAAAAGAGCAGGGGTTGTCGTGTACATGGTGGACACCGTTCCCATATTTCCCACCATTCGCTTAAAAAGTGGAAAAAAACTCCGGAGAGTTAATTAAATTCCTGCCGCATGGCGTTTTTTACCCTGTTGTAATCGTTCAATTCGTTTTGTCCGACGCCCTGGGGAATGTTGCCCTGGAAAATTTTAGGAACCTGCCATTTCCAATGTTCCACATGGCCGTCGGCGAAGGAGAGGTTGGCTCCTTGGTTGTGACGATTGGAGGGCATGTCGAACCAGACGTTGCCCCAGCCAGAGTTGGGTGCGGGGAAACCGAATTGGGAATCGTAGAGGGTATCTTCGTTTTC
Source organism: uncultured Verrucomicrobiales bacterium (assembly GCA_903927905.1). Taxonomy (GTDB): domain Bacteria; phylum Verrucomicrobiota; class Verrucomicrobiia; order Limisphaerales; family Palsa-1400; genus CAIYOY01. The sequence goes on along the minus strand of CAIYOY010000008.1, from coordinate 806 downwards.
ATCTATGAAGACAAATAAGGCCGAGGGCGAGGGGTCGCGGATCTGGGAATATTTGGTAACGCAGGGAATTAATTGATTCATCGGACCGAAAATGGGGTCGATGACGTCGCCTTCCCCATTGACCGATTGGCTCATGTTGTAGCTGCGGTTGCGAAGCTGCGACAGGAGGTTGCCGGCACCATCCTCGATGACGGACATGTCGGAGGGACAATGATAGATCGCGGTGGAAGTATTATAAGGGAAGAGCAGACCGGCTTTGAGATTGTCCGTGGTGGCATCCACGCGGGCGTTGCCCGGGGCCCAGGTGCCAATGATCTGAAAATCATTGCTGCTGGAGACGTTGTAAACGAAATTGTTTGGGGCGAGGAAATCGTGATGATCATCGGCATAAAGGTGCCAACAGAGTTGCAATTGTTTGAGATTACTGAGGCAATTGATGTTTTGCGCCTGCTGTTTGGCCCTGCTCAATCCCGGCAGCAACAGTGCGGCCAGGATGGCGATGATGGCGATGACGACGAGGAGTTCGATCAGAGTGAAGGCGCAAAGCTGGCGGGTCGGCTTTAAGAGAGACCGCGATTTATGGATTGGCCAGCCTTTCATAACTGATTATGGGCACGGTTATTCTAGGCGATGGAGGAAATTTTTCAACCACGGATTACAGGATGTGCCGCGTAGTTTTCAAAACAGGACAAATTGGGAGATAGCAAAACAGGACAGTTTTTATTTGGGGCGATCGGTGAAGAGCAGGACGGGTTTTTGGGTGGGTTCGGGCGGAGCGGCGAGGACGGAATGATGACCGGAGGGGT
>CAIYOY010000007.1 GCA_903927905.1 uncultured Verrucomicrobiales bacterium | reverse complement strand
GGGCCATCTCATTGGCATTCTAGTTGACTCTGACCACGGCGGATTACGTCCCGCCCACCACGCTCGCAGCCCCTTCCCCAAAACTTAACCCTCACCTATGTCCATGCCTGAACCCTCACCCATGTCCTTGCACCATACCTCCCGCCTGACGTAGAGCCGTGGCGTCCCGCCCGGCGGAATGAGGCGTGATTTGCGAATAAATCTGTGGTGTTTTTAAGGCCCTTGGAGGTGTTACACTTTTTCCGGGCCGCGAGACGCCTGCCGCCACAGGGTCAAGTATTCAACACCTTCATCGCCTTTTTCACATCGGCCACGCGCATGATGAGCAGACCTTTTTTGGCGTCGGGGGAAGTGGCACAATAGGCGTATTCAATGTTGATTTTGGCGTCGGCCAGTTTGTGGGCGATGCGGGCGAGGGAACCGGGTTTGTTATCGCCCGTGATCATCAGCACGTCGTCTTGCACGACCAGCGAGCCGTGTTCTTCGAACATGGCCATCGCTTTGGCCGGATCGCTCACCACCATGCGTATGACAATGTGGTCCACCGTGTCGCTGGTGGAGATGGCGAAGATGTTGACCTTGGCGGCGCTCAAGGCGTCGCAGACGCGGGCCAACATGCCGACGCGATTTTCGAGGAAGAGAGCCAGTTGCTTCGTGATTTGCATACGGTGTGAAAAACTAGCACGAGGAAAAGGAATCCGCCAGCTTCTTTGCTGGTTTGGGGACGAAAGGGGCATATCTTGCCATTGCTACGTAGCGCCGACTGGCAGTCGGCTGTATCGCCGATTGTCAATCGGCAGCGGTCATAAGTGTAGCAGTGCATGGATGCACCCGGACGAAAGTGATGGGCAGCGGAGTGCGGACATTCCTGTCCGCAGCGGTGTGACTGGCCAAAATTCGTCGGAATTAACCTGAGCCATCCATCCGCGCCACCTTGCTGCGGACAGGAATGTCGGCACTCCGTCCGAAATACATATATTTTATTTGACTGGTGGCTCAGCGGCGCGGAGTTGGTCAGCAGCGGCTTTCAACTGGGGATCAAACTTAAGCGCCTGCTGGAATTGTTCCGCCGCTTCGGTGCGGCGGTCAAGTTTGCGGAGGGCCAGCCCGTATTGGTAATGAGTCTCGGCGGAATCAGGCAGCAGACGCAGGGCTTCACGATATTGGAGGACGGCTTCAGCCAGATGATCTTCATCGCGCAACAGCCCGGCGAGATGAAGATGGGCCAGGGGATAGTTTGGTTGCAACGCGATGGCGCGTTCATAGGCTTTGAACGCTTCGGCCAGACGTTTTTTTTGTTCGAAGGCGAAGCCGAGATTGATCCAGGCGCTGGCATCGCTGCGGTTGATCCGGAGGGACAATTGAAAACTTTTGATGGCTTCATCCAGACGCCCCCTGGCTCCAAGGGCAACACCGAGGTTGTTCCAGGTCATGGGGTCGGCGGGGGCCAGCTTGCGGGCGAGTTCAAAATGGGCCTCGGCCTCGCGGTCACGGCCTTGATTGCTGAGCGCGGCGCCGAGGTTGAGGTGGGCTTCCGCATTGTCGGGATGGGTCTGGAGCACTTCTTCGAAGTGTTGGATGGCTTCGGCGTCGCGGCCTTCGCTTTGCAGCAGGAGGCCGAGATTGTTGTGGGTGCCGGCGTCGTTCGGAGCCAGTTCCAGCGCGCGACGATAAAGGCTTTCCGCTTCCTGCGCGCGGCCCTGATCGGACAAATAATCAGCCAGCTTGGCTGTGGCAAGATGGTTGACAGGAGTGACCTCGATGGATCTCCGCCAGACGGTTTCGCTGTTTTTCCAGTAAGACAATTGGCGCCGGGTCAGGCCCGAGAGAACCAGAATTGCGATGATGGCCGTGAGAAAGATGGCTGGAATGACTCGTGGCCGGCGAACGGCCAAATCTCCCAGGCTCCACACCAGTATTATCAGGACGCCGATGCACGGCGCGTAGGTGTAACGATCGGCGATGGCTTGGGAGCCGATCTGAACGAGTCCGATCACTGGCACCAACGTGCCGAGATACCAGCACCAGCCCATCAGCCAGCAGGGCTTTTTTCGATGGGCGAAGACCACGATGAAACTAATGACCAACAGCAAAAAAATGGCGGCCAGAACCAGAGGCATCGCCCAGTGATCGGGAAAAGGGTAATAGAGCGTCAAATCAACAGGATAAAATAATTTCCCCAAATATCGGCAATATGAAATGACAACGTTTTCCAGGCGCAAGCCGAGTGGAATGCCGCGAAGTGAGTTGATGGAATGGGCCTCCTGACGCGCGACCACGGTGATCAGGCAAAATCCGATGGAGACCAGAAAATAGGGGATCTTCTCCAAGATGATGGGGAGAAGAGTTGCTTTCGACAAGCGGTGCAAAGGCCAAAAATCGAGCAACAAAAGCACACAGGGGAGGGTGACGTGCATCGGCTTGGAAGCGAGCGCCAGAAAAAATAAAAAAATGGAAAGTAAGTAATAACCTTTGCCTCGTGCTGACCAACGCGGAGTTTGATCGAGAAAACAGAGATAAGCCCAGATGGCCAGCAGCCAAAAGAACGTCCCGATGCAATCGGTTCGAGTCGCCACCCAGGCCACAGATTCCACCCGCAACGGGTGCAGGCCAAAAAGAGCCGCGACCAGCAGGCTGCGCCAAGTCGCCCCGGTCATTCTGCGAAGAACGAGGTAAAGCAGCGTGGCGTTTGCCGCGTGCAAGAGGATATTGGTCAGGTGATGTCCCCATGGTTCCAGCCCAAACAGATGATAATCCACCACATGACTCATCAGCGTGACCGGGTGCCAATTCCCCAAAAATAAACTGAACGCCCAGTGCACACTCTCGCTCCAGCCGTTCAGCAGGCTGGGGTTCATCGTCAGGAGCAAGTCGTCGTCGTAATTGGTGAAATCAAATCCCACCGCTGGCAGGAAAACCCAGGCGACCAGCAGAAACAGACCGGTGCAGACCCAATCCTGCCGTTTTCGAACGGCGGCTGCCCACCGGTTTATTCCGGTCAAGTTGGCGGGTGGTTGCTCTGGCATGTTGCTGACGAGGATTGACCACCGGACGAGTGGTTTTCAAGACTGAAAGGCGCCCGACAACCTATTGGGCGTTGCTGGACACAGTTCTTTTATCCAGCCAAGGACTGAGATCAGGCCAAACCGCTGGATTACTTTCTCCCCTCTCCTCGGAGGAGAGGGGCCGGGGGTGAGGACGAGCTTTTTCACTTCTTCCTCTAACTTCTCTGCTCTCTTAATCAACCTCATTAAGAAAAGTGTCCAGATGCGCCCAAGCTATTGTTTGCCTGTTGCCTCAAGACTGCGGAGTTGCTCAGTCGCAGCTTTCAACTGAGGATCAAGTTTAAGCGCCTGATGAAATTCTTCTCCAGCTTCGGGGCGGCGCTCAAGTTTACGCAGCACCAGTCCATATTTGTAATGTGTTTCGGCCGAGTCAGGCAGGAGACGAAGGGCTTCGCGATATTGCAGGGCGGCCTCCGCAAATTGATTTTCATCCTGCAACAGATTGGCGTAGTGAATGCGGGCCAGAGAGGAGTCGGATTGCAGAGCGATGGTCCGCTGATAGGCTTTGATGGCTTCGGGTCGCCGATTTTTTTGTTCAAGCGCGAAACCAAGATTAACCCAGGCGCTGGCATCGTCGCGATTGATCTCAATGGCCTTGAGAAAGTTCTTGATCGCTTCATCCAATTGTCCCTTGGACGCGAGGGCAACACCCATATTATTCCAAGCCATGCTGTCAGAGGGAGCCAATTTGAGGGCGGTGTCGAATTCGGCCTGCGCCTCGTGAGTTCGCCCCAGGCTTTGCAGCAGGCGACCGAGTTTGTTGTGGTAGTCGGCGTTATGCGGCGCCAATTCAAGCGCGCGACGATAATGTTTTTCGGCTTTGTCCGGGTGGCCCTGATCGAACAAGTAATCAGCCAGCAAGGCGTTGGCGAGGGGATTGATCGGACTGATCTGGATGGAGCGACGCCAAATAGTTTCGCTGCTCCGCCAATAATTTAATTGACGGTGAGTGAGCAGAGAAAGCCCCAGAATGATCGCGCTGGCCGCGATGGAAAAGCACAAGCCGAGGCGGCGGCGGGTGCATCTTGACATTGCTACACCTTGCTCGGCGGAGAGAACTTCTTCTCCCTCTCCTCCCTCGGAGGGAGGAGAGGGTTGGGGAGAGGAGGGATGTTTCGTGCTAGCAGTGTCAAACCAATCGCCCAAGCCCCACACCACCATCACGAGAATGCCAATGGACGACATGTAACTATAACGATCCGCCATCGCTTGCGCGCCCGCTTGAATCAGCCCGATCATCGGCGCGAGCGTGCCCAAAAACCAAAACCAACCCATGACCAACCAGGGACTCCGACGGCGCAACACCAGAACCGCCATTGTCACGACCACCAGAAAAATCGCGGCGGTGACCACCAACGACATGGACCAACCGGGGGGATAGGGGTACTGCAAAGCCAGGTCCGAAGGGTAAAATAATTTTCCCAGATAACGGCAATAAGAGATGAGCGCATTTTCAAATCGGAGCGGGAAGGGCGGATTGCTCCCCGGATCAAAGGAACCTTCTTTACCCCGGGCGATCATGGTCAGAAAGCAAAAGCCGACGGCGAGCAGGAAGAAGGGAACTTTTTCCAAAAGCAATCGCCTCACGCCGATTTTTGGCCAGCGATCAAGCGGCCAATAGTCCAGTAACAACAGCACGCAGGGCAGGGTGATGACGGAGGGCTTCGAAGTCAGCGCCAGAAAATAGAAAACCAAACTGAGCGCATAAAATGATTTGGCCTGTTTGGCTTTGTCTGGGATTGCTGCCAGAAAGCGAAGATAACTCCACACCGTCAACAACCCAAAAAACATGGCCAGCAATTCAGTCCGCGACGCGACCCACGCGACCGATTCCACCCGCAACGGATGCAGGCCAAAGATCGCCGCGACCAAAAGGCTGCGCCAGACCACCTTGGTCATTCGATGAAAGACGAGGTAAAGCAGCATCGCATTGGCCGCGTGGAGAAGGAGGTTAAGCAGATGGTGACTCCACGGTTCCAGGCCGAAAAATTGATACAGAAGAACATGGCTCATCAGCGTGGTTGGATGCCAATTGCCCAAGAAAAAGCTGAAAGCCCAGCGGATGCTGTCATTCCAGCCGTTGAGCAGGCTTGGATTCGCCGTCAGGATCACATCGTCGTCGAAGTTGGTGAAATTAAATCCCACCGCCGGGAGAAAAACGATGGCGACGAGCAGAAACAGGCCGGTGCAGACCAGACCCTGCCGTCTCCGAACGATGGCGTCCCATCGTTGCCATCCGGTCAAATTTGCGGTGGGTTGATCTGGCATGTTGCGGAGCAGGATTGACTGTTGTGCACTCCACTTTCAACCGAAATCCGTGTTGGCAAATGGATGTGATCAAAAGTGATGGTAATTTCCGACGGAGTGCGGCCGTCCCGGCCGCAGCAGGGTGGAGCGGACGAGAGGTGTGGTTTATGGAACGACGGCTGGCGCGGACGGCTGAACTCAGGTTAATGCATACGTCTTTGGGGTCAATTCACGTTGCTGTGGCCGGGGACGGCCACACTCCGACTGAACATCACTCGTGATCGCACCCTTGGCAAACCGCCGGGTTGTGATAAATTTTTGGAAAATGGCAACGCCTTCAACAGTCCGGCATCGGCTCGCGGGTTTCTGCCTGTTTATTTCGGTTCTCATGGTGATCTGCGGGATGACGGTTTTTGCCTCGAAGCTGAAAGGGATCGGTTTTATTTTTTATTGGCTGGCGTGCGCGGGGTTTACCGGTTTGGCAGCGCTGGTGGCGGTGGTGGAAATGCTGGTGATCCGGCGGCAATCGCGGGCGTTGCAAAAAGAGTTGCTCAAAGAAACGTTGAGTGCTTTGGAGAAGGAGGAGGATTGATGAGAAATAGAATCCATTTTTGTCTGGCGATTATTGTTTTATTGGCCTGTTTAGGTTGTAAAACTCCAATTAAACCGGCTTGGGTATTGCCTGACCCTGCTACCCTCGAGCCAATTCCATCAGGTTTCAAGCAGAATAGGGTAACTATTCGATCGAAACATGGAAGTGTCGAACAACGAATTGATGACAAATGGGTTCCGGCAAGGGTGAATCAAAATATTTCTAACGGTAATGCAATTCGTTCAGCGAGCGAAGATGCTTGGTTGGATTTAACCGTTGGTAATTGCGGCAATTTGAGAATCCCATCAGACAGCATGGTTTCATTTGAATTGGTAGCCGTGCGGCATTTAAATGACAGGGAGCGTGAAACAGAAACCGTATTAACTGTTCAGAAGGGGAGCTTAACCATTAGCGCCAGGCAGCTCTCGGCTAATTCAATTTTAATAATTCGGGCAGGCGCGGTGATTGCATATGCTCATAAATCTGATCTTGCGATTTGCGCTAAAGGAAAAGTCATAACTGTGAATGGCGAGGCGATGGTTGTAGCTCATGGTCAAAACTATCTTGTGCAGACAGGACAATATTTTGATCAGGATGCGAATTCAGTTGTGAGTTGCGATCCGACCAATCTGAAATCGTTTAAAGAGGCCTTTCCAGATTTTCCTCCAGCCGAGCGACCGCACCCACATTATTTTGAGCCCGCACAATTACCATGGAAAGGGCCACCACCTTTCCTAGCATATCCACTAAGTGATTGCATTGATTCTAAACCATTTCCCTTCCATTTAATTTCTTGTGAGTAAGTTTGCCTGATTATTCGTTTCGCTATTGAATTCCTCCCGGCTTTCTGCCACATTGGAATCATCCTATGAATTTGTTGCCGGCCAAAACTCAAGGAAAGCTGGATGAAAAACAACGCAAGGCTCTCGTCACTCTACTCGCGGACGATGATCTTGCCGTTTATCAGACCGTGCGGCGTCAGATTCTTTCCCACGGTGCGGCCACCACGGAATGGCTTCGCGAACATACCCTGAGCAGTGATCCGGTTTTGCGTCGGCGCGCGCGGGAAATCATCAATCATTTCATTCAACAACATGCGGACACGCAGTTTCTGGCGTTTTGTTTAAATCAAGGCGAGGACTTTGATATCGAACAAGGCGCGCTCTTGCTGGCTCGCACCCAATATCCCGAAATAAATATCGAGGCCTACACCGCCTTGCTGGACAGTTTTTCCGGTGAGTTGCGTGAGCGCCTGGATTTGAACGGGGAACCGGAACAGATTCTGGCCACGATCAACGATTATCTTTTCGACGACTTGAAATTTTCCGGGAATGAGAAAAATTATTACCAGCCGGAGAACAGCTATTTGAATTGCGTGCTGGATCGGCGCACGGGGAATCCGCTCAGTCTGTGCCTCATTTATCTTTCGCTCGCCCGGCGCTTGAAATTGCCGATGACCGGCATCGGTTTGCCGACCCATTTCCTCTGCCGCTATCAGAACAGCCGGGCGGAACATTATGTAGATGTGTTCAATCGAGGCAAACTTCTGACCAAAACGGATTGCATCAAGTATCTGATGCGGATCAATCGCCGTCTCGAAGAAGGACATTTGGCTCCAGTGTCATCGCGGCGCACGTTGCAACGGGTATGCGCGAATCTGCTCCAGATTTATACGCAGTTGAAAGCTAAACCTGAAATCGAACGGTTTCAGCGGTACTTGGTGACATTGGCCAAGTAGTTGAAGTTATTCAGAGCGCTTCAATCCCCGCCATTGATATCGCGCAATCCACGTATCCAGACGGGCCAATAAGAAATAAGCCAGCTTGGATTTGATTTTGGTCCACAAGGTTCGTTCTTTGCGCCAGGCCACCGGTTCAATTCGGCGACAATGGGTCAAACAGCGTTCAAAAAGTTCTTTTCCACTGGCCGCCAGCGCCGGTTCAGTCAAGCGCAGCAACAATTCATAATTGATGCTCAAGCTGCGGGGATCCAGATTGGCCGATCCGACCATGACCGCTTCATCAATCAAAAATAATTTCGCGTGCAGGATCTGCGGCTGATATTCGTAAATTTCCACGCCCGCCCGCATCAGTCGCCGATACAGGCTGCGGGCGGCCAATTGCGACATCGGCACGTCGGATTTTCCGGGGAGGATCAACTGGACTTTTCCTCCGGCGCGAGCGGTGTGCATCAACGCGCGGCGCATGGCTCGAGGCGGCAAAAAATAGGCGCAAATGATTTGGACGCGTCGCGCCTTTTTCAAATCGTGGGCCAGGGTGGTTTTTAACGGATTGTTGCGGCCGGGCCCGCTGAGCAGGAGTTTGCCTTCCGGCAGTCGGACGGTTTTTTGCCGGTGCGATTTGCGCAGTCGGGCGAATAATTTCAGTTTTAATTCCGCCCCGGCAAACATATGGTCGAAGGCTTCCGCCAGTTCCTCCGCGCAGGAGCCGGAAACCCTTAAGCCCAGGTCACACCACCCAGAGTGAACACCGTCGCCCTGGTATTCGGGCGCGATGTTGACGCCGCCAATGATGGCCAGTTTATCATCGCACGTCAGGGATTTGCGGTGATTACGGAAGGTCATGCGGCGCAACTGAAAGGGATTGAACCAGCGGAACGCGCCGCCTTTCTCGCGAAACTCATCCCAATAACTATCGGGCAGAGAAACGGAGCCGAGAGAATCCACCAGCACTTGGACTTTTACTCCGCGCCCCAGAGCTGCCAGCAAGGTCTGGCGGAACCGCTCTGCCAACGGGCAGTCCTGAAAAATGTACATCTCCAGCCGGATCGAATGACGGGCCTTTTCAATGGCGGCGATCATTTCTGCCAGCACTTCATCGCCGGTTGGGAGCCAGCGGAAATGGGATGTTGTGGTAATGGCCATGACGGAGAAGTATTGCCCAACCAATCGCGAGTAGCCAGCAGAACAGAACTCACAGCAAGGCCGCGAGCAAAAAAATGTAACATATGTAACATGTTTTTGCTAAGCAGTAAAATGTCACATATGTTACATTTTATTGCAAGGGGTCCAGCAGGCTTGAAAATATAGTTTCTAACGGAAATGAATCTGGGGCATCTATATAGGTATTGATTCTATGAGACGTTGGTTGTCGCTCTTAATTCTGTTCGCTTGCGCCGCATCACTTTTTGCTGCGGCCAAAACGGAGACGCGTTTAGTTCTTTCCGCAGACACGGCCAAGCCCGGCGACACGGTTTGGGCCGGCCTCGAAATGAAAATGCCCCTCGGCTGGCATACTTACTGGCAAAACGGCGGCGACGCCGGCAGTCCGACCACCATCGCTTGGACGCTTCCTCCCGGTATCACCGCCGGTCCCATTGCCTGGCCGATACCGCAAAAAAACACCAATCAGATCGGTGATACGGTGTTGCTCACGTATGTCTATGAAGATGAAGTTCTGTTGTTGATTCCTTTGCAATTGGCGAAAGATGCTCCCGCTGGCCCCAAGCATTTGGAAGCCGTGGTTAAATGGCAGGAATGTTCCGACATTTGCATCATCGGCAAATCCACTATTCAGGCGGATTTGACCATTGGTGATCAAACCAAACCTTCCACCGAGTCCGACCTGATCGCAACCTGGCGCAAAAAAGTGCCTCCACCCATCGCTCCAAACGCGGCCCGAGCCTATTGGGATGAGCCAACCAATGCCGAAGCCCGCCCCTTCATCATCGAATGGGATGCCCAGACCAAAACCCCGGATTTTTTTCCTTATGAAAATAAAAATTTTGAAGTCCAGGGACCGACTGAGATTTTAAAGGGCGATAAACTTCGTCTCCGCAAGAGTATCAAAAAAAGCGAAGGTGAATGGCCCGCTTCAGTCGTCGGCATCCTGGTCTCGGACAAGGATTCAGCGGTGGAAGTGACTTTGCCGCTCACTGCTCTTCCTGTTGGTCAAAAGGCATCGGCAATCGAAACGGTCGCGGCCAATGTTCCGCCGTCTGCCTCGTTGATCACCATGTTGCTCTTCGCCTTCATCGGCGGACTCATCCTGAACGTTATGCCCTGCGTTCTACCGGTCATTGCTTTGAAGATTCTAGGGTTTGTCAATCAATCCAAGGAACATCCCCGGCGCGTCCGGCAGCTCGGTTTGGTTTATGGTCTTGGAGTTTTGGCGTCGTTTCTGGTTCTCGCGATCCTGGCCATTGCGGTGCAACACGCTGGTGGTCTGGCCGGATGGGGTTCCGCTTTTCGCAACCCGCAATTTCGCATCGTCATCACCATTCTGATCACACTCGTAGCGTTGAATTTATTTGGGATATTTGAAGTCACTCTTGGCGGCGGCGCTCTTGGGGCCGCGACGAACCTTTCATCCAAGCAAGGATTTCCCGGCGCATTTTTTAATGGCGTTCTGGCCACGGTTTTAGCCACGCCTTGCACCGCGCCATTTCTTGGGGCCGCGCTGACGTTCGCGTTTACACAGACCCCGGCAATCATCTTGCTCATCTTTATCACCATTGGATTGGGTTTGGCTTTGCCGTTTGTCGTTTTTTGCTGGAGTCCCAATCTGCTTAAATTCCTGCCCAAACCGGGTCTATGGATGGAACAATTCAAAATTGCCATGGGTTTTCCGATGCTGGCGACGGCCCTTTGGCTGATGTCGTTTGCGGCCAAAGGTGAAGACGGCGTATTAATGATGGGACTTTTTCTGATTGTCCTGGCGCTGGCCGCGTGGATTTGGGGCCAGTTTGTGCAACGTGGCCGGCAGCGTAAAGGATTGGCCGCAGTCAGCGCCATTGTGCTCATCGCTCTCGGCTGCTATTTCCTGCTCAACACCACAAAAAGCGAAATTGAATGGAAACCCTGGAGCGCCGAAGCCGTTCAGCAGGCGCGGCAGGCCGGCCATTCTGTCATCGTGGATTTTACGGCCAAGAGTTGTCTAAACTGCAAACTGAACAAACGGACCAGCCTTGAAATCCCCCAGACCGAGACCAAACTAAAATCCATTTCAGCGGTGGCATTTATCGGCGATTACACCGATGAAAATCCAGCCATCGCTCAGGAATTGCAGCGATACGGTCGCGGTGGCGTCCCGCTCGTGCTGATTTTTCCAAAAGACCCGGCCAAACCGGCCATCGTTCTTCCGCCCATTTTAACCCCCGCGATTGTGCAGAATGCGCTGGATGAGGCGACGCGATAAACTTTGTGAATTTCTGCTTTGCGTTCTTTGCGTTCTTTGCGGTTAAATTCCTCCGTCCGTTTTTGCAGAAAACTAAAACTGAAAACTAATAATTTATTTTATGTCAAAACCTCTTGTCGGAATCATCATGGGCAGTCAATCGGATTGGGAAGTCATGCAGCACGCCGCGCTGCAACTCGAAGAATTGAAAGTCCCCTACGAAGCCAAGGCCATCTCCGCCCATCGGACGCCGGATCTCCTTTTTGAATACGCCTCCACGGCGGTTGATCGCGGTCTGGAAGTCATCATCGCTGCCGCTGGTGGCGCGGCTCATCTCGCCGGTGTCACCGCCGCCAAGACCCCGCTTCCCATCCTCGGCGTGCCGATGGAATCGAAATCATTGCACGGCATGGATTCCCTTCTTTCCATGGTGCAGATGCCCGGCGGCGTTCCCGTTGGCACCCTGGCCATCGGCAAACCCGGCGCGATCAACGCCGCGCTTCTGGCCACGGCCATCCTCGGCAATAAATATCCCGAACACCGCGCCGCCTACGAAGCCTTCCGCAAAAAACAGACCGACAAAGGCGTGGCCAACCAGGAACTTAAACTTCCCGCAAAATGAAATCGTTATGACACCTCCGTCTGGCAGCATCAAGATCGTCAAGATCGGCGAAAGCTATCTTAACCTGAACAACATGACCCATGCCCAATTCGAAACTTCGCCTCAAGGGCTCATCTGCACGATTTTTTTCAACTGCCAGATCACGGATCGCAACGGCTGCAACGGCATCCAAGCCGTCAAAACCTTTACCGCTGGAGCCGCGCGCGAGCTGCAAGTCATCCTCGATAAGCTGGCCGCCGGCCCTGCGGTGGGCGGGTTTTGATTGTAAAAAACAGCCGCCGACCGGACCTTCGTCCGAATCGGCGGCGGTTCGATAAAAAAACGGATTACTTCGACAACATCCCAAGCTCGGTGGCGATGGCTTTTTCGCCCTGAAGCTCCGCCACCGTGCCGTTGATTTTCTCCTGGCTGAACGGATGGATCTTCAAGCCCTGCACGATCTCCAATTTCTTGCCGTCGCTGCGCATGGGGAAAGAGCAGATCAAACCTTTTTCGATGCCATAGCTGCCATCAGACTCGACGCAAACGCTGTGCCAGTCCCCGGCCTTGGTCGGCGTGATGATGGATTTGACCGTGTCAATCGCCGCGTTGGCCGCGCTGGCCGCGCTGCTCGCTTTGCGGGCATTCATCACGGCGGTGCCGCGCTGCGCGACGGTCGTGACAAATTCCGTCTTCAACCAGTTTTCATCCGTGATCACTTCGGTGACAGGTTTGCCGCCGATCTTCGCGTTGTAAAAATCCGGATACATCGTTGGGCTGTGATTGCCCCAGATGGCGAGGTTCGAAATCGCGGTGGCATCAGCGCCTGATTTTTTGGCAAGTTGGGCGACGGCGCGGTTTTCATCGAGGCGAGTCATCGCGAACCAGCGGTCATGCGGCAGGTCGGAATTATTCATGCCGATGAGACAATTGGTATTGCACGGATTGCCGACGACGAGGATGCGGACATCCTTGGCCGCGTTTTTGGCGATGGCCTGGCCCTGGCCGGTGAAAATTTTGCCGTTGATGGCCAGGAGGTCTTTGCGTTCCATGCCCGGTTTGCGCGGAACGCTGCCGATGAGCAAGGCCCAACTGATATTGCGAAACCCTTCATTCATGTCGGCGGTGGCGACGAGGCCTTTCAGCACGGGCGAGGCCACGTCTTCCAGTTCGAGGATGACTCCTTGCAGGACGGGCAGGGCGGGTTCGATATCTACAAGATGCAGGATGATGGGCTGGTCGGGGCCAAAAACCTCGCCGGAAGCGATGCGGAATAAAATGGAATAACCGATGGCGCCAGCGGCGCCCGTGACGGCAACATGGATAGGTGCTTTGTTCATATTCAGGGTCGAAATAATGCGCGACTGGAGCGCGGTGGCAAGAGTAAAGACGCGGTTATTCAGGGCAGACGCATTAAAATCCCCTTCGATACCGCGTATCCAGCCTTTGTCCCGGAGGGCCCCATGATAATAGCCCGGCAATTTATTGCCGGGTGGACGTGATGAAAGTCCTAAGTCCCGCAGGGACGGCTGAATCTTTCCAAGCAAAACTGGCTTTTTCCTAAATTTTTATTCGTCTGCCCTACGCGGTTATTTTTTAAGATATTTATCCAGGAATTGTTCGGCCACCTCACGGGCTTCGGGTGGATAACTATGGCCCAGGTGATGGTTGAAGAATTTCAGATTTTCTGGCGCATTATATAAATCGTAGATGGGTTTGACGGCGTTGATGAATGGCTGGCTCTTTTCTCCGTCCGCAAAATCACCTCCGAGCAGGAGGAATGGTCGCGGAGCGATGAACGATAGCACCTGATGGTTTTCAAGTTTGAAATCAGGCCGGTTGATGCGAGGCCCGAGATACCAGAGAGCATCCCAATTGCTGGATTTCAGACCAAGGCCGCCTTCACATGACACGGACACTTTATAACGCTCGTCAAAGGCCGGAGCGAACAGCGCTTCTTTACCTCCAAGGGAATGACCGAGGCAACCGATGCGATTGGGGTCGGCGTCGGGCAGCGATTGGACAAAGTCAGCGGCTCGAATGGCATCCCAGATCATGCGGGTCAGGCCGGTCCAATGGGGATGCTTGGCGAGGACGAGTTTGGCGTTGCCCAACCAATTGGTTCCATCAGTGTTGATGTAATTGCGCGGACACCAGACGAGGTAGCCGCGTTGAACGAGTTGCACGCCCTGCCGTTTGTCTTCGGGATAAGTTGGTTCGAGTCCGGCGACGCCCCGGGCTTGGAAGGGAGTGGTGGGATGGAAGACGACGACAGCAGGAAGTTTGTCGGATTTGTTTTTTGGAACGAGGAGGTAGCCATCGGTGTAAAGGCCGTCTTCGATTTGGTAGCGGATATATTGACGGGTGAACTCGGGGAGTTGTTCTTTTTGGAGGAACTCAGTTTTGAGTGGCGGACGGTTTGTCGGAAAATTGCCAAGGAATTGGAGCCATTCGGTTTTAAGTTCGGCCCGACGATTTTCCCATGTGGCGCGGTTGGTGGTTTGCGCAGTCAGGAGAGGGGAGAGAGACTGGGAGACTTCGGCGCGCAGGAAGACCGGCAGCAGGATCAGGGCGAAGCAGATATTTCTCGCTGCCATCATGATTGTTTACTGTGGGCGAATTTCCACCAGGCGCGCAGAGCGGATTTGGTGAAATCCACAATCTCCGGATCGGTCGAATGGCGCGGGCCGGCGATGTTCAGGATTTGGATCTGATGTTGTTGGACAAAATTTTCAATGAGCGTGGCCGCCACCTCATGATTTTCGGTGGAGATGAGGAGCCAGGGCTTTTTATGTTTGTCGGCCAGGTCGGCGGTCAGTCTGACGCCGCCGGATATTTGACTGATCCGGCAGAAGATCAGCGTGCCGTCGGAATCACGGACATTCCACTCAGTTCGCTCGGCGTAATAATGCGAAGGAGTTTCCTGAAGTTGGTAATGCGGGTCAATCGGCTGGTCTTCAGCGATTCGGCCAGCGGGACACCAACCGCCGTGGGGGATATGATGAACAATGGCAAAATCCAAACCCGCCCGATCCGCGCCGGTTTGTCCGCCGGATACGATTTTTTTTAGGACGGGATGGCGGTGCATGGTGTAGGCGGGCATCAGCCGCCGAGTTTGTTGATTTTTGCGGCGAAGATGAAATCGCCTCCGGTCAGCCCATCCACTTTATGAGTCCACAAGGTGAGTTTCACTTTTCCCCAGGCGAGATAGAAATCAGGATGGTGCTGCTCCTTCTCGGCCAGCGCACCGACTTTATTGGTGAACTTGAGGGCTTGGAGGAAGTTTTTGAATTTATATTCGCGTTCGAGATGGTGGTTTTTTACCAATTTCCACCCGCTCAATTTTTTGGCGATTCGTTTCAGGGCCACGCCTTTCAGGGCTTCGACCGCACAGGAACAATCGGTGCACGCCTTTTTAGATGATTTAGTCATAGGTCACTTTACCTCATTTTTAATGGTTGCCAATTCGTGCAGCAGGCATTGTCGGATGGTTTCGTTGAGGCGCGGCGCGAACCGGGCCGGGGAGCTGTTCCGCGCGTGATTACAGTCAAGCACTTCATAGCCATATTCGGGCAGCATTTCGTCTGTGGGCAGATAGGTGATGGATTCCTGGCAGTAACCCCACATGACCACATCCTGCGGCGCAAGCCATTGGGTGATTTTGGGACCCCATTCGACGCACGGTTCGCCCGCGAGGCAGCAGACCCATTGATTGTCAGCGAGGCGGATCACCCCGGCTTCCCAGGGGTCGCCTTTGGAAAAACCCAGACCCGTGTCGTAACGTTTCAGCCAGTATTCGGCCACGGCCTTTTGGGATTTGGTTTTGGCCGCTTTGAGACTCTCTTCATAATTGGAACGCGGCGGTGGATTGTCCTTGGGCAAGAGGGGATGATCAAATTGTCCGGCCAGATTCAGGTCGAGAATTTTGCTTTTGTGTTCCAGGGTGGCGAGGATATCGCGAGTCAATTCATTGGCGGCTTTGGGCAATGATTCGGTGGCCGGGGTTCCACCAAAACGGTTGTGTTCCAGATCAGCGGTGGCCTTGGGGCGCACGTCACCAGCCAGGCCTTGGATGAATTGAAAATGCCATTGTGCGCCCAGTTTTTCGCGCAAAAGTTTTCGCGTCAGCCCGGGAAAATCCGCCGAAATCCCCTGTGGAGAAGAACCATAAACGATGACCGGATGACAAGCGTAGGAGAAAACAACGGTGGGCGGTTGGCCATCGGTGGGAGTGAGTTTCATGATCCAAAGTTTGTCGGCGATGGGGCCGTTCGGATTGGGCATCATGCTGCTTTTGCCATTTTTGTTCTTCCCCCGACGGCTGATGGCCATTTGTGAGGTGCCCTCGAACACTTCTATTTTTACCGGTGACAATTTTTTAGCCGCTGCGCGGGTGGCGTTCACAACTTTTTCCTGCAAATCATCGTAATAATCCGCTTCGTTTTTTGGCAGCGGACCAGTGCCGGCGAGGAGAGTGTGGATCATTTGCGGACCGCTGTGGGTGTGAGAGGTGTTGATGACGACCAGATTCCAATCCACGCCCAGTTCATGCACGATGGATAAACGGATGCGATCGCTCAATTCATGGGCGATGCCAACGAGATCGAGCGAAACCAGCACGAAGCCGGTGCCTTTGGCGTCCTTTAGGTAAAGCACCTGGGCGAATAAGGGATCCAGAATTTTTTTTCCGACCGTTTCAGTTGGGCCGCGCCCGCCCATTTCCAGGCCCATGGGAGGAGTGATATCTACTTCCGCCCAGCCTGCTTGACCTGACATATCAGAGCTGCCAACGCCATTGAATGTACAAAGACATAACCCAACAGATAGTACAAGGCGGCGTAAAACGCGTTTCATGCTGGCACGATAAGAGAATGATTTCGTCAACTCAATCCGAAGTTTTAAGATGTTCCAAAGAACGGAGGTCTTTGTAATCGGAGGTGCGAACAAAAGTGATGGTCAATATGGTTTGGACTGACGAGCAGCGAACGGAGCGCGCCTCTGTGAGGCGCAGCACGTGGCCAACAAAAAGATCTTATAATTCTCCCGCT
>CAIYOY010000006.1 GCA_903927905.1 uncultured Verrucomicrobiales bacterium | reverse complement strand
TTATTTTCATTTTTAAATTTGGGCCGGTGGATCTCCATCCACCGGCCCCCCTTTTTCCCTTGCCCAGGCGCGTCCCACCCCATGCGACGCGCCTAAACCATCGGAGCGCCGAGCATCCGCTCGGCGAGTCCCATTACGAGGCGGCCAACTGCAACGCGGACATCGCGTCCGAGGCCATCAGTTACACCGTGAAACGCTCCAAAGCGCGCACAGCCAGTTCATCGGTCGCGAAGAAAACTTCGCGCGAGATTTCCATCGAGAGCGCGGAACGTTCGCCGAGATACCAGTAGGACAAGTCGCCAAACGCGCCCTGAATCTGACTGGCATGAGCCGTGGTGTCATAGACCGGCAACACGCCAACCCACCGCACCGGGAACCCTTCAAACGTTGCCGACCGATCCGGCCCGACCACGAACGGTGTGTAGGTCGAGGAATTGAACGAGCGCAGCAACGCTTCCATCGAGGGATGGAAGTAGTAGGCGCTTTGGAACAACGCCGCGCCATTCACCTTCGCGCGCATCGAGCGCAAGTCGGCGATGGTGATGTCCGTGACCTTGGTTTTGCCCGAGCCGAGCGTGACGACCAGGCTGCCATCCACACAGGTCTGGCCGACGCCTTTGAGACTGTTGTAAGTGCTCGTGCCATCCGCCAGAAACAACACGGTGTCTTCCCAACGGGCGGCTTCGCGGGCGATGTAACGCGCCAGGAATTGGCCGAGCGGCACGATGGTGTCGGTGTCGATTTCCGACGGCACGCGAACGATCCCGCCCGCTTTCTGCGCGGTGAAGGTGACGAATTGGATCTGCGGCGATTTCTCCGGGATGGAGGCGCTTTGATTGAGGAACCCGAACGTCGGGCTGGTCTTGAGCTGCGGCAACTTCACCGTCCCGGTGCCGAGCGGATAAACCGTGGCGAACTGCCGGGCCTGGCCGAATTTCCAGATCAACTCCACCACCTGCGCGGAATACTGCGTCGGCAACGGAATGTCCGAACTGGTCAGCGCCGAGCGCGTTTCCACGCCGAGGACCGATTTACATTCGCCCACGAGCGAATCGCGTTGCGCGCCCTTGATGTGGTTCAAACCACCGATGCTGTCCGCGCCGCAAATGACGACCGCTGCCAGATAACGTGCGCAATCGTCACTCACCGCCTGATGCGCCAAACGCGCCGGATTGGAATTGCCCAAGCCCGAGCGGCGCAACTGTTGCAACTGCTTTTGCGTCTCGGCAAAATCCGCCGTCAACTTTTGGTTGGAGGATTGGATCTGTTGCAACAGCGATTTCATTTCATCCAACGGCAACACCGCCGGCACATTGGCCAGGGCGAGACCGCCCTTGAGCAACGCGCAACCGGCCAGCGCATGAGCCATCCATTCCGGCACACCCGACACCAGCAGCGTCGCCGCGATCAGCAGCGCGCCGCCCAACCATAGATACATTTTCGATTTCATATTTTTTCCTTTTTTCTGCGGAGCGCGGGTCTGTGACCCGCAGCACCTTGATTTTTTTGAAAGCTGGTCATTTCAACCCGCCTCCGTTTCTTCTAACGTTTGTTTCGATTTCACGTGCTGCGGGTCACAGACCCGCGCTCCGTTTTTGTCTTACGCGCGACGACAAATCGCCGCCGTTTCCCTGAGTAATTGCACCAAGTGCGCTTCATCGCCTCCATCCCCCAAAGCGCGGGTGTCGGATGAGGAGGCCGCCGGATCAGTGCAAAATTGTTGAGAGTTGATAGTTGAGGGTTGAGAGGTCAGATGTTTGAGGATCTGGCCCAGCTCTCGTAAATCGGATTTTTCGACGGCGCCACTTTTATAGGCGAGTTCCAGCGCATTGGGATTGGCCGGAATGGCCACCGCCGAAGTTTCCAATAATTCCTGTTTCAAATACTTGCGGGCAAAACCGTCGCCTTTTTCCCATTCGATGGGGATGAAGCCCACTGAGACGGCATGAAGAAATCCGCCGCGATACATGGCATAACCGATCTTGGCCAGGGGATTTTCATTCACCGCAAAAACCATCCGTTGAAAAAGATAGGGCGTCGCTGTCCCCAGCGCGCCGGGGCGGACTTCGGTGATGGCCGCCCGCCCGATCGTCCGCAAAATAGTGGAATAATCATGCGAATCCTGAAAAACCGGATTCTGTTGATAATGCTCCAATTCCCATCCCCTGGCCGAGATCACCTCATTATAGCGATCAATCGTCTCATCCGAACTGACGAACTCCACGACCGGTTCGTTCCCGGCATCCTTGGGGACCGAGGTCTTGACCTGCAACCCGCCGCGCAACCCGCGCCGTCCGCCGTTCAAGTTCACCAACCGTTGTCCAAACTCCCGTTCCAAAATTGTTCCATGTTCCATAAATATCCTTCTGTAAAGGCGAACATCCAGCTCGCCGCACGTGCGCATTTATGGAGGAAAACAAAGACCTTGTCGTGTACATGGTGGACACTATTCCCATATTTCTCACCATTCGCTTAATTTTTTGCGAAAAAGGCGGGTTTTCAGTGAAAAATCGTAATTTACAGAGTGAATAGGCGGCAGCAGACTTGGAAGATGGATTTCAAATGTCCAAAATGCCAGTCACCGATTTACAGCCGGAGACACAAGAAGTGCGGTCAATGCGGGGCCGAATTGCCGCCGGAATTGTTATTGACCAGTGAACAGGTGAAGGCGATGGATGTGCAACTCGAACAGGAAGATAAACGGCGGCGGGAATTTCCTCTGCCGGACACCAGTTCCAGTGTACTCTGATCGGAGCGCGACTCTGTGAGGCGCAGCGGGTTGCGATGAAAGACGGCGGCAAATTTTTTGACCTTCTTGCTGGCCACGCGCTGCGGGTCACAGACCCGCGCTCCGTTTCGATCATCTTGGGTTTGACACCGGGCAACTTCTTCATACACTTTGTCC
>CAIYOY010000005.1 GCA_903927905.1 uncultured Verrucomicrobiales bacterium | reverse complement strand
GTTAATGGAATCCATTGGCGTAGCTACATTGAAGCGGCTTAAAAGCCGCGCTCCCATGCGCCGAACCAGTTTGACGTCGGTAATTTTCACTTGGTTTCCTCCTTAGCGGCGGGAGTCGCTGCCTTGCGCGTGTAAATGGCCACGGCCCGGTTCTCTTTCTTGAAGTATTGGTTGACCACGCGTTTGAGATCGGCGGCGGTGACGGCCTGGACTTTTTTGGCGGAGTCATCGAACTCGTGCCAGTCCCCTTCCCCTTCGTCCTGAATCAAGTTCATCAGGATGCCCATGTTGCCGTCGCGCTTGCGATATTCGCCGGCGGCGAAATTGTTTTTTACCTTTTGCAACTCCTCGGGCGGCACATCTTTTTTTCGCAATTTATCCAGTTGATCGTAGATGCCCTGCTCCAATTCTTGCGGGGTGCGACCGTCCTTGGCTTCGCCGCTGATCTCAAAGTCTCCGGCCCATTTCCGCGAATCTATGCCCGCAGAAACATCGTTGGCGACCTGGGAACCAAGGACGAGGCCCTTGTATAAACGACCGGTGCGGGTGGAGAGAAGTTCGGAAAGAACATCCAGCACGTAGGAATCTTTGTGACCGAAAGGAACAGTGTGCCAAAGAATGTCCACTTGGGGATTGGCCTCGGCTTCGGCGATCATCCGTTTCTCAGCTTCTTGAAAAGATTCTATGGTCACGACGTCAGGTGGAGGTTTCGTGCCGCGCGGGATGCGACCGAAATATTTTTCAGCCATTTTCGCAGCGGCTTCGGGATCGAAGTCACCGACGAGGATGGGCGTGATGTTTTGCGGCGCGTAATAGATGGAATAAAATTCGTCGGCCTGTTTTTTGGAAATGGCGGGGATGTCCGAGGGCCAGCCGATAACCGGCCAATGATACGGACTGGATTGCCAGAACATGGCGGAAAATTCCTCGGCGAACTTTCCGAGCGGCGTGGAATCGGTGCGCATCCGGCGCTCTTCAAAAACGACATCGCGCTCGGCGTAAAATTCGCGGAAGACCGGATGAAGCAGACGCTCGGATTCCATCCACATCCAGAGCTCAAGTTTGTTGGCCGGGACACTGACGAAATAAGCGGTCATGTCCTCGGTGGTAAACGCGTTCAAGTGCGCGCCACCGGCGGCGGTGTAGATGCTGTCAAACTCGCTTTTGACCAGAATCTCGCGTTGCTCGGCGACGAGTGCGTCGAATTTCTTTTTCAACTCCTGCCAGTGCGGAGACATGTTTTCCGGTTTGGCGAGATCATCAATGTCACCTTTGCGATAAGCGACGCGCATTTTGGCTTCCTCCGCGCGCATTTCGTCACGGACATTTTCCTGTTCGGTAATGATTTCCAAATCTTTCTTGTAGTCCTTCGTGCCGATGGTCGGCGTGCCCTTGAACATCATGTGTTCAAACAAATGCGCGATGCCAGTGATGCCGGGGCGTTCATTGGAACTGCCGACGTGCGCGACCCAACCGCCCGCAACGGTGGCCTCGTCCTTGCGCTGCACAAGAAGGATACGCATGCCGTTGGAAAGGGTGCGCTCGATGATGGGGACTTGCTGGGCTTGGAGCGATCCCGCAAGGACCAGCCCAAAAACACCGATTATGTATATAGACCTGAACTTCACGCCCTCAATGTTCACATCGAAAGGCTTGACGTCAAGCCCCTGCACTAACTGGGGAATTCATTACCGCATTCTACGCATTTCCAGAAAAACCCAAGATCAGGATTGTCAAACGAAATGTATTCCAAATGAAGAGAACCACATTTGGGACAATGCTTATTGCGTTGCCTGTCCTGTTCTTCAATCAGATCACCTTCCCATTTCTCTGCCACATCGCAGGCTCGTTCAAAATAATTGTCCTCAACAAAAATTTCGCGAAGGTCTAATCCACTGTCATCCTTGATCGTTCGAACTTCCACAGGAATGGCCTCGGCTTTGAGGCGTTCCGACAAAGTGGCTGCCTGTGCCATTTCGAGTGATGCGACCTTTTTCATAATGTCGAAATATTGTGGTCAGATATATAGCTTCTGGATCCAACATCGCCCTATGTCAATTGGCCGCCACTTTTGCTTCGAGCGGCAACGTAATCCGCACCAATCCCGGCTGCCCCGCCTGCGGCTGCGGGATCTCCATCTTGCCCTGGTGGATTTGGATGATGCGGTCGGTGACGGCCAGACCGAGACCAAGACCGACATTGCGCGTGGTGAAAAATGGCTCGGACGCTTTGCTCGCCGTTTCCGGCGTGAATCCGGCACCGCCATCGTGGACTTCGATTTGCGCCCAGCGCGAACCGCCGGCATCAATCGCGGCGCTGGTCTTGACGTGAACTTGACAGGTGCGTCCGTTGGCTTGGAGGGCGTTCAAAATAATTTCGGCCATGGCGTGTTGCAAACCAATGCGGTCGCCGGTCACGGTCAGAGGTTCGTGGGACGAATCCACTTGGAGCAACACGGTATCAGCGGGGTGATATAAGCGCGCTTCCTGGAAGGCTTCTTCGATCAGTTTTTTGACTGGAACACTTTCAGATTTTTCCACGCGATCACGCGCGAGGTAACGCATTTGATTGAGCAGGCGGGTGACGCGTTTGATGCTGTCCTGCATGGCATCGTCGAGGGACTGCTGAAATTCCGGGTCTTCAATGCGCTCGTGCAGCAGTTGCTGATGAGTGGAAAGCGGCACAATGGCGTTGCCGATCTCGTGAGCGAGGCGGTCGGCCATTTGTTTGACTAGGCGAAGGTTGGCGGTCTCGATTTCCAAGTGCTGCACACGTTCGCTCTGGGTGATGTCGTCCAACACCACCATGGCGGCATTGGGCTGAGTAGAACCGTTTTTTTGAAATGGAGCAATGGCCACGCGATAGGTTTTTTCGGCCACCTGTAATTTTTCCCCGGCGACGGTGGGTCCGCCCTTGAGCACTTCATAGACTTTACTGCCGATGGTTTGCGGCAGATCGTTAAAGGACAAAAGATTGTTCCGGGCAAAACAGGTCTTGGCCATGTCGTTGGCGTGGAGGATGGACAAGTCGCGGGCGATGACCAGACAACCGCTGTTCATTTGCCGAAGGATGGCGGACATCATTTCGTGTCCGGCGGAAATGCGTTCGTGCGCCCAGATGTTGCGAATGGCCTGACCGGTTTGTTCGAATAAATGAAAAACCGCCGCCAGTTCCTCATTGGTCAAAGTTTCGCCCGTCACCCGTCCGTCAAATACAGCCAGACCGATGAAAGATTCGCGATCCAAAATTGGAATCACCACCTGAGCACCGAGAAGTTCAAATTCTTTCTGCATCTGAACGTCTTGGGCGACCTCTTCACTCTGTCGGCGCAAGATGCGACCGGAACGAAAGACATGCCCACCGATGCCGCCTTCGAGTGATAGTTGAAAATATTCCAGCAGCGCCGGAGTTAGGCCGTTGGAACAAGCGGCGCGTAATTGCCTGGCAGCTCCCGGTTCGGCGGTGTCGGACAACGAGCCAGGAGGCGGTCGCAGAAATATGGCTGCGCGATTGATGCCGATGATTCCACGCAATAGCGAAAGGAATTCTTTCAACAACGGCTCCACTGCCAGACTGTGAGTCAGAAGCGAAGAATAATTGAGCATCGACTCCAGCATCTTCACCGGCGGCTGAGTTGACTCGGCCTTTGGCTTCACTTCCTGAACCACCGGACGTTCAGGCAAAGGTTTGGCTGGCCATAATCTTTCCAACAGTGAGTCAAGCAATTTACCGCGAACGGGTTTCCCAAGCACATGACTGGCTCCGAGCAGATAAGCATCTTCTTCCCACTCCCACTGGACGGCGGTGGCATAGACGATCAGCGGGCAACGCGGCAGGGAGCGGCGAAGACGTTGGATGGTGCGGATCGGCTCGATGGAAGTCAGGTCGGCGTCCAGAATGCAGGCGTCAATGGAAACGGGGTTAAGCAACAATTCATCATCACTCAGATCCGATTGTTGCAGGACGCGATAGCGCTCCGGGTCGAGGGCGGCGCGAATGGCGGCGGCCAAGACCGGTTCAGGAGCGATGACGAGCAACGTTTTCACAGCTTGGGCGCGGCTCCTTTTTCCGCTTCCTGCTGCAACGTTTGCGTCTGGGTTAATTTACTGGGCAAATCCACCTGCACAGTTGTCCCTTTTTTTTCCTCGCTGGCAATACTAAGATTTCCGCCATGGAGGTGGACGATCTTCCGGGCAATGGCCAAACCGAGGCCAAAACCGCGTTTTCCATCGCCCGTATTCTTGGTCGTGAAGTAGGGCGTGAAGACTTTTTTGAGATTTTCCGAGCTGATTCCACTGCCACGATCAATCACTTGCAGGCGATACCAATCGCGGCTGATTTCGGTTTTTGGCAGGGGCGCGAGTTGGATGTCTATGCTGGAACCGGAGGGGGAAGCGTCCACCGCATTACCCAATAAATTACTGAGCAGCCGCTTGATCAGAATGGTGTCCATTTCAATAATGGCGTCGGTGTCTTCTTGAAAAACTATTTTCACCCCTTTTTGTTGCGCGGGTACTTCGGCCAAAGTCATGGCTTCACGGACGGTCGCCACCATCTGGGCAGGTTTGCCGTTAAGTTTGGCATTGTGGGAAAAAAACAGCGCTTCGTTGACATAAGTCCGCACCGTCTGAAGATTGCGCAAAGCGACCGGCAATAATTCCTGGCGGGCCGCCTGACTCAAGTCCGCTTCCTGGCTCAGTTGCAGGAGAGTTTGCACCGGCGTGAGCAGATTGTTCAGATCATGGGCCAGACCACGCGACATGCGACCGAGCAAATCCTGCTCGTGGGCGACCTGTAATTGTTGACGCAGACGGATCTGATTGAGCAGCAGACCGAGGTTCGAGGCCAGTTCGGAAAGCAGCCGCAAATCGTGCGGCGTGAAAAGATCCTGATTGACCTTCGGCCCCAGCAACATCAAACCCACCAGGTCTTCGCCGGAAAAAAACGGAAAACAAAATTCCGGCTCGAACAGTTTCAATTGCATGCGCGCCTCGCGCTCGAGGCGGGTTTCGCGGGTGGTTTCATAAACCATGTTGCAGGAGAGAAAAGCGGCGCGGGTTTCCTGAAAAAATCGAAAAACCGGCGAATCGATCTGCATGTCGGACAAAGCCACATTGGGCCTGGGCGGGTGGGAGTGAAAAAGCATGAACCCGCGCGTCGTCTCGTCCAGCAGGATCAACTGGTAACTGATCACCTTCATGGTGTGGGCCAGCAGTTGCTCCAATTCTTCCATCAGAAATTTTTGTTCTGGAAAGGAGCGCATGGTTTCGATCAGGTTCTGCACCCGCGCATGATATTCAAAACGGTCGCCCAAAATCTGCCGCTCCAATTCGTCCGTGCCCTTGCCGAAAAATTGCGGAAAAAAGAACGAAGCCACCACCGCGCTGATCAGCAGAACGACAATAGCGGAGGCAAACGAGAATGGCGTGAATTGTCCGGGCTTGATCCACAGCAGAATCAGCAACAGCGAAAACCCGATCAAAAACATGAAGAGCAACCGGACAAATTGCGCCGCGAACCGGCTCAACGTCACATGGACGTCCAGCAATTGATGCTGCAACACGCTGTAACCGACGATGACCACGTAATAGAGCGCGGCAAAATTTCCCAACGGGTAAAAATGCAGATGGGTTCCGGGATAATAATCGTAGCCCAGGATCGGCAGCAGATCGTTCGTCCCAAAAATCCAGAGACCGACAATCGAGGCCAGCAATGCCCGCAACCGTTTCCGCTGCATCGGCGGAACGATTTTCTGTTTGTGATACAACATCAACACCAGCGAAGTGGTGATGACCACGTAAAAACACATGAACACCCAAAAAGCCGGACCGGGCACCGACCAGTAGCCGGACCCAGCCGAGCCAAAAGCGATCGGCCTGACCCCGGTGATAAACCGATTGAAAAACAGGCTGACCGCCAGCCCAGCATGTGTCAAGTAAAGCAGCGGCAGCAACAGGCCGACCCGCGTTTGCGAAATCAACACGCAAAGATGGAACAGCGTCACCGGCATGAAGATCACCCCCAATTGCAAAACCTTTGCCCACTTGAAGGCTTCTTCCGTCGAAATGTCCTGATATAGATAAAAACACCCGAGGTTCCACAAGGTGACGGCAATGCCCCACAGCAGATAGACCTTGTGCAAACGCGACCGAAAATCCCGGCCCAGCACCAGCAACGTCAGCACGACGTTGAACAACGTCGCGGTCAAAGCGGTTATGAGCAGGACGTTCATGCGTGCTCGGAAAATTTCTTCAAAACCAGGCAGCCGTATCGCCCGCCGAAACCGGCGTTCAGATTGACCGCCGCGCGAATGGGATAGGGCCGAACTCCGCCCGACACATAATCCAGATCGCAACCCTCGTCTGTTTCCTGCAAGTTGATCGTCGGCGGAATTTCCTGGTGTTTGATGGCCAGCGCGCAAACGGCGGTTTCGATCGCCCCCGAGGCTCCGAGCAGATGGCCGGTGATTGGTTTCGTTGCGCTGACCGCCAGACGCTTGGCGTGGGCGCGAAAAACTTTTTTTATGGCGCGCGATTCGATCGGGTCGTTCAACGGCGTGGCCGAACCATGGGCGTTGATGTAATCAATTTCCGACGGATGAATCCGCGCCGAACGCAACGCCTTCTCCATCGCCCGCACATACCCCTGCCCTTCCGGGTGCGGATCGGTGGCGTGGTAAGCTTCGCAACTGCGGCCGTGTCCCGCCACTTCCGCGTAAATTTTTGCCCCTCGACCGAGCGCATGGGACAATTCTTCCAGAACAAAAAACGTCGCGCCTTCGCCGATCAGAAAACCGTCGCGCGATTTGTCGAACGGACGCATCGCTGCGGCGGGATCCCCGTTAGACTCGCTCATCGCCCGGACCCGGCAAAAACCGGCGTGCAACATCTCCATATTTTCCTCCGCGCCGCCGGCCACGACCACATCCACTTCGTCGTTCTTGATCATGTGCATGGCGTAACCGATGGCGTCGTTCCCCGAAGCGCAACCGGAACAATACGTCACCGCATAACCATGCACCCCCAAATGCAAACCGATCGTGCTGCTGCCTTCCCCACAGTAACCCGCCACCACATTGTAGGGATGCAACGCGCGAAAATTATCCTGCGACGATTTAAAACTGTCCCGCGCCTTGATGATGCTCCC
>CAIYOY010000004.1 GCA_903927905.1 uncultured Verrucomicrobiales bacterium | reverse complement strand
CACGGCGCGCACGGAGTGACGCGCCCTACCAACCCTTTAACAACCAAATAAATTTTTGGCACTTAATACTAACATGCAAATTAAAGCCCTGATATTTGACTGCGACGGCACCCTGGCCGACACCATGCCACAACATTGGAAAGCCTGGCAGGCGGTGACCAAGCGTTACGACCTCCATTTTCCCGAAGACCGTTTTTATTCGCTGGGCGGCGTGCCGTCGCGCGATATTTTAAAGATGTTGAGCATCGAGCAAAACCGCCCGCTGGACCACATCGCCGCCTCAAAGGAAAAAGAAGCCGCCTACATGCCGCTGATGCCGCACATCACCCGCATCGAAGAAGTGGTTGCCGTCGCCCTGGAAAATCACGGCAAACTGCCAATGGCGGTGGCGTCCGGCGGCACCCGCCACGGGGTCAATGCCATCCTGCAACACCTGACCATCCATCATTTATTTGACACCATCGTGACGAGTGAAGATGTCACGCGCCAGAAACCCGCGCCGGATATTTTCCTGGAAGCGGCGCGGAGATTGGGTGTGGAACCACAATTCTGCCGGGGTTACGAGGATACGGACTTGGGGATGCAGGCGATTCGTGATGCGGGGATGGAGGCGGTGGATGTAAGGACGATGAGAAACATCAAGGTTTAACCTTTGCCGCGTCCAAAGCCCGCCCTGTTTGTCGCTTGATAAAGGGCAAAAGAAAAATTAAGATTAAACCATGCAGACGCTGAATGCGCATTTTGACGGCAGGTTTATCGTGCTGGACGAGCCAGCTCGGTTGAAGCCCAACGACAAGGTCACAGTCATTGCCCCGGATCCAAGCGATGACAGCTTGGCTTCGGACTATGCGCGTTTGTCCGAGTCGGCTTTCAAAAAAATCTGGGACAATCCGCTGGATGCCGATTATGACCAGCTATAAGCGCGGAGCCATCATCCTTCTTCCGTTTCCGTTTTCCGATCAATCCGCCGCCAAAATTCGTCCGGCTGTTGTCGTCAATCCCAATTATCCATCGGATGATTTGTTGGTCGCAGCAATAACTTCCGTGGGCGATATTTTGCGTCCAGGCGAATTCGCGATTCAATACTGGCGCGAGGCAGGGCTGATTCATCCTTCATTTGCAAAACGTGCGATCGCTTCAGCAACGGGAAATCTGGTCAGGAAACAACTTGGCCAATTGCGTGAAACCGATATGGTAAAACTTGATGCGGCGCTGAAACTTTGGTTCGGACTGTGAACATTCGCAAACAAAAGGTGAGGCAAACAGCTTGCCATCATGCCATTTTTATGGCACGATAATGGCATGAATACCACGGTTGAGCCGGATAAGCATAATCGCATTGTTTTGACGCGCGATGTCCGCAAGATCGCAGGCATTGGCACGGGTGACATGCTCACTCTGACCGCTGTGCCGGGCCGCATCGTGCTGGAAATCACCCCGCAGACGAAAGGCCGCATCGTCCGCAAAGGTAAAATAAAGGTGTGGACGGGTGAAGTTCCGGACATGCCCATTGAAGAATCTGTCCGGCAAGTTCGTCATCAGCAGCGGGGATGAAAACCTATTTTGACAGTGGAATATTAATTGGTTTGGTTTTAAGTTCTCACTCTCAACATAAGACCTGTTCGGCCGCCTTTGCTGCTACCACAGACCGTATGACTTGTGGCCATGCCTTGGCCGAAACGTTCTCCTCCCTGACCAGCCACTACAAGGTTCCCAATGATGTGGCCGCTGAATTGATCATGGATTTACTTACGTTGGAAAACTTTCAAGTCGAAGCGCTTTCTCTGGAAGATTATGAAACGGCTATAACGGAAGCTAAAAAGCGCGGTATCATGGGTGGCGGGATATATGATTCGTTGCATGCAACCTTCGCCCGCCGACAGGGCGCGAAAAAAATTGTCACACTGAATCTGGGGGACTTCCTGCATGTCGCGCCGGATATGCAGGTTGTTTTACCTTAAGTGAAATCAACCCTGGCCCAACTTCTTCGACTTCTCCGTCGCCGCGCGCACGGCGTTGATCAGGCTGCCGCGAACTTTTCCTTTTTCCAGTTCGTGCAAGCCTTCAATGGTTGTGCCGCCCGGGCTCGTTACCATATCTTTGAGCGCACCGGGATGCTGGCCGGTTTCCAAAACCATGCGGGCGCTACCTAAAACGGTTTGCGCAGCCAGCTTCGTGGCCACGTCGCGCGGCAGACCGGAGGCCACACCGCCATCGCTCAACGCTTCGATCATCAGATAAACATAGGCTGGGCCGCTGCCGCTGAGACCGGTGACGGCGTCCAGCAAAGTTTCCTTCAATTGAAACGCGATCCCAACGGAGCTGAAAAGTTTTTGTGCGAGATCGCCATCCGCTTTGGTGGCGTTTTTACCAAGGGCATACGCGGTGGCGGAAGCTCCCAGCAACGCGGGCGTGTTCGGCATGACGCGGATCGCACGGCCACCCATCCCGGCTTCCAATTTGGCCAGCGGCACACCGGCGCAGATGGAGATGAGCAGATGTTCCGGGGTAAAAGCATCGTGAACTTCCGACAACAATTCCGGCACCGAGCCGGGTTTGACCGCGAGGACGAGAACGCTGGCAAACTTGACCACTTCAATATTCGAGACCGTGGTTTTGGCTCCAGTCTCTTTGGCAAAAGCTGAGCGTGCAGCAAAAATGGGGTCACTGGCCCGCACTTGAGCGGACTTGACCAGTCCGGCGGAAATAAAACCCTTGGCCAAAGCGGTGGCCATTTTGCCCGCGCCAAGAAATCCGATGGTAAGTTTTGTTGCCATGGAGAATGTCTAACAGGTTGGGCCAACGGACGAAAGCGCTTTATTTGCCGGTCGCAGCGGGCGCGGACCGGTGATACCCGCTGGTGATCTTTCGCCATCTTTCCGCTTCTGCCTTTTCAACGGCGTCAATTTCTTCACGGGTCGCCGCCTGCGGCCAGACCCAATCCAACCCATTCAGATAATTCAGGGTTTTGCTCGCTGGCACCTTGGGATTACCGCCTTCATCCGTGCCGTTTTCACCAACGGAATAAAGCAGAAATGTGCCATCCGTTTTAAGGCGATAACGCAACGTTCTTCCGTCCATATAATCCACCGGCACGATTTTCAAATAAGCGGGTATCAGTTCTAGCAGGCTGGCAGGATATTTTCCTTCGCGTTGATGGTAACGTTTAAGTGCGATGGCCGTCATCGCCATCTGGGTCTGGGTCATCGTCCGGAAGGTTTTTTGTACGAAGTGCTCAATCGCACTCCATTCTCTTAAGCTGACAAGAAACGCCGATTCGTCAAAATTTTTATAAAAATCACTGGAATCCTCCAATTTTTTATAATAACCGGTCTTGACCACATTTATCCCATCTTGCAAATTTTTCATGATTTGTCGTTCATCATCATACGACCCGGTCCATATCCAGTGCCAATAGTGTGGATAACGATCTAAAAATTCTTTCCAGTCGCCCCCACCCACTATTTCCCAAAATTCCGTGAAACGATTAGTGCTGTGCTCGCACATACATTCCAGCGGAAAAGATTCCCGGCCCAGCTCGAATACTTTTGGCCAAGTGGTCCGTTCCATCGCCATCGCTGGCAAGGCCTGTGGCACGATCTCGATTTTATTCCACTCACTTTGCAGCGAGGCTAGTTGCACATCGGGCCAACCGTCATATTGCAGGGCCGCCCAAGTAGCTTCAAAGGCCATGGAAATATCTGCGTAACGAACTAGCTGGCTGATGATCACTGGTTCGTCTTTAAACACTCGTGGTAGCGTGATGGCGGCTATCAGATTTTCAAACGCTTCATTCGTTTGGCCGGAATGCAGATTGAACGCCAGGGCCGCATTGAATTCTTGTTCTGCTTGCTTGATCCCGGTCAAATGCGGCAAAGGCAGATTTCCTCCCAGCCGGTAATCGAGAGGAAAATAAAAAACCGGACACTCGAGCGATTTCCGCATGGTTGCGAGCAGGGCGTTGTTCGTGGCCATTTTTGCCGCCAATGACGGCCAATGATTGGTTATTGTTGGTGGAAAGCTGGAAACTTCTTCGAGGCATTCCTGCCTTTGCCAACTGGGTTGGGCCTTGCCCGGTTGAATCGCTCTCATGATACGCGGCATGGAAGAAACAAGGGTTGAGCCAGAGGTGGCGGCTGATAAAAAAGCATTCGCGCCGTTTTCTCCTTCTGGCAGGACCGGGATCAATTCAGTTATCGTCAACTGCGACCAGTTCTTTTTTGTAAGCCTCCAGCCGGGACTTGGCGCGGTAATGGGGGATGAAAACAAGCAATACGAGAGCGCAAAGAAAGATGACTACTATAATAAAAATAATCCCGCGCCTCTTCACGAAATGAATGTGCGCTTTTCCCGCCCCCTTTCCAAGCCAATTTTACGCCGCGTTTTTCTTTTCCACCGCCTGAATGGTTTCCATCAAAACATGCAATTGAAATGGTTTGAACAGGATCAGACCGCGCACTCGTTTAATGAATTCGTCCACTTTGGGGTCTTTGTGATGGCCGGTCATGAACAGGAACCGTTTGGTCAGGTGCGGCTTCACCCGTTCGACGGCGAGATAAAACATATCCCCAGCGAGGTTAGGCATCACCATGTCGCAAATAATAACGGAATAATCATTGACCATGATTCGCTTGACCCCCTGCACGCCGTCACCGGCTGTGTCCACTTCATAGCCGTTTTCCTCGAGAAAAAGCCGGGTGACATCGGCAAAGGCCACGTCGTCATCCACGATCAGAATTTTTTTCCGGGCGGCCCAGCGCGCCTGGGTGTCCAAGTCGTGGTTTTTTTCACCGTAAGGCGGGATGTAAGGCTTTTGACTCATATTCGATGCTTTCGCTCCCGGTCATTCAAAACGGAACGAGGCCGATTGTCAATTCCCGCCAACACTCGTCGAAGGTTGGCCTTGCTGCACGCTGGTCCGTTGCAGGATCCATTTGAAATCGTTCTGGCGGGCGGCGGCAACATGCCGGGGTAGTCCGGCGGCATCCGGTTGGGCGGCCGCCAACGTTTCCGGATCAACCCACTTATGTCCGTCCGCATGTCCATCTGCGTAGGCGAACTCCGCGCCGTGATTATGATACGAGGCGGGAAGATCAAACCACTGGGGGTAATAATAATTCGGTCGGACCAGAAAATAACCGTCATTGATGCTGTCGGGATGTTCATCCAGAAAAACAAAGATGGAAGCGGGATTGGGGATGTCGGTGAGCCGGAAAAATTGTTTGTAGTTGGGATTATTGACGTTCGTCCCGGTCTGACTCAACGTCCCGGCGTCGCCCACCATGGCATTCATGGAGTAACTTCGGACTCGCCCCGTCCAACCGGCCGCACTCTGGATATCGCTCAAGGCCCGATCCGATGGGCATTTGTAAATCCGGGTGTTATTGTAGCAATAAGGTGCCAGCGTGGCTTGGAGAATAGGTTCGCGGTTGGTGTTATCTGGATCCAGTTCCCAACTCATCACCCCATTGACCCAATTCATCGGATTATTGGGCGCAACCGTCTGGCGGTTGGCATCGCCGCCCAAATTGTAGGCGAGATGATCGCGCTGCTCATGCGCATACATCAGCCAAGCCATGTCCAGTTGACGGACATTGTTGAGGCAACCGACTGCTTGGGCCTGACTTTTGGCCTGCCCCAGAACCGGCAAAAGAAGCGTGGCGAGGACGGCAATGATGGCAATCACCACCATCAATTCGATCAGGGTAAACGCGGTCCGCCAGCTTTTTCGGGACGGTCTCTGTTTTTGGACTGACATAACTCGGCGCAGGGCAACTGAACGGTCATGCTAGCGCAATCGCCATGGTTTTGTCAATTCACCCTCGCGTCAGGTAGTGGGCTACTTTGAAGAATGGAGCATACTTCAGTGGGGCCGGAGCGCGGGTCTGTGACCCGCAGCAGCGT
>CAIYOY010000003.1 GCA_903927905.1 uncultured Verrucomicrobiales bacterium | reverse complement strand
GACGGCGCGCACGGAGTGACGCGCCCTACCTTGGCCAACGACAAAGATTTACTTGCTCACATGACGTCCTTTGAACGTCAATTCGGCGATGCCAGATTTATCCAATTCGCCCAAGCCCTCCGTCACCATCTTATCATACTGCTTCTTGGTCGCGGTTGCGAGGGGCAGGTTCAACCCCTGTTCTTTGCCGAGCTTTAGCGCGATTCCGGAATCTTTCGCCGCATGTGACGCGGAGAAGAAGCAGCTATGATCACGATTCTGCATATCTTCGCCATCGGTGGCCAAGACGCGGGAATTCGCGCCGGTCTGCGAAAAGACTTCACGCAACATCGCCAGATCCAAACCGAGCGCCGCGCCGAGGCCGAGGCCTTCGGCCAAACCTGCGGTATTGATATTCATCACCATATTGACCAGCGCTTTGACTTGAGCGGCCTTGCCGGTCGGACCGACATAACGCATCGAAGCCGCCAGCTTTTCCAAGATCGGTTTCGCGCGATTGAACACTTCTTCCTTGCCGCCCAACATGAGATACAAAGTCCCTTGACGCGCTTGCGTGATGCTTGACGCCATGCAGGCTTCCAGCGATTGCGCTCCGGCTTTTTCCGCTTTTTGTTCCACCCAAACGTGCATCGCCGGGGAAATGGTGGCGCAATTGATGAACAACTTGCCCTTCGCCCGCGACAATAGCCCGCCCATGAAAATGCTCTTCATCGCCTTGTCATCGGTGACAACGGTGATGATGACGTCCGAAGCTTTGGTCAACGCTTTGAGATCCGCCGCCGCCTCACAGCCCAACTCGGTGGCCAGCGTCTTGGCGCCTTCGGCGTTCACGTCATAAACCGCCGCGACGGTATAACCTTGTTCCTTCAAGCGACGCGCCATATTGGCGCCCATGCGGCCGACTCCGACAAATCCGATTTTTTCCATAATGTAAATAAGTTGATTGTTAACGCTATTTTGAATAGCTCTGTGTTTCAGCCCGGCAATTTTTGTTGAAACCGGGAAAATGTAAATGAAAGTTTTGCCAATCCAACGCGTTATGTCCAATCGAATTCTTCTTTGCCTGTTTTTGCCTTTGGCTTTGCTCGCCCAGACCACCCTGGCCCAGGACGGTGTTCGCGGCTTCATCCCGCGCGCGCCCAAGGAAATGAAAATTGACGGCGACCTCTCGGAATTCAAAGATGCCCTCTGCACCCCCGTCGAATATTTCAACCACGACTTCAAAAACCGCGCCGCCCAATTCTTTTACATGTGGGACGACGAAGCCTTTTACGCCGGCCTTCGCACCCTCGACCAGCATCCCTTCAGCAGCGCCGATGACGAACACCTCTGGGAAGGCGACGGCGTTGAATGGTATTTCGACACCCGCCAGGACGAAACCTTCCGCAGCCATGATTGGCCGAAGACGCCGAACCCCGGGGCGGCCCATTGCTATTGGAGCGGACTTAAAGGCACCAACGTCGTCGGCCGTTTTTGCCTTCGTCCCGGCTACACTAATTCCATGTCGAAAATCGGCGTGCAAGTCGCCGCCAAGCGCACCAAAACCGGCATGGACATCGAATTTAAACTTCCTTGGGCCAATTTCCCCGGGCTCAAACCCAAAGCCGGTACCATCATCGCCTTCGACGCCGAACTTTGCTACAGCGACGGCGGCCCGCGCGTCTTCCGCTCCTTCGTCTTCGGCAGTCCCTTGAATGTCCAACAACCCGCCAGCCTCGGTAAAGTTCAACTCGTCGAAAAAATCGAACCCGAAAATTGGGCCGCCGCCGGTCCCGTGATGTTCCCCATCCGTTGCGACACCGCGTGGAGCCAAGCCGGCAAACCCGAAGTCACCGGCACGATGGCCATTCCCTCGAATCAAGCCGATCAATTCGGCAAACTCGCTTTCCGCATCCTCAGCCTGGACGGCAAAACCCTCGGGGAATATGAAGCCAAACCCGAAACCTTCTCCAAAGCCGGAAACTTCCAACGCGCCATCGCCCATTGGCCCGTCTCCGTGGCCGAACCCGGCGCGCATCAGGTCATTGGAATCGTGTACGATAAATCTGGAAAAGAGCTCACCCGCATCGCCCCCCGCCTGGTCAGCGTTCATATGGAACCAGGATATTAGCACCGCAGCGTCAATTATTCGTTTGGAGCTTGGATGTTGGAATTTGGAGCTTCCTTCCACTCCCGTCTTTGCGTGATTTAAAACTTTCGCGCATTTAGATACATTCCACCCTATCTCACCAGCACCGGAGTACGGCGTCCCATCGCCATCTCCGAAAATCGTGGGATGCAGCGACCATAAACGAAAAAAGCAGAAATCATTAAACAAACAAAAACAAAAGCATCATGAAAAAGCGCAACTCACTCCATCGAATACTTCTGCTCGTTCCTGCATTGGCGCTCGCCTTTGCTTCCGGCAGCACACAAGCCCGACCCGTCGGCATTGACGTCTCCTCGTATCAGGGGCATCCCACTTGGAGCAGCGTTAAAAGCGCTGGCTGGACTTTCGCCTGGGCCAAAGCCACCGAAGGCGTCTCCATCAATGACGCCGATTACAGCTATAACATGAGCAACGGCAAATCCGCCGGTGTTTACATGGGCGCGTATCACTTCGCTCATCCCGACTCGAACAGCCCCGGCAGCGAAGAAAATCATTTCTGGGCCGCCATCAGCGGCGATGTCGCCAAAGACGGCAAAAGTCTTCAACCGATGCTTGACTTCGAAGTCTTCAGCGGCGTCACTGGTGCGAGCAGTTATTCCGATTGGGCCAACCAGTTTAACAACGATATTATCAGCGACGCCAAGGCCAAAGGCGTCACCGCCAAGCCGGTTCTCTACACCAGCGCGTGCAGCGCCTGCAATTTTGGCAGCAGCGTGTCCGAGTGGCTTCCCTGGATTGCAGATTACAATGGTCAAAGCGCCCAAACCGGCACCCCTTGGAGCACTTGCAGCAGTTGCGATCTGTGGGATAAATGGACCGTCTGGCAATACAGCAGCAGCGGTTCGGTCAGCGGCATCAGCGGCAGCGTTGATGTGGACGTTTACAACGGCGATTCCACCTCGCTGGTCAACACCATGGTCATTGATGGTAATAGCAGCAGCACTTTCGCTCCCGGGCCGGCGGCAGTTTCCTGGGCGGCCAATCGTATTGACGTTGTCGTTCGTGGCGGTGGCGATGCCATTTATCATAAATATTGGAACGGTTCCGCCTGGTTGCCGAGCGGTGGTTTTGAAGTCGTGGGCGGAATATCCGAATACGGTCCCGGACTCTCCGCTTCCGGTGTCAACCGCTTGGACGCGTTTTGCGCATCCACCGACGTTTCTCTCCGTCACAAATGGTGGGATGGCACCGGTTGGTTCCCCAATCCTCATTGGGAAGATCTCGGCGGTGGTTTGACCTCTTCGCCTGCGGCTGTTTCCTGGGGTGCGGGCCGGATTGATGTCATAGTTCGTGGCGGCAATAACAATCTGTATCATAAATATTGGGACGGCTCCAATTGGTTGCCCAGCGGCGGCTTTGAAAATCTTGGCGGCAACGCCGTCGGCGCTCCAGCTGTTTCCTCCTGGGGATCCGGCCGTCTCGATGTCTTCTATCGTGGCACCGACAATGCCTTGTGGCACATGTGGTATTCCGGCGGCACCTGGTATGGCCCGCAGAGCCTCGGTGGAGTTTTGACCTCCGCTCCAGCGGCCGTTTCCTGGGGAGCTAATCGCATTGACGTCGCTGTTCGCGGCGGCCAAAACAAACTCTATCATAAATGGTGGGACGGCAGCGCGTGGCAACCCAGCGGCGGTTTTGAAGTCATCGGCGGTAATGTCACGTCCGATGTCGGCCTCAGTTCTTGGGGAGTCAACCGCCTCGATGTCTTTGGTCGTGGCACCGACAACGCCTTGTGGCATTCATTCTACAACGGATCAACCTGGTCCGGTTTTGACAGCCTCGGCGGCGTCTTGCAATAATCTCAACCCTTAAACAACCAATCACGCGTCAGCCCCGGGAAAGTTTCCCGGGGCTTTCGCTTTCTGGCGGTGAAAGGTGGGGTGAGGCTACTGACGAACCGGGGTGGTTTCTGGGGGAAAACTAATTATTCACCAAACTGAGCCACTACCCCTAAATTTATTGACTGGCCTGTCATCCATTTTCAGGTCATGTTAATGCCATAATTATCGCATGAGTTCATCGAATGAAACAGCCGGGCAGGGTGGAGTGAAGCCAGAGATCTCGTTGATCGTTCCCACGATCAACGAATCCGAGAACCTACCCATCCTCCTGAAGCGAGTTGCGGCCGCGCTGGCCGGGCGAAAATTTGAAGTCATCATCGTGGACGACAACAGCAAAGATCGCACCCCGGAAGTCTGTGCTGAACTCGCCAAAACTTACCCGTTGACGCTGATGGTCCGAACCACTCCCACCAACGGCCTCAGCGGCGCCGTCCTCCACGGCATGGCTCGCGCCCAGGGAACTTATTTTTGCGTGATGGATGCCGACTTGCAGCATCCCCCGGAGAAACTGCCGGAATTGGTGGCGCCATTGATCAGCGGGCAGGGTGATTTTGTAGTCGGCTCACGTTACACGGCCGGGGGGACGACGGAAACGGAGTGGGGCTTGTTCCGGTCGCTCAATTCGAAAGTTGCCACGCTCTTGGCGCGACCTTTTGCCGGCAAAATTACCGATCCCATGTCCGGTTTTTTTGCCTTGAGCCGTGAAAGTTACCTGAGCGCCCGCAACCTGACGCCGCTCGGCTACAAAATCGCGCTCGAACTGATGTGCAAAGCGCGGGTGACCAAACCGATGGAAATCCCCATCCATTTTGCGATGCGGGAGAAGGGTGAATCTAAACTATCGCTCAAACAACAGTTCCGCTATCTGGAGCACTTGAGCCGTCTTTATGATTTCACTTTCCCGCGATTTTCGCCGGTCATAAAATTTCTCATCGCCACCGGTTTATGCTGGTTGGTTGGACTGGGCGTTTATTGCTCCGTCCGCAAGACCGACCTCGGCCCGATCCAAATGATCGGCGTCGCCTACGCTGCCGTCATCATCTTTTCCGCGATATTTCATGTTCGTTACGTCAAGACCCAGCGTGAATTTTTGGCGCGGCAAACCCCGTGGTTCGATTTCCTGTTGATCTCCGCCGCCGAGTGGGCCGCCGCCGTGTCAACCACTTGTTGGCTGACCCGCCGGGTGCTGTGGCCGAATCCTTGCGAAATTTTCGTCATCGCTTTCGGCGCGGCCACGCTGATGCGTTACATCTTGCGCAAAGAATTTTTACAGGACATCCGCGGCTTGCGTAAAAATTTGCCCGGCGAGCGAACTCAGGACTGACAGGCGTAAAAACCGCTCATTTCCGGGAAGATTTTTCTGCTTTTATCATTTTGCCCGTAATCATTTTGCCTTTCAGTCAGCTTTCTTTTTATGATTTTGCCGCTATGAGTTTGCTTTGTCCTTTGGTTGCGGCTTCCCCCGTTGCTTTTTCTGCGTTTAAAAATTCCCCCTTTGAAATTTGTTTCGCGCTTCGGATTTCGTGCTTCGAGTTTTTTTAAGGCAGTTCTTCCACCGTGATCTCCTTATACCACGCCTCCGCCATTCCCCCGCCATGAATCTGCAACCCAATGATCCCAAACCCTGGAATTGAATCGTCGGCCTCCACATAATCCACCGTCTTCAGTCCATTGATCGAAAGCACAATAAGTTTCCCCTCGCACCGGATGACGTAATCATTCCAATCATCATGCTTCAGCACTTTTTTGACCTCGTCCGTCGGGGCCTGCGCCAAAACTTTGTTCCGCCGCGACTCATCGTATAAACAGCCCCACCACGCCGGATCGCCCATGTCCGCCTGATACCCGCTCGCCTCAAAATTATTCGGCACCCGCTGACTGCGGAACTGCACACCGCCGTTGATAAACCCATTCGTGCCCACCAGCTTGAATTTCACGTGCAAAACAAAATTCGTAAAATTCCGGTCCGTGCAAAGAAACTCATTATGCGGCACCTTCTTCTCGAGTGATCCCCCGACAAACGCGCCTTTCTCCACCCGCCAGATGGAATTCGTATTTCCATTCCATCCCTTGAAACTTTTGCCACCCGAGAGCTTGATCGGCTTGGCCTGGATCAAAATGGGGGCGAGAGCTAAATATGTGGCTACAAACAATAAGTTTTTCATTTGGTGTGCAGTCTTTTTACACCCAAGGCAGTGTGGAAAACCAGTTTTAAGATCGCTATTTGCGATGTTAAATCAACTCACTTGTTTTGGTTAGACGAGCAGACGTGGTTTATAAAATTTGTCTCGTTGTCTCTCGCAGATTCTCATGAAATTGTTCTACCGCTTCCACGCACCACCCGCAAATGGTCGGATGCTCGGCGTTCTGGCCGATGTCTGTTTCGCAATGCCAACAGCGCTCGCATTTTTGGCCGTCGGCAAGTTCAATGATTACGCCGCATCCATCAATCCGGTCGGTAGTTACAACTTCTGGCAAATTGTTTATTGGATTAAAAATCATCCGCGCTGGAAAAAGTTCGCGTTTATTATCTTCCTGAAAAATTGAAATTTGAGATACGGACAAAATTTCCTGCAAATCTGATTTAAGCTTCGAGGCACGATCTAAATTGTCAGACTGAATAAACCAGTTCAAACGAGCTTCCAGTGGTTTACCGATTAGTTTATTTTGCCGCGCCCTTTCCAGTTCTGAAAAAATGGCTTTTCGGAAATCAAAGAGCACACTCCATTTTTTTTGTTCTGCAGCTTCAATTTCAAAAGACGACTTTTCCCAATTCGATTTATGAACGGAATCATTATTTTTTCCTGGCACAGATTCCCACGCTTCGTCCGCCGTGAAGGCGAGGATCGGTGCGAGCATCTGGCATAGGCCAATTACAATTCGATACAGGGCGGTTTGCGTCGAACGGCGATAATGGATTCCATAACGCCCTGTGTAGAGGCGGTCTTTCACAATATCATGATACTGAGAGGAGAGTTCCACGGCGATGAATTGGCTGAGCTTTTGATAGACGACGTGGAATTCGTATTGGTCATACGCGGCGAGGACTTCAGCTTCGAGTTTTGAAAATTCGCCGAGTATCCAGCGGTCAAGGCCGGTCAATTTTTCATCGGACACGGAATGTTTCGCCGGATCGAAATCATAGAGGTTTGAGAGCTGATAGCGTAGTGCGTTGCGGATGCCACGATACGTCTCACCGACCTTGTTGATCCGCTCCTCGCTCACCACGATGTCATTGCGATAGTCCTGCGACGCCACCCACAACCGGACCACGTCCGCGCCGTATTTGCCGACATATGCTTCCGCCGTCTGCGGCTTTTCATAACCAGACTGCTTGCTCTTGGAAATTTTTTCCCGATCCGCATCCACCATGAATCCATGCGTCAAAACTGTTTTGAACGGTGCCGCTCCATTTCCAGCGAGCGATAACAACAACGACGATTGAAACCATCCGCGATGCTGATCCGAGCCTTCGAGGTAAACGTCCGCCTGCCATTGGTGCGGGGACGGCTCGTCCCCGTGCTGCAATTCCTTGCGCTTCATTAAAACCGCTCGCGACGACGACCCCGAATCAATCCACACATCCAGCGTATCATTCGATTTCGCCGTCGGCTCCGCACCTTTCCAACCCTCCGGCTTCACCAAAGCCCACAACTCCACCGCCGATTTCTCGAACCAAACATTCGATCCATTCTTCTCCAAAAGCTTCGCCACATTTCGCACGATGGCTGCATCCAAAATCGCGTTCCCCTGCGCGTCATAAAACGCCGGAATCGGCACGCCCCAAGTACGCTGGCGGCTGATGCACCAGTCGGGGCGCGATTGAATAGCACCATATATCCTGTTGACTCCCCAATCTGGAACCCATTTCACTTTGTATAAAACATTGCCGAGTGCAAATTGCCGAAGGCTTCCCGTTTCGGGAGCGTCTATTCCGATAGTATCAAAATGTCCAGTTTTAGCTTCAGTTGCGTTTTCCCGCATCCACTCTGCGAATTCTGGCCGAGTGTGATCCACCTTGATAAACCACTGATCCATCGCCCGGAAAATGATCGGCGTCTTGCTGCGCCAGCAATGCGGGTAACTGTGATGATAATTCTCCTGGTGCAACAAAACCTTCCGCACGCGCAACTCATGCAACACCGCCTCATTCGCGTCGCTTTTCCCGTGCTTTGCTAAAATGGACTTCCCGATCATCTCAGCCGGCATCTGTTGCTCCACCGGCATGTCGTTCGTGTAAGCCAAAGCCCCGTCATCATCCACCGGCGAATAGATCAACAACCCATTCTGCCGCCCAAGATTATAGTCCTCCTGCCCATGCCCCGGCGCGATATGCACAAACCCTGTGCCCGTTGAACTCTCCACAAACGCATCGCCCGCAAAAAGCTTTCCCGTCCGCTTGCAAAATGGATGCGAATATTCCAACGAAGCCAATTCACTCCCTAGAACCGTTTTGAGCGTCTCGAAATTTTCCCATTGCCCCTTGCCCGCGACCGCCGAAAGCAACAGCGACATCACCCAAAACTTTTCCTCACCCACTTTCACCAGCGAATAATCCAGCTTCGAATTATACGCCACCGCCAGATTGGCCGGGAGCGTCCAAGGCGTCGTCGTCCAGATCAGCACAAACGTGTTCGCCTCGCCGACCACCGGAAACTTCACATAAATGCTCTGGCTGACGTGATCGTGATATTCCACCTCCGCCTCGGCCAAAGCCGTGCGCGCTGGGATGCTCCAATAGATCGGCTTCTTCCCGCGATAAACAAAACCCTTTTCCACGATGTCCGCGAACATCATCAACTCCGCCGCCTCATATTCCTTGTTCAGTGTCAAATACGGATTCTCCCAATCACCCAGCACGCCGAGCCGCTTGAACTGCGTCCGCTGCAAATCAATGAACTTCCGCGCATACGTCTCGCACGCCGTGCGGATCGTTGCCGCGTCCGCCGCCGTCTGGCCGGCCTTACGCATCTCCTGCGTCACCTTGAACTCGATCGGCAGCCCATGACAATCCCACCCCGGCACATACGGCGCGTCTTTCCCGCGCAACGATTGATACTTGATGATGATGTCCTTGAGGATTTTATTCAGCGCCGTCCCGACATGCACATCCCCATTGGCAAACGGCGGCCCGTCATGCAGCACAAACTTCTCGCCCCCGGCCCGCGCCTCTTGAATCTTCCCGTACAGATTGGCCGCTTCCCATTTCTTGAGACGTTCCGGTTCACGCGTCACCAGATCGGCCTTCATCGGAAAACCGGTCTGCGGCAAATTTAATGTATTCTTATAGTCCATTTTACAGGCTCATAAGGATGCCGTCCCCGCGCAAGTGCGCAAGTTCCAAGTTGGTTGGAAAAGTGAGAGTGAGAGTGGAGAGGGAGAATTTTTCAACCGCGAAATACGCCAAATACGCGAAAGGGGACCGGGGAAAATTTGGATTGCGGTGACAATGGGGTGGGGGCGGCACCGCTTTTGGGCGTCGGGGGGAAACAACCGGATTGCATTTTTATCCTAAAAACGCTTTCTATAAGCGAATCATGCTGAACTTTGAATGGGACAGCGCCAAAGCCAAAAGCAATTTGACCAAGCACGGTGTCAGCTTTGAAGAAGCGACGACTGTTTTTGGCGATGCTCTTTCCGTCACCATCCCTGATCCGGAACATTCGCAAACCGAAGATCGGTTTGTCATTTTGGGCCACTCGCATCGAGCAAGGTTATTAGTTGTCATTCATACTGATCGGGGCGATAATATCCGCATCATCAGCGCCCGGCCTGCCAGTCGGCGTGAA
Source organism: uncultured Verrucomicrobiales bacterium (assembly GCA_903927905.1). Taxonomy (GTDB): domain Bacteria; phylum Verrucomicrobiota; class Verrucomicrobiia; order Limisphaerales; family Palsa-1400; genus CAIYOY01. The sequence goes on along the minus strand of CAIYOY010000003.1, from coordinate 15,025 downwards.
CGAAAAGATTATGAAGAAAACATCCAGTAAATCAGCCGGAACAGCATTGGCCGAATATGATTTTTCGCTTGGCGTCCGGGGTAAATACGTGGAGCGTTACCGGCTTGGCACCAATGTCGTAGTTCTTGAGCCGGACGTCGCCAGAATGTTCCCAAGCGCTGAGGATGTGAACGCGTCTTTGCGTGCCTTGGCTGGCATCATTCGTCAACAAAAGAAAGCCACTGCCGGGAAATAGCATGGTTGATCTCAATAACATCCAAATTGAATTGATCAAGCTCGTCGGTGGGGAAAGGCTTCTCCGCCTCACCGAACCCTTGTCCGGCTTGGCCTTGGAAAAGAAACTCGACCCGCAAAAGCCCGTTGTCAGCCAAAAGAAAAACCTTCTCGGCGTCTTTGAGGCGGCTTTGGCTCGGGCCGAATTGATGCCAGCTTGAAGTCCGCTTCGTGTTTGCTTAACCGCTGAAGTTGGGCCTTATTTAATTTTCCTCCTTTCCGTCCCCGTCATCCCTTGCTACATCTACACCCATGAATCAGTCATTCTCGCGCCGCCAATTTTTCAAATCCTCCGTCGGAGCCACCCTCGCCGCCTCCACCCTCGGCGCGGTGGCCGCCGTCGAACCCTTCAAACGAGCTGGCGCCCCACACCTCAAACTCAGCATGTGCGCCTATTCCCTGCGTGATTATTTTGGCGACAAACATGGTGCCGACAAGAAAATAGACATGTTCCGCTTCATTGATTACTGCGCCGAACAAGGCTGCGACGGAGCCGAACTCACCTCCTACTATTTCCCCAAACAAGGCTTCACCGACGAATGGCGCGCCAATTACAAACGCTACATGCACACCCACGGCATCGCCGCCAGCGGCGCTTCTGTGGCCAACGATTTCACCGTACCCGAAGATAAAATCCCCGAAGAAATCTCCAAAGTGAAATCCTGGACCGACCGCGCCGCCTTCCTCGGCGCGCCCTACCTCCGCGTCTTCGCCGGCATGTCCAAAAACAACAATCCCGAAGCCGCCACCAAAAGCTGCATCGCCGCTCTCAAAGAATGTTGCGCCTACGCTGGCAAAAAAGGCGTCATGCTCGGCCTCGAAAACCATCACGGCATCGTCGCCACCTCCGACCAGATCATCAACATCGTCCAAAGCGTGGACAGTCCCTGGCTCGGCATCAACTGCGACACCGCCAATTTTCAGACCGAAGATCCCTACGCTGACCTGACCAAAATCGCGCCCTACGCCATCAACGTCCATTTCAAAGGCGAGATCCACCCTAAGGGCCATGAAAAAGAAAAAGTCCCCGCCGACCTCCCGCGCCTCGTAAAAATCCTGCGCGAAGCCAACTACCACGGCTACCTCGCGTTGGAATACGAATCCGCCGAAGACCCCTGGATCGGCATCCCAAAATTAATGACCGAGTTGAAAAGCTTGATTCGCGGTTAGATTGGAGCGCCGAGCATTGCTCGGCGTGTCTCAAAACGGAGCGCGGTTCTATGAACCGCAGCAGTTAAATGGCAGAGAAACCGTCGGATTAACCCTGTGCTCTAATACAGCGCGGAGCGTCTTGGACTGCGATAGTCCTCTATCGCTTTTTTGAGCATTGAAGTTTGAAATTTGTTTCGGATTTCGATTTTCGGGCTTCGAATTTTCCTACTCCACCGGCACATCCATCACCTCATAATCCCGCCAATTCAAATCATCAAAATGCCACCACTCCGTATCCAATCCCTTAAACCCGTGCGCCGTCATCACCCGCTCCAATAAACCCCGATTCTCCAGCGCCTCCTTCGGCCCACTGTCATAATTCCGATGCGCCTTCTCCGTAAAATCATCGAACGGCGTCGGCATCAAAACCTCTCCGCCGCCCAGCTTCACCAGCGATAAATCCACCGCCGCCCCGCGATTATGCTTTGATCCGCGTTTCGGGTCCGCCACAAAACCCGGATTCGGATAAACCGCCCACATCTTCTTCTGCACCGAGAGAGGCCGATATCCGTCAAAAATTTTGATGCCATAGCCCAACGCATTAAAATCCTTCTGTGCCGCCGCCAGCTTTGCCACCACCGCCTTCCGCAAAAAACAGCGTCCCGAAGAATAAAGCACCTGCCCCGTGAAATTATTCGTCGTCGTATAACGGATATCCAAAACCACATTCGTGATCACCGACTTCACCTCCACCAGATCATTCGTATCCATCGAAACCACCAAAGGGGGTGCCTCCGATTGCGCCGCTTCTGGCGTCGCCGCATCTTTCGACCCGCAGGAAACCAGCTCGCCCGCCAGGGATGCCGCCACCAGCCCGACAAAAATTTTTCTCCAATTCATCCCCGCACTTCACCATGAAACCGATAAATGAACAAGCCCATAGAACTGGTTATAGAGGTGTGGCTGCGTTGGTGACAACGCGGCTGAGCACTCACTTTTTCCGATGTTCTTCCGCCTGTTTTACCATTTTATCGTAAGCTTCCTGGCCGCCGAAAAAGTCGTAATTTATCTCATCACCCAACAGCGGTATTTGTTCCAACAAAACGTCCCACTGTTCACACCAATACGCATAACGCGCGTAATTATGCCGCCAACCCGTCGCATTCGGGTTCTTGCTGAAAAATTTATCATACGATTCTTTGATGTCCGGCCAGACATCCGGCTGCTTCCAATAACTGCCATCCCGCGCCCCATCAAACTTGTTATAGGTATAATGCGCTTCGGCCAACATCAACGGCACCGTTCCGCCCCATTTATCCGACTGCTCGCAATATCGCCCAAAAGCGATCATGTCTTCTCTCGAGCCGTACCAGCGCGGCAATAAAAAATACATCAACGTGTCGCCGGCATCATAATTATTTGGATCCGCCACCATCGCCGATTCAAACCATTTTTTCATTTCTTCCAGTCCCTTGTTCTGGCCCGAAACAACCCGGATCATCTGCGTGGCTAACCGGCCGTCTTTTGGATTCAATTCCATTCCTTTGCGCAACGCTTCTTCCGCGATCGCCAGCCGTTCACCAAATAATTTCCATTGCTCAGGTGTCACCTTGTCAGCATAGGCACTTGAACGTCCTTTCCAGGCATAGTCCGTGTAAAATATTCCCCGAACCAGATAAGTCATCGCCTCCTTGTCCCATTTTTTCATCAGCACCGTCTCGATCCGTTCGTAAAACTCCCTGACCTCATTGACGTCTTGTTTGACATGCGGCAAATATTCCAAGCAGGCTTCACTTGCTTCCTTGGCCGGCATTCCGCGATCTTCCAAAGCTTCGGCCAAAAATCGGGTTGCCTCGTCCATGGTGGAATAGATCGGCATCCCCTGCCAGGGTTTGACCTGTTCCAAAGCAGACACAGTGCGAATCGCGCCATAATACTTGTATAAGGCATGATATTTAGTTCGAGCCAGGCCGGCTTTCGCATCCTGATAAGCTTGCGCCGCTTCCTGCGCCGAAGGTGTGACTGGCTTGTTTCCAAACCGGACATAGACATAACGGATCATGGCATCATCACAACCCGCCTCCACCGCCTTGGAACTGTACAGCCCGACCAGCGATGGGAACCCCTTCACATTCGCCCCATAAGCCCGGCCTTGCGCCCAGATCTTCAAAGCATCCTGGGCCCAGGAATCCCATTTCGGATTGCGCGAACCGAATTTGTTATAGCCCTCGACCAGATTCTCCATGTGCCAGTCCAGCACCTTGTCGGCGGCGGATTTTTGCCCGGTGGACAACCCGGGCACGTTCAATTGAGTCTCTTCAAATTTTACTTTCTTAGCGGCCTCGTGCGAGGCCTTGCGACAAGCCGTTAAACCAAGAAGACATAATCCCAAAACGGCAGCCGCTCGGATGGATAGTTTTTTTAGCCGGGTCATGCGAATCACCATAGATAAATCCCGTTGGAAGAAAAGTCCTAAATTCAGCTTCATGCCTTGACATTCCACCGCTACTTTCCAAATATCCCTGCCATTATGGTCACCATACCAACACAATTTTCCGGCGTCACCGCCGTCACCAAAGCCAACGTCTATTTCGACGCCAAGGTCGTCTCCCACACCATCATCTTCTCCGACGACACCAAAAAAACCCTTGGCCTCATCTACCCCGGTAAATTCCATTTCGCCACCGACAAAGCCGAGCGCATGGAAATCGTCGCCGGCCAATGCTCCGTCAAACTCGACGGCCAGACCGAGATCAAAACCTACGCCGCCGGCCAGCTCTTCGAAGTCCCCGCCAAATCCGGCTTCGACATCGAAGTCCCATCCGGCCTCTGCGAATACATCTGCTCGTTTTTATAAAACATGTTGCAATATATTACATATAGTTATATATTGCCCACAGTCAGGGGTGCATGATTGCCAGTTTTAACTGTAAAGAAACGGAAAAGATTTGGTGCGGAGAGTTTTCGCGCAAATTGCCGTCGAACATACAGGAAACGGCCCTGACCAAACTGCGGATCATAAATGCCGCCGTTCGTTTACCGAACCTGGCGGTGCCGCCCGGAAATAAATTGGAAGCATTGAAAGGTGATAGAAAGGGCCAGCACAGCATCCGGATTAATCGCCAGTGGCGCATCTGTTTCATTTGGCAAAACGATCATGCGCATAACGTTGAAATCGTAGATTACCATTAAATTTATGAAAAAGATCAGAATAGCCCATCCCGGTGAGATTCTCCTGAAGGAATTCATCACCCCGAACGGCCTTTCCGTTTACCGCGTGGCCAAAGACACGGGACTCGCCCAGCCCACCCTGCAACTGATCGTCACTGGAAAGCGCTCCATCACCGCGGAAACCGCTTTGCGCCTGGGCCTCTACTTTGGCATAGACGCCCAATTCTGGATCAATCTCCAAAGCGAATACGAATTGCGAATCGCCCGTGACAGGCAGCTTGATCGCATCGAAAAAGAAGTCCACCCCTTCACGCTGAAGGCCGCCTGACCTTTTCACCCGGTTTTCCACCTTCGTTTCCTTCAATTCATTTTTCCGTTTGCCTATTCCCCAAACCGACTTATGTTGACAAAAAAGGAAGCATGGAAAGGAAAAGGAACCAAAAGTCTGCCGCTTTCAGCAAGCTGGAATTAATCGTTGTCCTTGTGGTTATCGTGGTCTTGGCGAGTATGTTGCTTCCCGCCATATCTAATTGTCATTGTAAAGCACCTCGCATCTCCTGCGTCAACAACCTCAAACAAATCGGCATCGCCTATCGCGTGTGGGAAAGCGATAACAATGACAAGTTTCCAGCACTCGTTTTCACTGCAACAACGACGAACTCCGGTGGATGGAAAGATCTTCTCACCAATCAAAATCAAGGCGCATGGTGTTGGACGAATTACGCCATCATGCAAAACGAACTTGGGCAATCGCCAAAAGTTGTGCTTTGCCCGGCGGATGAACGGATGGCTGCCACGAATTTTACCAACATCCACAATACCAATATTTCCTACTTCGTCGGCGTAGGCTCCCATGACAATTTTCCTCAATCAATCCTCGGTGGCGACCGCAATTTAAATCCCGGTTGGACTTCACAAAAAGATTACGGCTTCTCTCCGGCCAACGGAAACGGCAATGACATCACTCTCCAAACCAATTCCGTGAAAGATCCCGTTTCCTGGACCTTTAAAATGCACTCGGGCGGCAATTCTGCCGGAGCCGGCAACATTCTCCTTGGTGACGCCAGCGTCCAACAGGTAAACAGCAAGCGCTTCCGCACCGACTATCAACCCTTCGCCCTTGACGCCGGAAACTGGCCCAGCAACCACGTTCCCTCCGCCCCCTCCTTCCGCCTGATTTTCCCCTGATTTAATCTCCATTTCTTTACCTTCTGATTTTTTTCGTTTTCTACCTTTCAAAAATTTCCCTATTTGAAATTTGTTTCGTGCTTTGAGTTTCGCGCTTCGAATTTAACTCCTTTGCGCCTTTTGCGCCGCCCTTTCGATGTTCGATGTTTCCAATTTCATCTCCGTGCCTCTGTGTCTCCGTGGTCAACTCTTTGCCTTTTCTCTGCGTTAAGTCTTGAAGCTTGGATGTTGCAATTTAATTTGCCACACTTCTCACCAATGGCCGATTTAACCATGTCACCCGCGCCCGGCGAACGCCTCCTCCGTTTCGTCGGTGACCGCGTCCGCTTCAGCTTGCGTTTGCCGCAAGGCTTTCCCAGCGGCGCACGCGCGTTGCTCCGCACCAACCTCGGCAAAGCCGACCGTCTCCGCCAGGAAATCATCGCCACCCACGCCGGGAAAAACCCCATGTCCGTCGCTTTTTGGCGCGACATCCCGCTACAACCCGAGACAAACGGCGAATGGTCCATCGAACTTCCCGTCACCGATGTCGGCTTCTACCGCGCCAAAGCCTACTGGATAGATTCCCTCGGCCGCCAACATTGGCCCGACGGCGCTGATGCCGGTATCTCCGTTCATCCCAATATCTATCGCACCGCCAACACCATCTACTGCGCCTTCATCCGGTTATTCGGCCAAACAAAAACCGCCGTCACGACCACCGACGACAAACTCGAAAGCCAACTCCAAAAACTCGATCAACAAGGTTACACCGTCATCCCGCCCTCCGGCAAACTCCGCGACCTCATCAAAGAACTGCCCCATATTATTGACACCCTCGGCTGCCGCATCGTCCACCTCCTGCCGGTCAATCCGACCCCGACCACTTACGCCCGCTTCGGCCGTTTCGGCAGCCCCTACGCCTGCGAAGACCTGACCGCCATTGACCCCGCCCTCGTCGAATTCGACCAGCGCACCACCGGCGTCGAACAATTTTGCGAACTGACCCGCGCCGTCCATCGCCGCCGCGCTCGCGTTATACTTGACATCGTCATCAACCAAACCGGTTGGGGCTCCACCCTCCAGGAAAACCATCCCGACTGGTTCCTGCGTGAAAAAAACGGCGATTTCGCCAGTCCCGGTGCCTGGGGCAACACCTGGGCCGACCTCGTCGAACTCAATCCCGTCGCCGTCGAACTCTGGGAACAACTCGCCCAAGCCTTCCTCACTTGGTGTCGTCGCGGCGTGGACGGCTTCCGTTGCGATGCTGGCTACAAAGTCCCCGTCCAAGTCTGGCAATACATCGAAGCCCGCGTCCACCAGGAATTTCCCGACACATTGTTTCTCCTCGAAGGCCTCGGTGGCCCCTTGGAGTCAACCGAATCGCTCCTGACCGACGGCGGCATGCAATGGGCTTACAGCGAACTTTTCCAAAATTACGGCCCCGACATCGCGCCCTACCTCGACTACGCCCAGCGCCAAAGTTCCCGCGTCGGTGTTTACGTTCATTACAGCGAAACCCACGACAACAACCGTCTCGCCGTCCAGGGCCGCGCTTGGTCCCTCCTGCGCAATCGTCTCTGTGCTTTGACCAGTGTCGCCGGTGGCTTCGGCTTTACCTGTGGTGTCGAATGGCTCGCTGCCGAAAAAATAAACGTTCATGGGTGTCGCGGCCTTTCTTGGGGCAACAAAGATAATCTCATCCCCGAACTCGCGCGCCTCAACCGGCTCCTCGCCAATCACCCCTGTTTCTTCGACGGCGCAAAACTCACCCGCCTCAGCGCCCTCGATTCTCCCGTGTACGCCCTGCAACGCGATTCCGCCGACGGCAAAGATCGCGTCCTCATCCTCATCAACACCGATCCAAAAGAAAAACAGACCATTTCTATTACGACCGCAGATTCTTCTCCCTCTCCTCCATCAGATGGAGGAGAGGGTCGGGGAGAGGAGGTGCGTAAATTAACCCACGACCTCCTCGGCCAACCCATGCCCCCCGTTGGTGTTCAACCTTCAGGTTGTTCTGCGTACACCTTAGACCCGTCCGCCACCTACTGCCTCGCCGCCACCGAAAAACCCAACGGCCTCACCGGCGACGCCTACCGCCGCACCCGCGCCCAATCCGCCTGGGCCATTGCGGCCCTGAGCAAAACACTTTTGCCCGAAGAAATCGGCCCATGCAACTGGTGCGATCTTGCCGCCCGTGTCTGCGCCGATCCGAAAAATTTCCTTGGCTCACTGACTTATCTCGATCGCGCCAAATCCAAAACCGATCTCCTCACCGCCCTCGACGCTGCCAACGGAAATTACCCGCAAGTGGTGACCTGGACTTTGCTCGACCGCCGTCGTATCACGCCCGTGCCGACAAATCATTGGCTCCTGATCCGCGACCAATCTCCCTTTCGTGTCACCTTAAAACATAACACCCAAGAACACGCCGAATCCATCGAAGTCGCTGACGGCCACATCGCGTTTTTCCCGCCAAAAAACTTTATCACCGCCACCGACGCCGAACTGACCATCGAACGCTACGCCACTCTGGACGAAACCACATCCGCGCAAATCCGTTTCCTGACCGCCGCTCCGCAAATTGAAACCACGTTTTCCAAACCGCCGCCCGACTCCCTCGTCCTCCTGACCAACGGACGCGGCGGCATGGCCCGCCTCTGCGTTGACCTCGGTCGCATCAATTCCAAATACGATTGCGCCCTCGGCGCCAATCTCAACCCCGACCTCCCTGTTGACCGCCACGTCTTCGCCAAGCGCATCCGTGTCTGGGTCAACGCCAACGGCTTCATCACTCCGTTAAATTTACAAAACCTCGCCAGCTTCCAAATCGGCGGTGGGGCGAGTCGTACCCGCGAGCCGTCTGCTCCCGCCGTCTGGAATTTCGTGGCCGACGCTGGCGACAGCCGCACCATCGCCATCCAACTCACCGCCGAAATGCTTGACGGTTGGAACACCACCGTCTTCCGTTTCACCCGCGTCTCCAAAGAAGCGCCCAATTTCGACATCCGCCTCACCGTCCGCGTGGACATCGAAGACCGCAACTTCCATTGCGAAACCCAGCGCAACAGCGGCGCCGAAGCACATTTCACCGCGCACTGTCATCCATTGGAAAACGGCTTCGCCTTCACCCCTGCGACCGACCGTCAATTCCAAGCCTTTGTCACCAGCGGCATCTACCATCCCGAACCAGAATGGTGCCAAGCTATCCCGCATCCCGTCGAACAATCTCGCGGTCAAACCGGCTTTGGCGACGCCTACAGCCCCGGTTGGTTCGAATTGCCAATAACATCCGTCTCATCCGTTACCTTGGTTCTGTCCGCCGATATCCCACCACCCAGCTTGGCCCTGCTTAATGAGCAAAATAAAACCGATGACTCAAAACACGGAAATACGCGGAATAACATTCTCCCTCTCCTCGGAGGAGAGAGCACCGCGAGCGGTGCAACAACCAACCATACTGACTGTCGGGGTGAGGTCGAGATTTCTCCGCGTAGCGCTAATATTTCCGACCCCTTCACCGCCCATCTCACCCTCGCCGCCCACGCCTTCATCGCCAAACGCGGCCCTGGCCAAACCGTCATCGCCGGTTACCCCTGGTTCCTTGATTGGGGTCGTGACACCTTCATCGCCGCGCGCGGCCTCCTCAGCGCCGGCTGCATCCGTGAAGTGACCAACCTCCTGGTCACCTTTGGTCGCTTCGTCGAGAACGGCACCATGCCCAACACCATCCACGGCGCCGATGCCTCCAATCGCGACACCTCCGATGCCCCACTCTGGTACGCCATCGTCTGCGAAGAAACCGCCGCCTTGCTCAAAGAAAACCTCTACGAAATTCCAGTAGGGGAAGGTAGGGCGCGTCACTCCGTGCGCGCCGGGGCCTCTCGTAACATTCAAGACGTCCTTCGCGAAATCGCCCTCGGCTACCTGCGCGGCACTCCCAACGGCATCCGCATGGATCAAGAATCCGCTTTGATCTGGAGCCCGTCTCATTTCACCTGGATGGACACCAACCATCCCGCTGGCACCCCGCGCGAAGGCTACCCCGTGGAAATCCAAGTCCTCTGGATAAAACTCCTCCGCCAACTCGAACGCTTAGGAGCGCCGAGCATCCGCTCGGCGAGTGTTTCTCCTTCTCCTGGAGGAGAAGGCCGGGATGAGGACGAACTCTCTCCGCGCAGCGCTAATCTTGAATCCTGGCAAACCCTCGCCACCCGCGCCGAAGCCTCCCTGAAAAAATATTACTGGCTCGCAAAAGAAGGCTACCTCGCCGACCTGTTGATCGCCGCGCCGGGCACCACCGCCGCCCACGCCATAGTTGACAACGCCCTCCGTCCCAACAGCCTCCTCGCCGTCGCCTTCGGCCAGATCACCGGCGACCAAGCCCGTCGCGCCGTGGACGCCGCCTTCCGTCACCTCGTCATTCCTGGAGCCATCCGCACCATCGCGCCGTTGCCCGTCCATCCACCGCTCCCCATCTACCGCGACGGCCAGCTCCTCAACAACCCACCCGAACCCTACTGGGGCCGCTACGAAGGCGACGAAGACACCCGCCGCAAACCCGCCTACCACAACGGCACCGCCTGGGTTTGGCCCTTCCCCATCGCCTGTGAAGCCTTGGTCAAAGCCTGGGAAAATTCTCCGACCGCCATCGCCGCCGCCAAATCCTACCTCGGCAGCACCGACCAACTCATCATGGCAGGTTGCCTCGGCCAACTCCCCGAAATCCTCGACGGCGACGCCCCCCACCAACAACGCGGCTGCGACGCCCAAGCCTGGAGTGTCACCGAAACCCTCCGCGTCTGGAAATCTCTCAACCCCTCGTAGCAGCCGATGTGAATCGGCTCTAATTCGATTTCCTATTGGTGCTGTTTCTCTGCGTTCCTTTGCGCCCTCTGCGTCTCTGCGTTAAAATCCCTTGCCTTTTCCCAAAATCGTCTTATGTTGACAAAAAGGAATTATGGAAAGGAAAAGGAACCAAAAGACTGCTGCCTTTACGCTGCTGGAACTAATTATCGTTCTTATCGTCATTGCCATATTGGCAAGTATGATGATCCCTCCATTGTCTCGCTCTCATCACGGAGGACCACGAATTTCCTGCGTCAACAATCTCAAGCAAATCGGCATTGCCTATCGTGTTTGGGCCAACGATAACGGTGACAAAAACCCAGCCCTGGCCACCAGTGCGAACACAACCGCAGGTGGTTGGAATGAATTTCTCACCAATCAAAACCAAGGCGCATCGTGTTGGACCAACTATTTTCTCATGCAAAATGAACTTGGCCAAAGCCCAAAAGTTTTGGTCTGCCCAGCCGATGAAAGAATGCCAGCCTTGGATTTTACCAACCTCCACAACACCAACATTTCCTATTTTATCGGCGTTGGATCGGGCGACGCCTTCCCTCAATCCATTCTGGGCGGCGACCGCAATTTAGGGAGAGGCTTAACGTCGGACCCAAATTATGGTTTCTCTCCGGCCAACAATCTGGGCAACGACGTTGCCATTCAAACTAATTCTGTCTCCGATCCGGTATCCTGGTCCTTAAAAATGCACTCTGGTGCTAACTCAGCCGGCGCCGGCAACATCCTCCTCGGCGACGCCAGCGTCCAACAAGTAAGCAGCGCCCGTTTCCGCACTGACTACCAACCCTTCGCCCTCGACGCCGGCAACTGGCCCAGCAACCACGTTCCCACCATCCCTTCCATCCGCCTCATTTTCCCCTAACCATTTTGCCAGTAATTATTTTGCCTTCCCCAATTCGCGTTAAATTCGTGAAATTCGCGGATGATCTGCCCATTCGGTCATTTAAGCATTAGGACATTCTTTCGTCATTAGTGCTTACTCATTCGTCATTTTCCGCCCCACTCCGCCAGCATCTGCACCACCTTATCCGACTCCACCCGCCCCTCCTCACCTTTGCCGCTGAAATTATTTAACATCACCGAAAATACCAGCTTCTCCCCCGCCTTATTCGTCACATAACCTGAGATCGTATTCACAAACTCAATTGACCCCGTCTTCGCATGAACATTCTTTTCCGCCGCCGTCCCCTTGAACCGCTTCTTCAACGACCCATCCACTCCCGCAATCGGCAACGCATCATAAAAAATCGGAAACGCCTTATGCTTCGTCATAAAAGTGAGCAGCGCCACCGACGACGCCGGAGTCAACAAACACCCACGCGACAACCCCGAACCCTCCTCCAAAATCACCCGTCCCTTCTTGATTCCGACCTCACCCAAAAACTTCCGCATCTCCTTCAACCCCGCCGCCGCCGATTCCTCGTCCGCTGATTTCGCCGTCTTCTTCCCCACCTGCAACAACAACGTATGCGCGTAAAGATTTTGCGATGGCTTCATCATCCCCTTGACCATTTCACCGATCGTTTTTCCCTCCACCGACGCCACCTCCACCCTCTTCGCGTAATCCACCGGCGCCGCATCCTGGTCTAGCCAGTTCCGCGTCCGCGACTTCCCACCCACCTTCACCCCGGCCTTCTCCAAACCGCGCTTCAACTGCGTCACATAAAACTTCGCCGGATCATGTACCGAGACCGAGCCGGTTGATTTCCCTCCCACCGGCAAACCGCCAGTCAAATAAACCGTGTTTTCCCCGATCGGCCGGTAAATATCCACCGACGCCTTCTCCCCCTTCGCCACCGTCTTCGTCCGATTATCGAACTTCAAATAATCCGACTCCGGCTTCGTCCCGATTTTGCACGCCTCGCCCTCCTTCGCTCCCGCCGTGAATTCCAGGTCCAACACACTTTCATCCAACGTCAACGCCGATGCCAGCGCCCCATAATACTCCTGCAAATCATCCACTGCCCAATCCGTTCCGTATGGTGGCCCGCGAAAATAACTCTCATCCCCGACGAGGTCACCTTCCACCTCCTTGATTCCCGCGTGCTTCACCGCCTCCACCAGCAACGCCGTCGCCTTCGTATAATCATTGTCAAAAAAACGCCAGCCAAACGAAAAATCCCCGCGCCCGTACACCGTCAGATCCCCGTGAATCTTCCCTTCCGCATCCGGCTTCTCCGCTGCATAAAACGAAGTCTTCAACCGCGTCTCCGCCCCCAGCCGATCCAACGCCAGCGACCCCGTGTACATCTTCGTATTCGACGCCGGCTTCATCAACTTGTCCGAATTCCTATCAAACAAAACCTTCCCCGTGTCCAGCGACACCACCTTGATGCCCCACTGCGCCTGGGCAAACTTCGGTTGATCAATCAAACCCGTGATCTGTTCCGATAGCGTGTTGGCCGACTGGCTGGGAACAGTTTTGCAGGAAGTGGAGAATAAAGACAAAGCGCCGATGGTAAGCGTGGCAAAATAATGTGGTTTCATATCCGCGCACTTTATAGCCTCGTCCCTGTTAGGAGTCCACGATTTACCGCGTCCGTATTACCCCTTCCATCGTTCGTACCCGGACAATACCGCCTGCACCCCCGCCAACAAATCCAGCGTCGCGAACTTCTTATAATCCGCGCTTACCGTCAGGCTGGTCAGTCCCAGGTTCGCCCGGTTCTGATACCAATACGCCACCTGTTCCACACACGCTTGCTCCACGTCTGATGGCAACGCCGTCTGTCCGGCCGATGGCGTGGTTCCCGGCAACACGTAACCGCCCGTGTAAGTGACTCGCGCCGTTTGCCGCCAGGTTCCCAGCCGCACGGTCAATGAAATCACACAATCGCGCCGCACCAGATAATCGGGATCTGGGCTGACCGCAATCCAGCCGCTGACTTCCGATGTTTTCAGGGCAAAGGATCCAACCGATTCCAGCGGGTACGCCATTGGCGCAATCTCCGTGTCATCCGCATTAAACTCCTGGGTGGCGTCCACCGTCCGGGCGAAGGTTCGCCGGCAGATTTGATCGAAGCGGGCGCTGACCGCCGTGATCATATTGGTCAAGATCCCGTCATCGCTCGTCGTGGTCAAGCCCAGCCGGGCTTTTACAGTGCTAAGTTGTGTCAGCATAATGGTCCTTTATCTTAAGTTGAGCCGGGCGATCTCCGCCTGACATTCTTCCCTGGTTGCTGCGGTGAAAACAGTTTGTTGGGTGCGCGTGGCGCCCGACGATTGCAACAGGGCAATCACCCTGGTTTCGTCATGCACCAACCGCCAGGAAGTTTCCCCGCTCACCACCGTCATGGTTTTGTCCGCATTTGGAATATTTTCCGTCGTTGTCATAATTTTTGAATTTGTTTTTTAAATTTCAAATTTGAGATTTGTTTCGAATTTAACTGGTCGTAACCGTCCATCCACGAGCCACCAGCGTTTCCGCATCCGTCACCCCCTGGCCGTCCGGGGCCGAATTTGATCCGCTACAATCCAAGTTGCCGTCCTGGCCTCCAGCCGCCACCACTCCGGCCAACAGGGCGTTGACCTGTCCCGAACTCCATCCGCAACTGTGGCAATCAAGGCTGGTCAAACTGGCCGGAATATTCGGTATGTTGCCCAACCCATTTCCGGCGCAGACCAGAACGCTCAATCCCGGCGGCAGCGTCGGCAGACTGGTCAGTGAGCCGTTGTCGCAATACAGCGTGGTCACTGAATTTGGCAGGGCGGGCAGCATCCCCAGGCCCCATTCGCTGCACAGCAGGGTGTTTACCGCCGGGGGCAATTTCCACCGGCTGATGGAGGCGCCGGTCAAGGTGAGCGTCGTGCAATCCACCAGCGCCGAATAATCCACATAGGCTTGCGACGCGCCGGTCGCGTCCGCGTTCCCGATCCCGCGCAGCAGATGCCGGCGGCCCGTTCTTTTGTTGAAAATATTGTCAAACATAAAGTCCCTCATTCTCCGTTCTCACGCTTACTTATAAAACGTCATCGTCACCACCTGGTCCGCCGGCGCGATCAAATGGATGGCCGTCACATTATGCACGTCCCAAACCGTCGGATTCAGTTCCGCCGCCGAGCCATCGGTCACATTTCCGCCCGGCACGGCGGCCGTTGCATCCGGCCGCGCGTAAAAATCCCCGTCGCACGAGAAGAGGCAAAAGTTTGCCCCGCTCGGTTTGGTGTGGGTCTGTTCCGTGCCGGCGGCCAGCACCCGGGCATCCACGTAATCAGGTTTGGAACGGGCGAAGGTTTCTTCCGCATCCGCTCCGGGTCTTAAAGTTAAGGTATTCATAGATTTGTTTTTTGTTCGTTGTCAGTGATCAGTTGTTTCAGAGTCCGCGCCGTGTTTTCCTCATTTTGAGGATGGCGCGATGGCTCCATTTTATTTTTTGCGGAGCGCGAGTCTGTGACT
>CAIYOY010000002.1 GCA_903927905.1 uncultured Verrucomicrobiales bacterium | reverse complement strand
TGGCGCCAGCTTTTGGACTGCGCCCAGTCCTCTGGCGCTTTTAGGTCACCCCATTACGTGATGCTCAATCAGCGCAACGGTCCAATTGTTTCGGCGTCATGACCCATTCCAAAACCGCGCATTTCCCGCAATGCAGGTTTTCCACCGTGACTTTGGCCAGGCCGGCTTTTTTTAATTTGATTTGCAGCCCATCCCGACCAGTCAACAATACGGAAAGCAAATGACTCAGGTGCGGCTCGTGCCCGACCAGTAGAATTTTTTCCGCGCGGCCATAGTGTTCGTTGATTTCCCCGATGACTTCGCGGACATCCGCCTCGGCCTTCAAGCTTTCCGCCAGCAGCACTTTCTTGATTTCCAAAACTTCCGCCGCGATCTGCGCGGTGCGGGCGGCGCGGGCGTAGGGGCTGGTCAAAATCAAATCAAACGTCAGTTTGAGTTTGCGCATCCCGCGAGCCACCTGGCGCACGGCGTCTTCGCCTTCCGGCGTGAGCGGGCGTTTGGCGTCCGGCCGGAATTTGGAGCTGCGGTCATGCGCCTTGCCGTGGCGCAGAATAAACAATTGCATGATTCAGTTTTCCATCATCGCTCCGATTCCGCAATGCAGGAGTGGGTGCTGCCCCAGCCCCAGAGGGGCTATAAGAGTGATTTAACCCTGCTCCTCCTGACCGATTCCTCTTGTTTTGCCGCTAAAATGCTTGATTTATCAGGCCTTTTATGCTCCAGTAACCGGGTCTCTTTAAAAACCGCAGCCCAAGCCACAGTTTACTGCCATGAAGCCAATTCACCGCCTCGTTGTGTTCTCGTTTTGTCTTTTTTTTGCCCACCTGTCCGCCAGCGCCGGGCCGACTCCGACCTGTCTCACGCCGCCCTCCGGCCTGTTGCATTGGTGGCCGGGCGATGGCGACGGTCGCGATTATGCCGGTGGTCTGGATGCCACGGTGCAATCCGGCGTGACCTTCACCACCGGCGAGGATAATCAGGCGTTCACGTTTGACGGGGCCAATGGCTATGTGGATTTGGGCAGTTGGTTTAATTTGCAGACGTTCAGCATTGCGATGTGGATCAAGGCGTCTCCAGCGCAAGTCACGTATGCGGACATTCTTGATAATAACCATAACAGCAGCCGCAGTTTTGTGGTGCAATATCAAAACAGCGGCCTCCAGTTCCAATTTTCCTGTCCGGGCGATGGCGGGCCGGGGGTTTTATTTTCGTTGACTCCGAACACCTGGCAATATCTGGTCCTGACCCGCAGCGCGGCCAATGTTACGGCTGTTTATCTGGATGGAACGCTGGTCGGCACCTCGGCGGGGACCGGGCCGGCGGTCTATGATGGCAGTCAATTTTTGCGATTAGGGCGGTGGGGCGGCGGCGGCCGGAATTTTAATGGGCAGGAAGATGAAGTGGACATATATGATCACGATCTTTCCCAAAGCGACATCACTGCTTTGTATAACGCCGGAGCCGCTGGCAAGTGCAAGCCGGTTTGTGTGACCGCGCCTTCCGGCATCGTCGGCTGGTGGCCGGCCGAGGGCAACAGCGGTGACGTGGTGGGCGGCAATGCCGGCACGTTGAACAACGGGGTGACCTATGCCAGCGGTAAAGTCGGTCAGGCCTTTAATTTTGACGGCGTGGACGATGTGGTTTTTATTCCAGACGCCCCGGCGTTGGAGCCGCAACATTACTCGGTGGAGGCTTGGGTCTTTCCCAGAAGCGTGGGTGGCTTGGCCGACACGCAAGGTCCGGTGGTTTTCACCAAGGACAACAGTTCGGGCGCTTCCTATGGAATCCTTGGGCCGGGCACCACCGGCCATTTTAGCGCCTATATGTTTTCCACCGACAATCAACTGAACTGGTTTACCGGCAATGGCACCTATGCCTATAACGTCTGGCACCATGTGGTGGAAACATGGGATGGCAGCACCCTCAATTTATATGTGGACGGAGCTTTGGACGGCACCCTGGCGGTTGGAGCCAAGACCGTGCTTTATTCCGGCAGTCCGTTGAGCATTGGGCGTCATTCCGTCGTTAATGCCAGGGACATGGACGGTTTGGTGGATGAAGTTTCTCTTTACAACCGTGCGCTCAGCGGCTCCGAAGTCCAGGCCATCTACGCCGCCAGTTTGGCCGGAAAATGCGAGCAGCCTTGCAGCGCCACGGCGGGCGGCGCGGTGGCTTGGTGGACGGGTGAAGGCACGAACGCCAGCCTGGTAAGTTCCGACACTGGCACTCTGCAAAATGGCGCGTCATACACCAGCGGCGAAGTGGGACAAGGCTTTGATCTCAGTGGCAATGGTTACGTCTCCGTCCCGGCCAGCAGCAAATGGGATTTCGACACCAACGATTTTTCCATCGAACTTTGGGCGAAGCTCAACTCCGTCAGTGGCGGCCAGGTATTTATTTCCGATGATGAAGGCGGGAACAATCAGAATAAATGGGTTTTATGGCTTAATTCCGGCGTGTTGCAGTTGCACCTCAATAGTCCGACGCTCGGGCCGGTTTATCTTGGTTCCGGCAGCTTCACCCCAAACCCCGGTGAATGGCATCACATCGCGGTCACCCGGAGCGGCACAACGTTTACTTTTTACGTGGATGGCGCGGTCAATGCCACCACGACCAGCAGTGTGGCCGTGCCGCCGGTGAATGCGCCCCTGGCCATCGGTTCGGCTGAGGGCGGTTATTTCCTGAACGGGCAGGAGGATGAAATTACCCTCTATCACCGCGCCCTGAGCGGCAGTGAGATTCAATCCATTTACACCGCCGGAGCGATCGGCAAATGCCATTCCGGCCTGAGTTATGACATTGACCTTGGTGCCAGCGATGTCCTCTGGATTAACGGCAGCCAGGCCAATGGCTATGTCAACTATCACACCCCCGGCTTCGCCAGCGCCGGCACCATTCGGATGGAATCAAGCGATGGCGGTTATACCAGCGACCTGACGATAACCAGCGGCCAGTTGACCAATGCCGTCGGCGGCGTGATCAATGTCAACCAGGGTTCCAGTGGCGACCGCATCATCTTTGGCCAAGTCATCAACCAAGGCACGATCAATGACAATTTTGCCCTGAACATCAACGGGGTGGGTAATGGATTGACCAATCTGGGGACGTTGAACATCGCCTCCGGGCAGACGTTTTATATGAACTCGGGCAATCCGTATTTTTCCCAGAACGGCGGCGCGATCACAAATAATGGGGCGATAGATTTGACCGGAGCCACTTTCAACTACAACGGCGGCTTCATCATCGGCAACCCGCTGTATTTGGAGGCTTGCACCCTGAACTTTGGGCCAAGCGCGTTTAACCCGGCCAGTTTTACCATGACCCGTTCCAGCAGCACGATGACCGGGGACATCAAGGCCGGGCAATCGGTCTGGATTCAGGGCAGTCAGCGCGGAGGTTATACTACGATCACCGTGGCCAACGGTTTCAACAACAGCGGCCAGTTGCGCTTGGAATCCATTGTTGGCGGTTATGACAGCAGTCTGGCCGTGACCAGCGGCACGCTGACCAACACGGCCAGCGGCGAGATTGATTTTAATCCCGGCACCAGCGGCCCGCGCGTGTTGGCGGCCAATGTGCGCAACAACGGGACGATCAATGTCAACTACAACACCACCCTGAGCAAGCAAAACGGCGCCTACGACAATTACGGGGTGATTAACATTGCTCCAAGCTACGGCCTTTACCTGAGCGGCCAGAGCCAGGCCTTCAGCCAGGATGGCGGCGTCATTACCAATAACGGGGCCTTGGACCTGACCAGCGCCACCTTCAACTATAACGGCGGCGCTTTCACCGGCAACCCGGTGTATATGGAAGCCAGCACGCTGAACTTTGGCCCAAGCGCGACCAATCCCGCCAGTTTCACCCTGACCCGAACCGGCAGCACGATGACCGGTGACATCAAGTCTGGCCAATCGGTTTGGATTCAGGGCAGTGGCCGGGGAGGTTATACCACGGTCACCGTGGCCAATGGCTTCAACAACGGCGGCCAGTTGCGGTTGGAATCCATTGATGGCGGTTACAACAGCGATCTGACCGTCACCAGCGGCGCCTTGGTCAACACGGTCACCGGCGAGATTGATCTTAATCCCGGCTTCGGCGCCACCCGCACGCTCTCGGCCAACTTGATTAACTACGGGACCTTCAATGCCAATTATTCTTCCATTCTGAGCAAACAAGGCGGCACTTACGACAATTATGGCGCCTTCAATATCGCTGCGGGCTACACCCTGTCCTTGAACGGCCAAGGCCAGGTGTTCAGCCAGGATGCCGGGACCCTGGCCGCGAATGGCTCGCTGGATCTGACCAGCGCCACTTTCAACTTCAACGGTGGCATGATCACCGGCACCCCAATTTATATGGAGGCCTGCACGCTCAACTTGGGCGCTAACGCGACCAACCCGGCCAGTTTCACCCTGACCCGATCCGGCAGCACGATGACCGGTGACATCAAGGCCGGCCAGTCGGTCTGGATTCAAGGCAGCGGACGGGGCAGCTATACCACGATCACCGTGGCCAATGGGTTCAAGAACGGCGGCGTGCTGCGCCAGGAATCCATTGATGGCGGTTATACCAGCGACCTGATCATCAGCAGCGGCCGCCTGACCAACGATCTCGGCGGCGTAATTAATCTCAATCCCGGCTACGGCGCCTACCGCACCCTGGCCGCCAGCCTGCTCAACAACGGGACGTTCAACGTCAACCAAAACAGCTACCTGAACTCCTCCGGCGCGGCTTATGACAACCATGGGACGCTCAACGTCAACTATCCCCTGACCATCACCAGCGCCAGCCTGGTGCAGAATGAAGGAGCCATGAACATCGCCGCCGGCCAGACGCTGGCCATTAACTCCGGCAGCCAGCGCTTCGACCAGAACTCCGGCAGCATTGGCAATGCCGGAACCAACGGCTTGTTGGATCTGACCGGGCTGGTCTTTAATTATAATGGCGGCACAATTTTTGGGCCTACTTATATGGACGGATGCCTCCTGAATCTTGGGCCAAACGCCACCAGCCCGACGCTCTTTACCCTGACCCGGTCGGACAGCTCCATGACCGGCAACATCAAGGCCGGGCAGACGGTCTGGATTCAGGGCAGCGGTCGGGGCGGTTATACCACCATCACCGTGACCAATGGCTTTCGGAACGACGGCGTGTTGCGGCTGGAATCCATTGATGGCGGCTACACCAGCGACCTGATCGTCAGCAACGGACGCCTGACCAACGGTGCCAGCGGGGTGATCAACCTCAATCTCGGCTACGGCGCTGTCCGCTCCTTGACGGCGGGCCTGCGCAATGATGGCACCTTCAACGCGAACTATATCACCACTTTGAATTGTTTGGGCCTTTTCTGTGACAATTACGGTACCCTCAACGTCAATAATCCCCTGACGATTAATAATGCCAGCCTGATGCGAAACTACGGGGCCATAAATCTCGCCGCCGGCCAGACGCTCGCGGTGGGTTCCGGCACCTTCGAATTTGATCAGAACACCGGCACCATTGGCAACGCCGGAGTCAACAGCTTGCTGGATGTGAGTGGCCTGACCTTCAATTACAACGGGGGCAATATCCTGGCTCCCGTCTATCTGGACGGCTGCGCCTTGAACCTGGGCGCGAACGCCACCAGCCCGGCCAGTTTCACCCTGACCCGTTCGGGCAGCACGTTCACCGGGGACATCAAGGCTGGGCAGTCCGTTTGGATCCAAGGCAGTGGCCGGGGTGGTTACACGACGATTGCGGTGGCCAATGGCTTCAAAAACGACGGGAAGTTGCGCTTGGAATCCATTGATGGCGGTTATACCAGCGATCTGGTGGTCAACGGCATCCTGACCAACGGCGTCACTGGCGAGATGGATTTCAATGTCGGCTACGGCGCCGCCCGCCAGCTCGCGGCCGATTGTGTCAACTACGGGACGATGAACATTAATTATTACACCTACTTCAACAAAACCGGCGGCGCTTTTGTCAACCGGGGAACGATGAACATTGTTGCGGGCTATCCGTTGAACGTGACCGGCTCTTTCACCCAAAACAGCGGCGTGACGGTCCTGGCCAATTCCTCGCTGACCGCTGGCGGTCCGATTGACATCGAAGGCGGCAGTTTGACCGGCAACGGCACGATTTCCCAGAGCGTGACCAACGGCGGCGTCCTGTCACCGGGCATCGGGATTGGCGCTCTGACGATCAACGGCAATTATGCGCAAACCGGGACCGGTGTGCTGGATGTGGAAATTGGCGGGACGACCGCCGGTTCACAATATGATCAAGTCAATGTTTCCGGCCCGGCGCATCTGGATGGGCGTCTGCGCGTCCGGCTCGTCAATGGCTTCGCTCCGACCAATGGCACCGCTTTCACGTTGCTGACCTCGGCGGGCCTTTCGGGAGATTTTGCCAGTCTTGACTTGCCGGTGCTGCCGGGTGGCGCAACCTGGCAGGTGGACCCCAGCGGTGCCAATTTGATCTTGCGCGTGGTGGCTCCGTCGGTGGCCAGCACGCTCCATCTCAGCGGTACAGTGCTTGACAATCACGGTCACCCTGTGACCAACGCGGTTGTTTATGCCTTCGTCGCTCCGGACAGCTTTACCAACACAGTCGTCAACGGCAGCTTTGAACTTTCTGATGTCGGCTCAACTTATGTGATTTTTCCTGCGGGTTCGACCGATATTCCCGGTTGGACCGTGACCGGGGGAGCGGGTGGCGCGGTGGACATCTCCACCGGCTTCCTGGGCTTGGCCCAGGATGGGACCAATTATTTTGATCCCTCAGGCTCTGCGCAAGGAGGCGGCATCACTCAGGATGTCCCCACCATTCCCGGCCAAAGCTATCAGTTGAGCTTTTACCATGGCGCTTATTCGTATTATGGCTTTACCAATCTGGGCGTAACCATTGGTGGCAATGCGTATTCCTTTGGTGAACCCACCGGTGGCCAGGGCAGCCTCCATTGGACCCGCGAAACCATTCCCTTTACCGCCACCGGCGTCACCACCACCATTGCCTTCACCGAATTGGTTCCCGGCGTGGATGCCAATGACGCTTTTGTGGACAACGTCCAGGTCGTGCCCGGCGGCTTTGGCTCGACCTATGAAGCGGTCACCGACCTCAACGGTCATTATCAAATCACCCTCCCCGACGGCATTTGGCAAGTGAACGTGGATGGACTGCCCGGTCTCGGCTATAACGAAGTGACCAATCAAACCGTCGCGCTCAATGGCGCGGACGGCGTGGTCAACTTCACAGTCTCGACTTATTCCGGCCAGCTTTACTCCGTCTCTGCGCAGGTCAATCCGACGGGAGCTGGCTCGATCGCGGGTGGCAACCAATCCTACCCCGCAGGTGCGGGCATTTCCCTCACCGCCGTGGCCGCCACCAATGCGCCGTGGATTTTCGTGAATTGGACCGAGGACGGCCTGCCCGTTTCCACCACGCCGCTTTACACTTTCACCCTCTCAGGCAATCGCCAGGTTGTCGCCAATTTCACCCTGCCGCTCTATCAACTCCAGGCCGTGAACAATCCTTCCGCCGCCGGTTCCGTCAGCGGCACGGGCAGTTTCTACTGGGGCACGACCAACACGCTGACTGCCACGCCGAACTTTGGCTATCAGTTTGATCATTGGACCGAGAACGGCAGCACCGTGGCAACCAGCCCGGCGATCAATGTGGTGTTGACGGGCAACCGGACTTTCACCGCCAATTATATCGAGGCGAATACTTCCCATGCGGTCACCACCGCCACTTCACCCTCCGGCTTGGCCACGGTCACTGGCGGCGGAACTTTTGCCAATGGCGTCAGCACGACCATTACCGCGCCGACGGTTGCGACCAACGGCCCGACTCGTTACACTTTCCAACGCTTCACTTTGAATGGGAATTTTGTGACCAACACCGCTTCTTTCACAAAAACTTTTGCCACCACGGACGCGACCAATCTCCTCTATGTGGCGGAATACAGCGGCCAAAGCATTATCCCGCTGGTGCAATCCGCTTCAGCCAATATCGGCAATCCAGTCGGCACCACTACTTCGCTGGTGATGACCGTGCAGTTTGATCGCACCATGAACACCGGGGTTGAGCCGTTGGTGGTGTTGACCAACAGCGGATCGTCACAGCCGACGGTTCCGTCCGGTGGCACGTGGACCAGCACCAGTGTCGCCAATGATACGTATCACACGCCGGCCATCACGCTCAGCCAGGGCATGGATGGGGCGAATCTGGTTTACGTTTCCGGCGCGCAATCGCCTGACGGTTTGGCCGTGGCTTTGACCAACGTCCTCACCCTGACAGTGGATGCCACGCCGCCGGTCATCAGCAACATCGCCTCGACTCCCGGCGCAATTTCCGCTGTCATCACCTGGACGACGGATGAACCGGCGACGTCGCAAGTGGATTTCGGATTGGATAATACTTACGGCTCGACCACCGGGTTGGATGGCAATCGCGTCACGTCTCACAGCATGACGCTGACCGGTTTGAATCCGCTCACGGCCTGTCATTTCCGTGTGCGCTCGCATGATTTGGCGGGGAACGAAACGGTTTCCGGTGATAATTCCTTCTCCACCGTTGCCGCGCCGGATTTGCAGGTGATTAATTTGAATGTGGCCGGCAGTCTGATCTCGGGCAATGGCGTCAATATCAACTGGACCGATACCAACAGCGGCGCGGGTCCCACTTTTAATTTCTGGTATGACCACATTGTCGTGAGCAATCAGACGACCGGCGTTGTCTTGCTTGACACGCTGGCGCTGAATTATCCGCCCAACGATGGCAACATTGCGGCCGGCGGTTCGCGTGATCATCAGCTTGGGTTCCGTGTGCCGGACGGAGCGGCGGCGGTTGGCAGTCTGGTCATCACGGTGACGGCGGATGTCTTCAACAACCAATACGAAACCGACGACGGCAACAACACCGCCTCCATCACCGGTTCCTCCACGCTGGCCAACTATCCTGATTTGCAAGTGGCCAATCTGAACCTGGCTCCGCCCAATCCGAAATCGGGCGATACCCTCACGCTGACCTGGGACGACACCAACAGCGGCCCCGGCTCGGTGTCGGTTACGTTTCAAGATGGGGTTGTGGTCAGTAACCTGACCACGGGCGAAATGCTGGTGAATACCAATCTCGCGGTCACGAATGTGATTGCGGCCAGCGGTTCGAGCCATCGCCAATTCGCGTTCCAATTGCCGGACGGCGCGCGCGGGGTGGGCAGCCTGCAGATCGTGGTCACCACGGACAGCGGCAATAATATATTTGAATACAACGGCGTGACCGACGCCGAGGCCAACAACACCAGCACGAACAACGCCACTTCCATCCTCGCGCCTTATCCTGATTTGCAGGTGGTCAACATCTCCGCCCCGGCCAATGGCGTCTCCGGCCAACCCGTTCAGATCACCTGGGCCATCACGAATAGTGGAACCGCGAGTGCCGCCACTCCCTGGACCGATCAGGTTTTCCTTTCCTCGGACAACGCGATTGGCGGCGATCAATTGCTGGCGGCGTTTGCCTTCACCAATGCGCTCCCCGTCGGCCAGTCTATTACTGTCACACAAACGGTGACGCTGCCGGTTTTCGGTTCGGGGAATTACTGGATCGTGGTCAAGACCGACGCGGGCAATACGGTGGTGGAAACCGATGAAGGCAACAACGTCTCCATCTCCGCTCAACCCATCAATATCGCGCCGGCCCTGACCCTGACCTTTTCGCGCAGCACCTTCGCTGAAAACGCGGCGGCGCCCGGAGCCATCGCCACCGTCAGCCGCAGCGGCGATTCCAGCAGCAGCTTGACAGTAACGCTCACCAATATTCCCAGCAGCGCCTTGGTGCTGCCCGACACCGTGACCATTCAGGCGGGTCAATCCGCCGCTTCTTTTGCGATCAACGGGTTTAATGACAATATCGTGGAAGGAACCCGCGTGATTCCGGTGCTGGCATCTGCGCCCGGTTATGTCGGGGCTTCCAATGCGATCACCTTGTTGGACGATGATGTGGCGACACTGGTTCTTTCCATTCCGGTCAATACCATCATGGAAAATTCTTCCACGCCGGCGACCGGTTTTGTCAGCCGCAATACGCCGACCAATAATCCTGTGACGGTCACGCTGAGCGGCGACCCCACCCGCGTGACCTTTACTCCGGCCACGGTGACGATTCCGGCGGGCGCGACCAATGCTTCGTTCCATATTTCACCGATTGATAATAGTGTGCCGAATGTCACCGCCACCGTGGCCATCGGCGCCTCGGCCAGCGGCTACAACAGCTCGCCGGTTTCGTTCTTCATTTTGGATGATGACACGCCTTCGCTGTCGTTGAGCTTTGATCATCCGGCCATCACCGAAGGCGCGGCCAATCCCGCCGCGCATGGCACGGTGACGCGCAGCTTCACCAGTCCGCAAGCCATGACCATCATCGTGAGCGCGACCGGCTCGGACTTAAGCGTACCGACCACCGTCACAATTCCAGCCAACGTCAACAGCGTCACCTTCCCCATCAGCGTGGGGAACAATAACGTGGTGGACGGCACGCGTACCTCGACCGTCAGTGCCACCGTGGCTGATGGCAATCTGCACACGCCGATCTCCAGCACCACGGTCAGCCAAACGATGACCATCAATGACGATGACGGCCCAACACTGACGCTGACTCTGGCCTCGACACTTATTTCCGAATCCGGCTCCACCACCGGAACGGTGTCACGCAACACCGCCACCACCGGGCCGCTGACTGTTTTGTTGTCTGGCACCCCCACCAATGGTGTGTCAGTGCCAGCCAGCGTCATCATCCCGGCCGGGGCCACCAGCACCAACTTCACCGTCAATGGCGTGAGCGACCATCTGCCCAACGGCGTGCGCGTCGCCACCATCACCGCGTCCTCCGGCAGCTTCTCGCCCGCCAGCATCAATCTGAACGTCACCGACATTGATCTGCCGGATTTGCAAGTGGTTGGTTTTGCCTGTCGTGGTGCGATCAAAACCGGACAGATCTGTGCGGTCAAAAGCGGAATAATGCTTGGACCCCATTGTCAGGGTATTTTTCATCTCTATAATCCTTGGCTGCTTTGCCGGAAGATAAGGCTCTGCGGGGACGCAACCT
>CAIYOY010000001.1 GCA_903927905.1 uncultured Verrucomicrobiales bacterium | reverse complement strand
ATGATCCCACTCGACGTCGACGGCCCAAGGTTCGTGATCTGGATGCTGTAAGTGATATTCGTCAACGCTCCTACTGTCGCCGGACCGGTTTCAGTGGCACTCACATCCGCTTGCGGGATCACTGTCGTGATCACGATGGCTGATGCCGCCGTGCCGTTGTTGTTATTGGTCAGCGTATCCTGCGTCGTCGCCGTGCTCGAAACGATGTTGGTCAACACCCCGCTCGCCGGCGGCGTCACCACCAACGTCAAGTTCGTCACCTGGCCGTTGGTCAGCGTGATCCCGCTCCACGTCACCACTCCCCCGCCCACTGTCCCGCCGCCCGCGTTAAACACCGTCACCCCAGCCGGCAATGTGTCCGTCACAATGATCCCACTCGACGTCGAAGGCCCAAGGTTCGTGATCTGAATACTATAAGTAATGTTGGTCAACGCTCCCACACTCGCCGGACCGGTCTCCGTTGCGCTCACATCCGCCTGCGGGATCACCGTCGTGATCACGATGGCTGCCGGACTCGTCCCATTATTATTATTGGTCAACGTATCCTGCGTCGTCGCCGTGCTGGAAACGATGTTGGTCAGCGTCCCGCTTGGCGGCGGCGTCACCACCAGCGTCAAGTTCGTCACCTGGCCGTTGGTCAGCGTGATCCCGCTCCACGTCACCACGCCGCCGCCCACCGTCCCGCCTCCGGCATTAAACACCGTCACCCCGGCTGGCAATGTATCGGTCACAATGATTCCACTCGACGTCGAAGGCCCAAAGTTCGTGATCTGGATGCTGTAAGTGATATTGGTCAGGGCACCGACGGTCGCAGGACCGGTTTCGGTCGCACTGACATCCGCTTGCGGGATCACTGTCGTGATCACGATGGCTGATGCCGCTGTCCCGTTGTTGTTATTGGTCAATGTATCCTGGGTTGTTGCCGTGCTGGAAACGATGTTGGTCAGCGTCCCGCTCGGCGGCGGTGTCACCACCAGCGTCAAGTTCGTCACCTGGCCGTTGGTCAGCGTCACCCCAGGCCACACTACTTGCCCAAGGCCGTTGGTGTTCCCGCCACCAGTCGCGCTGACAAACGTCACTCCCGTCGGCAGGGCATCCGTCACAATGATCCCGCTCGACGTCGACGGCCCAAGGTTCGTGATCTGAATACTATACGTGATGTTGGTCAGCGCTCCAACAGTGGCCGGACCTGTCTCCGTCGCGCTCACGTCCGCTTGCGGGATTATGGTAGTAATGACAATCGCACTCGCGGCGGTGCCGTTATTATTATTGGTCAACGTGTCCTGCGTTGTTGCCGTGCTGGAAACGATGTTGGTCAACACCCCGCTCGCCGGCGGCGTCACCACCAGCGTCAGATTCGTCACCTGTCCGTTGGTCAGCGTGATCCCACTCCACGTCACCACGCCGCCGCCCACTGTCCCGCCTCCGGCATTAAACACCGTCACCCCGGCTGGCAATGTGTCCGTCACAATGATCCCACTCGAAGTCGAAGGCCCAAGGTTCGTGATCTGGATGCTGTAAGTGATATTCGTCAACGCTCCTACTGTCGCCGGGCCTGTCTCCGTCGCGCTCACATCCGCTTGCGGCGTCACGGTGGTCACAACGATGTTGGTATTATTCGTCGGTGTCGGATCACCCGTCGGCGTATTCTCAATCGCGGTATTGGTTATGGTTCCGCTCGCTGGCGCCTTGACCGTCACCGTGTAAGAATTCCCGGCCCCACTGGCTATGCTGACATTCGTCGGCCAAGTCACCACCCCGCTGTTGGTCACCCCGCCACCAGTCGCGCTGACAAAAGTCACATTGGTCGGCAATACATCGCTCACCACCACGTTGCTTGCGGTGGAGGGCCCAAAGTTCGTCACCACAATAGTGTAGGTAATATTCGAAGTCGCCAACACGCTAGCCGCACCAGTCTTGATCACCTGCACGTCGGCTTGCGGAACAATAGTCAGCGTGACCGTGGCCACGCTGGCACTGTTGGTCAACCCGTCATTGGCATAATAGGTAAAGGTGTCGGTCCCGCTAAAATTCGTATTGGGAGTGTAAGTGAATCCGCCGTTGGTATTCAACGAAAGCACGCCATTGGCCGGCCCTGTGGCCAGAACCGCAGTCAAAGAATTTGCATCCGGATCAGTATCGTTGGTCAAAACCCCGCCAGCCGCCACGGTCAACGGAAGATTCACCAGCGTGGAATAACTGTCATTATTCGCCACCGGCGGCTGGTTCAAGTGAAGGTAAAAATCATTGCCATTCGTAGTCGTGCCGGACGTCAGGATAATCCCAATCTGGCCGTCGTTCGGCGGCCGGATATCGCCCGTGCTGTAAAAAGTAAACGGAACCGTTATACGAACCACATAGGCTCCGGGCGTGACATTGGCAAAAGAATAAGTCCCGTTCGTCCCGGTCGTCGTGCTGCTCACCACCGGTTCGCCCAAATCGGCCAGACCATTGGTGTTCACGTCCTGCACCAGGTCAATCGAAACATTGTTCAAGCCGGTCTCGCCCGCATCATTCGTCCCGTTATGATTGACATCGTTCCAAACCGTTCCGTTGATGTTGCCATAATTGGTGGCGTTCGGCTGATAATCAAAAAAGTTATTGTTGGTATAGGCGGTCAAATTCGTGGCGTTCACGGCCAGACGATTGTTGGCCGGGGCGAAGCTGCTGAACCCGGCCGGATCGGTTTCCACCACCACGTAATGAGAAATGCTCAGATTCAGGAATTCATAATACCCGTTCGGGTCCGTGGTGGTGAGAGCCACCAGCGTGCCGTCCGCCGGGTTGCCGTCCCCGTTCGGATCCGTGTAAAGCGCAAGGTTGACATCCTGCATCACCGCATCAACCCCCACGTTGTAAACCCCATTGGTATTCACGTCATTATAAACAAAACCCGAAATCGTCGCCGAGGTCGTGACATACCCATTCGTGCCAACGGCGGTCGGCACCGAATTGCCCAGGGAATCCACCGCGAAATCCACCGTTGCGGTATTGAGCGACGGGTTGCCCGCGCCGATCACCTTCATCGTGACCGTATTGGTGATAATGGCATTCGCCACCAACGGCACACTGGCAAGGTTGGTCCAGGACAAGCCACCGGAGGAAATTCCATTGGCCGGGATGCTGGAGGTCACATATTGATATCTGACTCCGCTGAACGTGTCTTCCATCGGCAACGTCGGAATCGTCGTGGTCCCGGTATTTTGAATCGTGATTTGGAACGTCACATTACTGCCAACCGCCACCGGTCCATTGGTCGGATTCAGCAATGACTTGATCACCGTCAAGGCAGTTTTGGTGATTGACACCACCACGCTATTGGTATTCGTCACCGTCCCACCGTTGGCGATGGCAAAGTTCGTTGCGCTCGAGGCATTCGTGGCCAAAAATGAAACCGTGATATTCGTGGTCTGACCCGGAGAGAAATTGCCCAGATTAGTCCAGACCAAGGCACCGCCGTTGGTTGTGTTCGGCGCGACGCTGGCTGAGATAAAAGCGATTTTATTGGATGGAAAATTATCCGTCAGCGAAACATTCGTTAGAATGGTGCTGCCAGTATTGATGACTTGCAGACCGTATTGGATGGTGGAATTAACACCCGCCGACTGGCCACTGGACGGCGTGATCAACGTTTTGCTCATGCTAATCCCAGGCACTCCCGCCGGACTGCTAATAATCGCCGTACTGCTCGACGTGTCGGTGGGATCGCTCACATCCGTGTAACTCGCCGTCAAAACCGTGCCGGCTGGCGCGGTCAAAATCCCATTGTTCAGATTGGTCGGGCCGGCATTGGTCGTGGCAATCTGATTGGTGAAGATACCAGTGTTGGTTCCGGTTTCGACCAACGTGACTATTTCAGAATCTCCACCCGAGGTCGTCACCGTCACCGTCAAGGTCTCAGCCACCACCGAATTGCTGTTACGATTCAAATCCGTCACCCGGATGAACACGATCGAATTGGTGATATAAGCATTCGTGTCCGATCCATTACTGGTGGCCGTAAATTCCGTGATGCTCGGCGTGCCTAAATCCAACACTGTC
Organism: uncultured Verrucomicrobiales bacterium; assembly: GCA_903927905.1. Lineage (GTDB taxonomy): Bacteria > Verrucomicrobiota > Verrucomicrobiia > Limisphaerales > Palsa-1400 > CAIYOY01. Next base: position 7,506 of record CAIYOY010000001.1, on the reverse strand, counting down.
AATGATACACTGGCATTGGCCGCTGCCGTGATGCCTTCCGTCCCTTCATTCGCCGTGACCGAAAGATTATAGTTGCCGCTGTTATTGATTGTTTGCCAGGGATATTCATAAATCCGGGTGCAACCATCATCATAGGCGATGTTGGAATTGGTGAAGGACAACGCTATGTCCCCACTCGTCCCTGGTCCGTCAATCACGAGATCAAGATGATTGATGTCATAACTGCCAAAAGGATCGGTCACGGTCGCCCGCACATACAGTTTTGCGCCAACCGGTGGAGCTGAAACCAGATTACCACCCGGATAGGGCGCATCATAAATCGCAAAGCTGGGAACCTGGATAATGGTTGTCGTCGGCAGTGAAATCTTGGCCGGCTTGTTGGTGCTGTCGTAATCCAACCGGAAAGTCAGATTGGTTTGCTGGTTGGAAACCACATAACTGATCGCTTGACCCGCCAGCACGGTAATATTGCTGCTTAACGCCCCTGTCCAAACCAAGTTACTGTTCCCGGCGGTGTAAGTCGCATTCGTTAAATTAAGAATATTGGTCGTGCCAACATTTAGGGACGCCATGATGGCCGGACTGCCTGGCATTACTCCAGCAACGACCGTGGCAAAATTAGTAATGGTGACAACCCCGCCCGCCGGCATAAAGAAGTTCTGACAAAAATTCGTCGTCTGGGTAAACGTCGTCGCGTTGGTGATCCCGGCGGTCAAAGCTGGGTGAATGGAAACATCGGCAATCACCCAATCAGCCGCAGCTGCGGCCAGCCAGGTATTGGTCACGGATGCGCCCCCGGCGTGCGTGCTGACGCCTGCTCCGACCCGCGCATTAAAAAAATTCGTGTAAAGCTTCGTTTGCCCCGCCCCTGGGTTACTGGCGGCCGCACCAAAATTTGCCGAGCGAATATCAACGGCGTCAAAAACCAGATCGTTGGTCGCCGAGGCAATGATATTGGTCACGCCAGCCGTGCCGCCAGTGTTGGAAACAAACGGCCCCAGGGGCGTGCTTTGATTCACGTTGGTAAAAGTCGCCACACCAACAAAAACCCCGTCGGTATCGTTCGTGTTCAAACTCACCACGACATTCGCCGTTACGGCGGGAGGAGCAACCAAGGACCAAAGGGAAAGCACGTCGTCACCACTGGTCAAGTTGGTTCGAATTCCAAGCAGATTTAAGGCCGTGCCATTATAGGTTACATTGGTGACCGTTTCAAACGTTGCCGCCGTGGCCCGGTTTTGTTGCACCGCCACCAACATCAACCGGTTGGTTCCAGTCGTCGTGTGAGAAACGGTAATGCTGGACCCCGTGGTGGAATTCGTGGTGACTGAATCAAACCCAACGGTTTGAATACTGTATAGTAAATTACCCGTGTTGGTCGTCGTGCCATCGCCCGTCGCCACCGGATCAATCCGGTCCAGCGCCTGACTTGGGTCACTCAAATAAAGCGGCTTGATGTAGCTCGGCGTCTGGATGATGGCCGATCCGCTGCAAGCCTCCGCGTAAATCGGATCCGTATAAGTCACCGACAGACTATCTCCATAGTTGACATGGAGAACTCCATCCTGCTGCGGCACACCGGACGTCAGAGAGGATGGCAAAGGGGAAACATTGCGGAAAATCCCCGTATTCGTCCCCGTCTCCAGCAGATTGATATTTTCGGTATCTCCACTGTTCAAATCATTCACCGTCATGGAAATATGTTCCACCGTATTGGAAGAAAGGTTCGCCAGCGTATTAGTCAAAGTGACAAAAATGTTAGCTCCCGCCACATAGATGGACATATTGGTTGCTCCCGTAGAATCTGTGAAATTCAAGTTGCAAGGCGTGGGCGCCACCGGACTGACAGCGTTTTGCGCGATAATATCCGTGCCGCCGATGTTGACCGCGTTGATGATTGTGCCGGTCGCCAAAACTTTGGCCCGGAATTTAAAGGTGGTCTTGCCATCGCGCAGAATCACCGGAACCGTGTAACCCGGCGAATCCAGCGGGAAAGCGGTCCCGCTTGGGCTATCTGGAATGCTGATCCCGTCCACCGTCGTGCTGTTGGTCACGTATTGCAGCGTCGGCGGCGGCGTGTCAATCACCACCACGTTGCCCAAGGGCAAAAGGCCCCGGTTGTCCACGACCATGGTGTACTCCAGTGTATCCGCGATGCTCAATCCCGCTGGCGGAGCGTCCGTGACGATGGTTGAAGTTTTCACCACCGTCGGCACTGGAAACGGGTACACCGTCGTGCCCGCGTCGATGTATGGATTTCCGGGAGACGCTTTATCTGGATCTTCACCCCAGGCAGCCGAGATCAGAGTCCCGTCTATCGTATAAATGCGCATGCCCGTCTGGCTGTTGTTCGTCCTGGGGTCATAAATGGTCTGCGATTGAAACGCCAACAGATTATAATTGGTGTCATAACCTCTCCCGTTCACATCCGTAAAAGCATTGGTATGAACGCCTCCGTAAATCACGTAAACCGTCGTGGATTGCAGCGGCGAAACCCAGGCCGGACTGCCGTTTACCGTGCCATCAGCGCTGCCCGGCCCCCAGCCCACCACCGCTTCAGTGGTCAAACCTTCTTTCGGCAAAAGCGTAAAACCCCAGTTGTAAGCCGTGTCCCCGGCCGGATTCGCGCCCACGGTGGAAATACAGAAAAAATTTGAGCCATTCGTCGCGGTAAAACTTGCGCCCGACAACTTGGGCATTTGAAACTGATAATTGGTTCCCGGCGCGATGGAGAAATTGGATGAGCCGGCCCTCGTAATATAAGTGATCACGTTGGTCGTCGTATTCGGGTTATACAAATAAACATAAGCCGGGTTCCCGCTCTGCGAAGTGCACACGGGTGAAACATAATTAGTGCCCCAGGTGCTGGTCGGCGTCAGGTTAAACCAATCACTGGCGAAGGAACCGTTGACATGCCCGATGATCAGATTCACCTGCACACCCTTCGTCGCCAGGATGCTGCCGCCTACTTTTACCCCGCCGTTCACCAGGTAAGATTGTCCGCGATCCAGAGAAACCGTAAAAGGGGCGGCCGGCCCGGAACCATCGGTATCAATGGTCACCGAAGTTCCGTCCTCTCCCGCCATCACCATCATTCCGACGTACTGAAACAATTTATTCGTCATGTCCTGCCCAACCGGACTGATAAAATTCGTGCCATAATCAATCGTCGCCGGCACCACGGCGGCTCCGGCAAAGACCGGACCGGTGAAAGCCGGCCAAGCCGCCCGTGATATAACCAAAGCCTTCGTTCCCGCCACCCGGTCGCCGCCATCGAACAAATTGCTCCCGCCAATGTGCGGTATGGTGACATTGTTGGTTAACGTAATCACCGTGCCTGCCGTCAAATTTGTCGGGTCGTGGGTAAAGCCCGGCGGAATACCATTGCTATCAATACCGTCACCCCAAATTTGTGTGCTGGATTGCGTCGGATGAGCCAGATCTATTTCATATCCATCCTCATGATGATCGTAGAAAATTTGCGTTCCATCACCCGTGACAATGATGGAAAAAGTCGAAAAGATGACATTCGAAATGCCCGAAGTCTGAATGGTCTTGTCCGCCGTATAAATCTGGTCCTCCGGCATGGGCAGATAGAAATCATGCACCAAGGTGACTGCACGAGACGTGTTTGCGCCAAAAAACAGGACACAAACCGCCGAAAGAATAACAAAAAAAGCGCGATTCCGAACCATAAGGATTCGGAACGCAAAATGGATTTTTTGCATTAAAATATAGTTATGCCAAGGTGCTCATCCTTAGCAATTTTGATCAATTAATTGTGGATACTAAGCAAAAGCACGGCCAATCTCAATAAAAAACGGTAAAAATGTCCAAAAAATGGAATGCGGTCAATTTTTGGGACTATTTTGCCAAAATATCTTCATTTGAGGGTTTGACCTCTGTAATCCGTTTACCTACACTCGCCGCTCTTTTATGAATGTTTTGGTTTGTGACCCAATTTCGCCCAAAGGCATCGAGCTTTTAAAGCAGCGTCCTGAATTCAAGGTGACGGTGCTCGATTTTAAGAACAAGCTCTCCGAAGCTGAACTCCTCTTGGCCGTCAAAGACGTGGAGGCCATGATCGTCCGATCCGAAACCAAAATCTCCGCCAAAGTTCTCCAAGCCGCGCCAAAGTTGCGAGTCGTTGGCCGGGCCGGTGTCGGTGTGGATAATGTAGATGTCGAAGCCGCCACTCAACGTGGGGTGGTAGTCATGAATACGCCCGGCGGAAATACAGTAACCACAGCGGAATTAACCTTTTTTATGCTTGGAGCGCTGGCCCGCCATATCGCTCCGGCTCATGCTTCGATGGTTGCCGGAAAATGGGACCGCAAGCTGTTCCAAGGCATAGAGTTATATGGAAAAACGCTTGGCGTACTCGGCATGGGAAGAATTGGCGGAGAAGTGGCCAAACGAGCGTTGGCCTTTGGGATGAAAGTCCTTGCCTATGATCCATTTCTGACGGAAGCACGCGCCAAACAACTCGGAGTGGAATTGGTGCCGGACACCGATGGCATCTATCGGGTCGCGGACTTTATCACCGTTCACATGCCCGTAACGGAACAGACAAAGGGGATGTTAAATGCCGACGCTTTTGCCAAAATGAAGCCGGGGGTGCGCATCGTGAATTGCGCCCGTGGGGAAATCATTGAGGAAAAAGACCTTATCGCTGCTTTGGAGTCCAAGAAAGTGGCTGGGGCTGCTATGGATGTATTTGCCGTGGAACCGCTTCCAGCAGACCATCCTTACCGGAAATTGCCGAACGTTTTGCTGACGCCACACTTGGGTGCCAGCACATCGGAAGCGCAGGAAAAGTGCGGCATTGAAGTGGCGGAAATCATCGCAGCTTATTTATTGACCGGCGAAGTGCGGAATGCCGTCAATTTGCCGTTTTTGGATGCCAAAACGTACGAGCAAGTCAAACCTTACCTGTTGCTGGGCGAGAAATTGGGCAAGTTTTTGAGCCAATTGGCCGCCCCCGGCACCGATCGCATATATATTACCTATGGCGGCAAAGCGAAGGATTTGCCGAATATTGATCCGATCACGCGGGCGATTTTGCTCGGATTTCTCCAGAACAGCGCGATCAAAGACGTGAACAATGTCAATATCCGCGCCATGGCCGCAGCGGCCGGCATCACGGTGGAAGAAAAGCGGTCGGATGAACCGGTCACGTTCAATGAATGGCTCCACGTCGCGGTTTATGCCGGGGACAAAAAGATTTCAGCAGGCGGAACATTTTTTGGTTCGCCCAATAATCCGCGCATTGTGCGGATTTACAGTCAACCGGTCGAAATCGTGCCGGAAGGGGTGCTTTTCCTGATGAATAATAAGGACAGACCCGGGATTGTTGGCTACATTGGCACCTTGATGGGCAAGCACCACGTCAACATCGCCAGCATGAGCCTGAGCAGGGATGCAGTGGGTGGCCGCGCTCTAACGGTCTTGAATCTGGACAGTGTGCCGCCGCCGGCCTTGCTTGCAGAAATCGAAAAAGATCCCGACATCTGTGATGTGCGGGTGGTTAAATTATAAAAACATGAAATTATCTACGTCAAAATATTTACTGGCCGGGATTCTCTCCTGCGCGCTCATCCCAACTTGCTCCGTTCTTTCCGCCGCCGAACCCGCCAAAACCGATGCGCTTTTTGCCGACCCGATTGTGGCCAAAGGCAAAGGCTTTGAAATCAAACAAAGCCGCGTGACCGAGGCCTTTATTCTTTATAAATCCAATGTCGCCGCGCAAGGCGGGGATGTTCCTGACGAGCAACGTCCGAAAATTCAAGCCGACCTGTTGGAACGTTTGATTGTCACGGAGATGTTGATGCACCGGGCCACGGACGCGGACAAAGCCAAGGGCAAAGAAGCCTCGGAAAAATATATCGCGGACATGAAGCAGCAGTTGGGTACGGAAGAATCGTTCAACACCCAGATCAAAGCCACCGGCATGAATCTGGATCAATTCCGCGCGCGCCTGTTGGAACAGGAGATCTGCGAAACGGTGTTGGATCGCGAAGTGAAATCCCAATACAAGGTGAGCGATGATTCCGCCCGGAAATTCTACGAGGAAAACCCGACCCAGTTTGAAAAGAAGGAACAGGTGCGGGCCAGTCACATCCTGATCTCCACGATAGATCCAAAAACCAAGACGCCCTATCCGCCGGAAGTGAAAAAGGAGAAGGAGAAGTTGGCCAGAGACATCAAAGCCCAGATTGAGAAGGGCGAAGATTTCGGCAAGTTAGTCAAGCAATACTCGGACGACCCCGGCTCCAAAGACACCGGCGGCGAATATACTTTTCCCAAGGGCCAGATGGTCCCGGAATTTGAAGCGGCGGCGTTTTCCATGAAAACAAATCAGGTGAGCGATCTGGTGGAAACACGTTTTGGTTATCATATCATCAAGACACTGGAAAAAATTCCGGCGGGTAAAATGGAATACGCCAAAGTGTCCAAGCAGATCCAAAGCTATCTGGAAAATCAACAGTTGCAGCGCGTCCTGCCGCCGTATTTTGAAAAGTTGAAGAAAGAAAACGAAGTGGAGATCGTGGGCCAGAAGGAAAAAGCGAAATCCTGATGGGGCATTAAGAAAGAGCGGGCCGAGCGTGTCCGGCCTAATTCAGATGCAACCAGTAGTGGCGAAGTGTAATGGGGACTTTTTTATCGGCGCGAACATGCGTTGATTGAAAATCAGACATCCCGACAACTGGCGAACATGGAACAGCGATCAAATGATCATCTTTATTCCAAGATGCTTTGTGAGAGGGAATGGCTTTGATGATAAGGTCTGTAATCCATGAGTTTACTTGGCTCAACCAGTGCGCCGCGTCTTTTTGCTGGACGAATGCTATCATGGCGGAACGGACAAAATTACCCCCATGAAGCCCTTCTTTGAAACGTTCAATTCCTCCTGTGCGGTTTTTGGTCGGAGAAGCGCAATTATTCCAATCGCTCACCACATACTCGCGGCTTCGATCACCCTGGCCAGCTCGTGTCGGGGCCGGCAACCGTTTGGCCTCGATAACGTAAAGTTGATCCTGACAATTATAATAAAACGGCCCAACTCGAAGATAAGCCAACCCGACAAACGGTATGGCTGTCATGTCATCAGTTCGACTCTTTTTATAGGTGTCTAAATCTTCATTAAAAAAGGTGAAAATCACTTTCTTTTCGAAAGCGATAGCTTGAAGAAGTTTGCAGAGGCTTCCGGCCAGTTCCTTCTCCGCCTTCCGTTTGATTGATCCATCCCCATGACCTGGCAGATATTTCACACACTGTGGCAAGCTTTCGTGCAAAAAAAATTCAATCCTGTCTTGAATCTCATTCAAATCCTGAAAGCTTTCAGACGCAACTCCTGAACAGGAATTGATTTGAAAGTCATTTTCAGAAATTGGCATGGATGGAAAGTTTCAGATGGCGACTGTCTTGGTGGGTTTTCTTTCGGTCCGGCCGTCAACGACAATTATATTTCCTCATCAGCGACAACTATAATTCCCCACGTTGCCT